>JANNOR010000023.1:0-45158 GCA_031399265.1 Cyanobacteria bacterium SOY_34_metabat_3 | reverse complement strand
ATGGCTAATCAAGTTAAAGATTTGAGTGAGTTACTTTTTGATTTATCTAGTCTAGATAAACCTGTTAAGTGCCTTGCATAATGTTGGTCAATAGCCTTCATAGCTTTGATTTAACCTCTCGACAATTAATCCACCCTGCTTCTTAAGGGGGATTTAGGGGGATCTAGACTTAGGGAAAAACGAGATTTATCAAGACTTTCAGGCTTAAGTTGACACTAATGGGCATCTTGAGTGTCCTCCACCGCCCGATCGGGCGATGGTTATATCCAATCCAGTGCTTAAATCCGCATTTGCCAAAGTTTAACAGTACCATTCTCCCCGCCGCTAACTAAAGTTTCGCCCAAAAGCCCGATCGCCAATGCGGAAACCGGACTCGAATGTCCTTCCAAAGCGTGCAGCAACTCCCCGCCAAAATTCCAAATTCTGACAGTACCGTCAAAACAGCCGAGAGCAAAATATTTCCCATCGGGGCTAATTGCTGCTGCTGAAGTAATCCGAATTCCTGTTTGCAGCGAATGCAATAATTCGCCTGTTTCCAAATTCCACAGTTTGATAATTTTGCCGCCGTGACTGACTAGAATTTGGCTGTCGGGAGAAATCGCTACATAATTTTCGCTACCAAATGTTCGCCGTACTTCGCCGCTTGGGAGTTCCCACAAAGTGACTGTGGCGCGACAGAAACCGCTGGCTGCATTTAGCCCGCTGGCTACTAGCATTTTGCCATTTGGACTCAGGGCGATCGCACTTATGTCATCGCCTTGATAGCCTGACAAAACTTGCAGCAATTGTCCACTATTTAGGTGCTGAAGCTCGATCGTGCCTTTGGTGGTGCCGATCGCCAAAATTTGCCAATCGGCGCTCACAGCGACGGATTCGTGGCGGTGTACGTCTGCCAAACGCTTCAGCAATTCGCCGTTTTGCAAGTTCCAGAGTTTGACACTCCCCCCGCGCGATCGTGTCAGCAGCGTTTTGCTGGCTGGGCTGAAAGCAACTAGCAATACGGCTGTTGAATGTCCCGAAATTGTCCGCAGCAATTCGCCGCCCTGCAAACTCCAAACTTTTACTGTACTGTCGTCAGAGCCCGTTGCGAGGTATTGTCCGTCGGGACTGATGGCGGCAGATAAAATCCTGTCTGAATGGTGGAGTGTGGTTTTTAAGACTGCGCCGGCTGAGGTTTTTGGCTGCGTTTTATACCCCGCTATTTCCAGCCAGTCGATCGCATCTCGCCAATTTTTAAGAGCATTTCTGGGCTTATTTGTCAATAGTTCTACGTACCGATACAAAGTTTTTGACAAATCAACTTCGACGCCTTTGGTTTGTTTGTTGAGCAATATCGAAATTTCGGCGGGGCTGTAGCCGCACAGCAAGCCGCAGAGATGCCGTTTTTCTACGGGTGTCAGCCCTCTTCTGGTGTGAGGGGCGAATTCTTGTTTGGCATTTGCCAAGTCGCTGTAAAGCCTGTGGATGTCCCAGCCGTTGCTGGCCCGTGCAAATGGTTCTTCGGTTGGTTCGGGGGTGGAGAATGTCATTTGCGACAGTGGCGATCGAGTTCCTAGTCAAATTCCTAACCAAAATCCTAACATTCGCTGTGCGCCATCGGACTGGATTCACCGCTAATCTATTCTTAACACAGCAAACAGCCAAAAGAGTTTTGGGTTGAAAATGCTTTTTAATCCTTACCTTTACAGTTGGCAAACTAACTATACATTAACGGAGAAATAGAAAATGCCTGGAATTGCGATCGGCTTATTTTTCGCCCTCGGTGTTGTTTTAAGTATTGTTGGTAATATCTGGGGATTAACTCAAGCTTTTCGAGAAGAATATCTTTGGGGAGTGCTTTACTTGCTGGTTCCCTTTGCTGGATTGTTTTTTTATATAAAGAATTGGAGCAATCCCAAAATCAGAAAGACATTTTTCATGCAACTTCTTGTAGTGCCAATGTATTTATTTGCAGCCTTCCAGTTCGTCTCAAATCTTGCAAGTTCTTTTGGGCCGGCTCTTGGTATGTTACAGCCGGGAGCTAGCGAGCAATCGCCCTCTTCTTTTCCTTCGGATTTCAACGCTGGTGCATCACCAAGTCAAGAGCAATTTCCTACTTCTGAACCATCTCCTCAAGTTTCAGAAACACCAACAAGTATCGAGCCTAGTTTTGGTACTGTTGGCGGTCAACTATATGACTTCAATCAATCGATGCAGCTTGGAAAAATAGCCTACAAAAAGGGAGATTATCAAACAGCTTTAATCAATTTTAACAGAGCTGTACAAGCGAATCCCGGCGATGTTGAGGCAGCCAAGGGTGTTGAGGATACCAAAAAGGCGATCGTCCAAGCAAAGGCTAAATAATCTACGTCCGCATTCACTTAAAATTCATTAAACATAAAATCATGAAACAGACATCAGACAAACTAGAATTCGTAGAAATGTCTGCATTTTGGATACAGCTACTTGTTGGGGGGAGTTTTTTATTAGTCGGCGTATTTGGAGGTTTGTCTTCTGGCAGTTTTTTCCTTTATTTATTTGCTGTCATTGGCCTGCTGTTGGTGATATTTGTCGAGATAGAGACCATTGCATTTGATAAAAATCTCGGTCATATGACTATCAATCGGCATAAACCACTCATTGCCAAAAAGAAACTTATCAAACACCTGCTTCAAGATATTTCAGGCGTGGAAATACAGCAGATGTCGAGTAGTGAGAGCAATACCTATCGTGTCTGTCTGGTGTTGGACTCAGGTAAGCGACGTGTTCCTCTAACTTCTAGTTTCAGCACTGGTTTGGGAAGCAAGCACAAAACAGCAGAAGTCATTGCGGCATTTCTAAATATTAGAAATTACGGTCTTGACGACTTTCCCACAGAAAACTCTAACGAACTTAAATGGGAGACTGTAGAAGAGGAAATTGCTCACTGGAAAACTGCGATTGAAAGTGATTCTAATGATGCTGATGCTCATATGAAATTGGGATTAGCTTTGATTGTTCAAGACAAAACAAATAATAAAGAAGAAGCAATGGGCTATCTCAAAGAAGCCGAGGTTTTGTTCAAAGCTCAAGGCTATGACGAGGAAGCTACGCAGGCTTTGCAACTTTACAGTATAGCTTATTGGGGAATGCTGGGAAAGTGAGATTTAGATTCAGTCTTGGACGCACTCCGACTAAAGAAATCTGGTTTTTTACAAAAAGACGGGTTGCAACCCCCAGATTCGGTAAAAAACCCGGTTTCTGGGTATCCATCAAGCGATCGGACATCTAAAGAGGAAATATGAATAAACGTTTGTTCAAAAAAATTGTTTTTTTGTTAGTTGCTTCATTGAGCCTGTTTTTCGTCACAGTGACTCATGTAGCCGCCCAAGCAGCACCATTTTACTGGGAAAATATTAACGTCAATATCGACGTTCAAACAAACGGAGATATGTTAGTTACGGAAACGCAAAAATATGTGTTTACAGGAAACTACCCCAATCAACGGTCTCGCTATATCCCTTTAGATAAACTTCATGAAATTAAAGATGTAACAGTTGCAGAAAATAATCAAATAATTCCTAGTACAACTGGGATTGAAAATAATCAACTTTGGATTCGCTGGCAACATGAATTGAAACCACCAGAGTCACATACTTTTGTTGTCAAATATCGCGTGGTAGGTGGATTGCAGGTTAATGGTCAAAATACTCAAGTTTATTGGAAAGCCCTTTGGCCCGATCGCAAATCGCCGATTAATGCCAGCCAAGTCACGGTAAAACTACCGGATGTTTTAGCAGCGAAAGTCTCTTCCTTCAAAAGCTTTGGCATACCGACAGCAGTGCGTCAAGTGGATGGTCAAACCTTTGTATTCACAGGGAAACAAGCACTACCGCCAAAGCAAGAATTAGAGGTTCAAGTTACATTTCCTACAGGCATTCTTCAGTTGTCAACTCCATCTCCGCAGCCGAGAGGTGGTTTCATAATAGACGGTTCGACGCCACTAGGAGGATTTTTCGGATTCATACTAGGATCGATCGCACTCATAGTAATCACATCACCGATATGGATAACTGTGTTTTTTGTAATGAAAGCTTGGTCGTTCTTTAGCAAAAAATGTCCTAGCTGCAAAAAGCCAAAGCTAATCAGGAAGACGAAAGTAATCTCTTCACCAACCAGAAGTAATCACGGAGAGAATAAAGTTATTTGTCACTGTGATAGTTGCGGTTATTACGATGAAAAAACAGTGGTTACAACTTACACAGAGCCTAGTAGTAGTAGTAGCGATAGTGGAAGCTACGGTGGTGGTGGAAGCTACGGTGGTGGTGGTGGAAGCTACGGTGGTGGTGGCGATAGCGGTGGCGGTGGCGGTGGCGGTGGCGGTGGCGATTAATGTTAATGCAGCTTAATTAACCATCAGAATTTCTGAAGTCGAATTAGAAGAACCAAAAGACAGCGAAAGCGATAAATTATACTGCGAGGTGCGTTTGCTAATCAATGAATGCGATCGCCTATCTTTAGGCGGTAACTGGAATCAGGAAGAGCAAGAAGAAATGGCTGATTTGATTCGCAGCTTCCTCGCACGCCGATCGCACGCCGATCAAGATACTCCCTAACCGCCCTTTGGTTACTCTTTCCTAAAAACCTGTTTCGCGATCGCTCGAATTATCTCTATGAGCCGTCGATTGTGAAGATTGTGTAAAGCTCGGCTGCTGCGCTTAAACACTGTAAAACCCTGGGGATTTGCGGGTATCTCGACGGGCGATCGCCACAGTCAATAATTAATGATTGATGGCGGAAATCTATCTCAAACGCAGCCGCAGCTCAACTCGCAACACTTGTTGTCTGCGAGATACTTTAGTGTTAGTGTATTGCTAAGATAAAAAGGGTAATGACATAGGATAATTTCAAATAATATAACTTAACAATTCGGCTAATCTCGCTAAAAAGCTGGACTCGATCTGTAGCATCATTTTACGAATCAAAGGGTGAAGTAAATGAAAATAATCAAGCATACGACAACTGAACTAATAATTCAGACTCATAGCATATTTGATTTTTGGCTTCCTAGTTGTTTATTAATGGCATTTGGACTAATTTCGCTGACTTTTGACTATCATGCAGCAACTTTGAACTGCCAGCGATTGCAGGCAAAACAAGGAAGTTGCCAGTTGGTGCGATCGAACTTACTGGGATCGAACACCCAAGAAATTAAGCTGGCTGCTTTGCAGGGAGCTAAAGTTGAAAGGTGCGGCTATAAAAGCAGAGTTGTACTTTTGACTTCTGTTGGCAATGTTGCTTTCACTGCTAACTCGACTAACTGGGGGCATAAGGACGCTGTTGCTTCTGACATCAATTCTTTTGTTAAAAATGGACAAGAGCGATTGCTGCGCTTAAGTCAAGACGATCGCTGGTTTGGATGGACAGGAGGGATATTGTTGCTCGCAGCAGCCGGAGCTATCGTGTTGGGAAATGACGAAAAATACAGCTTTGATGGAACTTTAAACACCTTGAGTGTTAAACAGCGCGGTTTGTTGCCGCGTAAGGTAATTAAACACTCTCTGTGCGAGATTTACGGGGTAGAAGTCGAGCGAACAAAAGATCGGGATAACGACACTTGGTACGAAGTCAGACTGTTAGTTGGCGGAGGTTCTCGCATATCCCTGCCCAGCACCATGAGCCCCTACAAGCAAGTAGAAATCGCCAAAGCGATTAACAACTATCTGCACGCGCGATCGAGCTAAGGTGTTTGTCGATCGGGACTCGATCGCGAGTTACCCACAGTCAGGACACCGCGACGTGCCGTTTCCCTACAATTAATCGGGTAGGGACAAAGGCACTCGCGGTGTCCGATTCATCATCTAAAAAGTGAACAATCGTTCACTTTTTTGGTGCTTTCAACTTCCAACCCGGTTTGACAACTTGCCGCGATCGCGCAATAACTAAACAATCATCCGGCACATCTTCTGTAACCGCAGAACCTGCGGCTACAGTGACATCTTTCGCCAAAGTTATCGGTGCAACCAGCACGCTGTTTGCACCGATTTTGGTGCGATCGCCTATGACAGTTTTGTGCTTGTTCACTCCGTCATAATTGGCGGTAATTGTCCCAGCACCGATGTTGACTTTTTCTCCCAAAGTCGCGTCGCCTAAATAAGACAAGTGAGCGACGTTAGTTCGATCGCCTATTTGAGTATTTTTCAATTCCACAAAATTACCGACGCGACAGTTCGCCCCAATTGCTGCGTGTCCCCGCAGATGCGCGTAGGGGCCAATCCGCGAATTTTCCGCCACAATACTCTCAGAAATTACGGAATAAAGCACTGTCACATTTTCGCCAATTTGACTGTTTTCGATCAAACTACCGGGCCCGATGCGACTCATAGAGGCGATCGAAGTTTTGCCCCGCAGGTGCGTTTGCGGTTCAATTATCACATCTGGCTGCAACTCTACGGTATCGTCGATCGTGATGCTGTTGGGATCTATGAGCGTCACTCCCGCCGTCATCCACTTATCCTTGATTCGCGCTTGCAAAATATCAGAAGCTGTGGCTAAATGTTTGCGATCGTTAATTCCCAATATTTCTTGATAATCTTCAACATCCACGGCCATCACCGGGTTGAGAAAATTTACCGTATCAGTTAGGTAATATTCTTTTTGGTCGTTGTCTGCCTTCAAGTCTGGCAAAATCTTCTCTAAATCCGGCCAATGAAAACAGTAAACACCTGCATTGATTCGGTGATTTTGCTTTTGAGATGAGCTGCAATCACGATCTTCTACAATTTGCTCGACTAAGTTTTGACTATCTGTAAATACTCGACCGTATCCTTGAGGATTCGGCAAATTAGCTGTCAATAAAGTAGCAGAGTTTTTGTGTTGTTGGTGAATTGCTATTAATTGTTTGATAGTTTCTGCTCTGAGCAAAGGTACATCCCCATTTAGCACCAGCAAATCTCCTTGAAATCCCTGTAGGTGAGGTAGCAATTGCTGGATGGCGTGACCTGTTCCCAATTGTTCGGTTTGTTCGACAAATTCTAGGGAAGGAAACTCAGGATTGTTCGGTATTTCTTTAGTTCCAATCAGGGATTCTTTAACGAGTTCGCCTCGATAGCCGACAATCACAATTCGCCGAGAAATGTGAATTTGTTGACAACTTTGGAGGACTCGCTCGACTAGCGTTCTACCGCCCAATTCGTGTAGAACTTTGGGCAAGTCAGATTTCATGCGCGTGCCGCGTCCAGCAGCTAAAATTGCTATTGCTATCATTGTGCGATCGAGTTATTTGCTATAAAAACTTGAATATTGACTAACTGATGATATCACTCGCTGTCCGTCGCTGGCACTGCGATCGCACAATTTTTCGATCTCAAATCTCGAATCCGGGCGATCGGGCGAAGGACTGAAGTCCTGACTACAAACCTGAGTTCGGTTTGTAGTCAGGACTTTAGTCCTTCCCCAAGGGATTTGAGGAGGATCGAGAATGATAATTTGCACAACTCAGCTTGAATTTGCCGAGATATATTATACTATTCGTTGAATTTCAGTTATGGTGTTTTCAACTCAAAAAAATATTTCTGACTTTTTCTTCATTCCTTCTGCCTTCTACCTTCTGCATTATCAGGTGTCCAGCGATGACAGAGCTTAATTTTCAGGAACTTGCCAAGCAGGGAAATCTCGCCGCTGCGATCGCATCTTGGCTCAGCAGCCAGTTGCAATCTGAAGGGATCGCAGCTTCCGCGAATCTCGACGGCGACTGTTTGGATGTAATTCTTGAGGCCGAGCAAGTACCGAGAGAAGATACATTAGTTGATTTTGTCCGCAGTCAACTGACAAATTTACAGCCTGATTTGATTCGCAAAGTGAAGGTTGAAGGTCGAAAAAGCGGTGAAGTTGCTGCTGCTTGGAGTCAGGAGTTTAGTGTCGAGACCAGCACTTTGGAACCGCAGAGCTTGGCGGCAGAATCTGTGCCAAATACTGCGGTTGCTAATACGGACTCGCGCGCCGAGATAGAGAGCAATATTGAGGATCAGTCGGAGAAATCGCCGGAATTTGCTGCATTCGAGAAGCGGTTGCGATCGACTTTTATTGTCGTCGGGCTGGTGACGGGTATGTTGGCGATCGCCGTGGTGGCGTTTGTGGGTAAAATTTTGAACGATCCGACAGCAACTGCGGGGAATAATCCCAATGAAACAGCGATGAGCGCAACTGCGCCGGATACTTTTCGAGAGGCGGTTAACAGCGCAGTCAAAGCAGCAGAATTAGGGCAATCGGCAAAAACGAAGGAAGATTGGGCTACAGTTGTCGATCGCTGGCAAGAAGCGGTATCGTTGATGAGAAGAGTACCCGTGTCTAGCCCCAACCATCAACTAGCTCAGACAAAAACGATCGAGTATCAGAAATATCTGCTTTACGCTCAAGAATCAGCAGTAAATCCCCCGCCGCCAAGTCCAACTCCCGCAACAGCCGAAACAGCAGAACCGGAAAAAGCAACTCGTAAAAAATCTGATTCCGAGAAAGAAACTTCGGAAAAAGCAACTCGTAAAAAATCTGATTCCGAAAAGGCAGAACCCGAAAAAGCAACTCCTAAAAAATCTAATTCCGAAAAAGTCGAACCTGAGAAAGCAACTCCTTCTCGATAAATTAGTTCGACGGGTGGCGAGAAACCGGGTTTTTACGAAAATCCTTCGTTACAGCCCCAGAAACCCTAAAAAACCCGGTTTCTTTAGTCTTTATGCGTCCAATAATGTAGATGTTAAAACACAGACTTAAATAGTTATGAATAAGAGCAATTTAATCGTTTCTCCTGAATGGTTGGCCGCCCATACCAAAAATTCGCAAGTTGTAATTATCGACTGTCGGTTTTCCCTTACCGACCCAGAATCGGGACAAAAACAATATCAAGAAAGTCACATTCCCGGAGCTTTCTATTTAGATTTAAACCGCGACCTCGCGAGCGCAGTTGGCAAATACGGCGGCAGACATCCGCTGCCAAATACGGGAGAATTAGCTGAGAAATTGAGCGCGATCGGCATTAATTCACCAGAAACTTTAGTCGTGGCTTATGACGATTCGCGACTGGCTTTTGCGGCTCGTTTGTGGTGGCTGCTGCGATATATGGGACACAGCAAAGTTGCTTTGTTAGACGGTGGTTTCAGTGCCTGGAAAGCAGCCGGATATCCGGTAACAAATACTTTTCCGCAGCCCCGTGAGGGTGAATTTGTAGCCCAATTGCAGCCGGACTTGGTTGTAGATATTGAGACGGTAAAAGAGCGAAAAGACTTGGCGGGAGCGGTTTTGATTGATTCGCGGGAGAGCGAGAGATACGCAGGTGTGCGGGAGCCGATCGACCCCATTGCAGGTCACATTCCGGGTGCGGTTAACTATCCTTGGCAAGATGTGACGGATGAAACTGGAAAAGTACGATCGACCTCCGAGCAAAAACAACGGTGGGCACAATTAGAAACAGCAGCAGAAATTATCGTTTACTGCGGTTCTGGGGTGACAGCTTGCGTCAATTTACTCTCTTTAGAAATCGCCGGAATTCCCGATGCTAAACTTTATGTCGGTAGCTGGAGTGACTGGTGTTCGTATCAGTTGTAAGGTGCACATTGCGCACCAAAACTGGGGAATCATATCAAATCTACTCTTCATCGGAATGATATAAGCGGAGGAGACGGCAGTGCCGTGTCCCTACAATAAACCACGGTAGGGAAACGGCACTGCCGTCTCCTCTATATCATTCCGGCGCAGCCGGAATTGATATAAAATGGCAATCAAATAATACCCTAAAAATCAAAATAGATATAAGGCAAACCGCCCTCTGGTGCCAACACCCAAACTGCATACAAACAAAGCGGTACTAACACCAATTTCACGGGCCAATTTAACTCCAATTTCAAACCCCGACTCAACGCATAATTCCCCAGCATCACCGCAGCCAAAGCCGCCAAAATCCAACTCAACTGCGCTCTTTCCAAACCCAAAGCTTCAGCATAAACCTTATTAGCAAACTGTGCGTCAGCAGTATGTCCCCACAAATGCGAAATCGCCCATCCTGAATCCTTCAAATCGGGAAGGCGGAAAAATATCCAACTACTAAAAACCATTGTTTGAGTCAACAGCCAACCGATCGCAATGCCGATCGGATTTTCCCATAAAAACCCCAGCCGCAAGTGCTTGAAAACCACATCTGTGACTCGGTGAACCGCCAAAGCCAAACCGTGCAAACCCCCCCACACAACGAATCCCCAAGCCGCCCCGTGCCAAATTCCCGCAATTACCATGACGATCGACAAATTCAGACAAGTGCGCCACAAACCGACGCGCGAACCCCCCAAAGGAAAATACAAATAATTCCGCAGCCAATCGCCTAAAGTCATGTGCCAGCGCCGCCAAAAATCAGCGATACTAGCACTAAAATAAGGGAAATCAAAATTCGGTGGCAAATACCAACCCAGCAGCAAAGCAGTACCGCGCGCCATGTCAACATAGCCGCTAAAATCGAGATAAAGTTGCAGCCCGTAAGCAAAAATTGCCAGCCACAAATCCTCGCTACCAGCCCGCTGCAAATTGGTAAAGCTTAAATCGACATAAATTCCCAAGTTGTCTGCGAAAAGACCTTTTTTTACTGCACCAAAGGCGATCGTCCAAAGTGCTTCGGAAATGCGATCGGGCGTTGGAAATTTCTGGGCTTTCAGTTGATTGATCAAGTTGTGATACCGAGTAATCGGCCCGGAAATCAGCTTCGGAAAAAACAATTTGTAAGCAGCAAAGTGCAACAATGAAGTAGAAGCCGGCGCGCCTCGGTACACGTCAATCAAATAAGCAATGCACTCAAAGCAAAAGAAACTCAATCCCAGGGGTGCAACTACGTGAGTTTTTACCCAGTTAGCACTGTCGAGAGCAACAGGCCAATTTAACAAAGTGCCGATCGAACTCAAGAAAAAAGGCACATACTTAAAACCCAGAAGTAGCAACACATTCAGCCCAATTCCTATCCATAGCTGCCACAAACGACGGCGGTTCCAAGCTTCATTCGCAATCCGCCAATCCAGAGGTTCCCCGATCGCCATCGCCAAGCAATAATTAAATAAAACACCGACTAACAGCAGAGGAATGTACCAAATTTGCAGAGAAGCGTAAAAAATCAGACTTCCCACCAGCATAATAAACAGTCGCCACCACCTCAGCGGAACCAACCAGTAAGCCGCAAACAAAACTAATAGAAACAAAGCATATTGAAGGGAGATGAAAGTCATACCATTTTAGATTTTAGAATTCGGGAATGATTAATCAACTAAGCAACGGAGGACACGGCGATGCCGTTTTCCTACCCCAAAATAATTATAGGGACACAGCAGTGCGGTGTCCTCACTGTGGGTAATATTAATTCCGATCCTACCGAGCTTGATATCATATCATTGTCCGGTCTCCCAAAGCCGTAGCTTGCGGGGCGGGACGCCATCGCCAACTATCAATATCGTTGACCCCTTCGATCGTAGTACAATGAATTTCTGCCAGTAAGTCTTTGGGCAAATACCGAAAACTTTTTTTTATCGTCCACAATCAAAACTTTGGCGGCTGTTTCCGATCCCGACGATGGCCCAGAGCCCGCGCTACGAGAATTTGCGATCGTCAGCGGTGTTTCATCTCGCTTGAGTGCCGGCATTTCCACAGGTTCTTCTGTATCTGGAGTATAGGCGATCGGCAATTTGACCAAAAAAGTCGAACCCACCCCGGGCGAACTTTTAACTTCAATGCTTCCCCCCAGAAATTCTGCCATTTTTTTGCACAGAGACAATCCTAATCCCGTGCCTTTAACGCGCTTCTGCAAGGGATTTTCGATTTGGACAAATTCTTCAAAAATCCGCGTTTGGTCGGCTGGGGGAATGCCAATGCCCGTATCGGCAACTGAAAAAGTAACCGTTCCCCCCTCTCCGATTTCCGCTGCAACTCGGACAACACCTGCTTCGGTAAATTTGAGGGAATTAGAAATCAGATTCCGCAAAATCTGAGAAACTTTTCCTTCGTCAGTGGTGAGGGTTGGAAGTTCCCGAGGCGCTGCAAAAACTAGACTGACGGCCGAGTTTCGCGGTAGTAGAGGGCGCATCATTCCCCGCAGCGCGCTGAACAAATCTTCGACTTCAAAATCAGCCACGCGAACAGTTACTTTTCCGGCTTCCACTTTCGCTAAATCTAACGAGTCGTTGACAAGTTCTGCAAGAGATGCGGCGGATTTGCGAATTAAATTTATTTGCTTGTCCTGTTCGGCTGAAAGTTCTCCGTCGAGGCGATTTAACAATATTTCCGAAATGCTCAGAATGGCAGTTAGCGGAGTGCGAAACTCGTGGCTCATATTGGAGAGAAAGCTGGTTTTGAGTTCACTGGCGCGCTGGAGAGATTCGGCTTTGTCGTTCAATTCCGCATAAAGTGCCACGACTCCGCGATTAGTATCTTCTAGTTCTTGATTTAATTGTACGAGTTCTTCTTGACGCTGGCGGAGTTCGTCTAAAGTGCGCAGCAATTCTTGATTTTGCTGCTGAATTTCGGCGTAGGGATCTTCGGGAATTTGGCGCGCTAATTTGTCAACTAATTGATTTAGTTCGATCGCGCTTAGCGCAGGCATCTGTTTAGAAAACTGCTTAATTAACTGTACGACAGTTCCGCGATCGGGCGCTACCTCAATTTGCACATCATCCATCAACCGTTTCGCCGCTGCTAAACCAAGGCCCGCGCCAGTTTGCGATTCAAAATTGTCGCCCAACACAGCGGGTAAATCAGCAATTCCCGGCCCATTCTCAGAAATCCGAGTCAGAAAAATTTGGGGCGATTCCCCTTCCACAATAAACTCTACTTTACCGCCACCTGCATATTTGAAAGCATTGCGGGCAATTTCAGAAACTGCTGTAGCGATGCGGGTTTGTGCTTGGGAATCGAATCCCAGCCATGCGGCAATTTGGCGAGCTCTTTGACGTACTTGTACGATGTCTTGTTCAAAGCGGACTTCCGCCGTCAGGATTCGGTAACTCACGCTGCTTCTCTCACCTTGGCTACTATAACTGTGATGTCATCGCGAGTGCGCTTAAAGTCTCGGTAGAGTACGGCTGCGATTAAAGCCGGATGTCTGGTGGCTAAACCGGGATAGCGGTTTAAATCCCACTGCGCCGCCAAACCGTCGGAGTGCATGATTAGCAAGGACTGCGGCGACCAAGGATAGACAAATTCTGCTACTTTTAGCATCCGATGTCCAACAGTACCGTTGTAGGAAACCATGCTGCGGGTTTGGTTATCTGTGACAACTACACCAGAGATGTTGCCAACTCCGGCAAAACAAACTGTTTGCGAAGATCGATCGAGCTGGGCGATCGCCCCAGCAGCTCCTCTGGTATTCTTCAAAGCAGGGTGCGCCTTCTCAAAAATTGCTTTCGGCCCAAGTTTAGCGTTTTCCCGAAATATCCGCACTGCTTCCCGGGACGCCTCCTGGGCCAAACCCCCGTACCCAAGTCCGTCAGCAACTAAAATCAGATTTTTGTCTAGATGATTTTCAGTCCCCCAGGAATCGCCACAAATTTGCTCTCCTACCTTCGGCAAGTGAACGACCCCAAATTCTAAGTAATTACTATTTTGTGACGCTTCTAGGCGATTTTGTGTCGGTTCCAGCCGCGCTAACAAAGCTGTCCCCAGTTCCCGCACAGAATGAATATCAAAAAAACTAGAAAGACGTTTAATTGCGCCGAGTCCAGTTCCCGGGGTTCCCGCAGTAGAAAAACCGTCCCGCAGACACTGACCGACATTTGCCATTCCCGGCCCCCGGTCTAGGGCTACTATTTCAATGCTATATCCTGCCGCTGTTTTTAACGTTTGCAGCAAAATCTCTCCTTCGCGGGCGTGCTTAACCGCATTTCTTGCTGCTTCGGTGGTCACAATTGCCACTTTACCTCGATCGGTCTCGTTAAATCCGAGTTCGGCCGCGAGGCCGACTGCGATTCGCCGCGCTTCTCCGACTTGACTTTCTTCTGTTACGGGCAGGGCTACGGCATCTATCATTATTTTGTATTTATAATAGTGAACTGACACGCATTTAAAAAAGTCATCAGTCATCAGTCATTAGTCATCAATCATTAGTTAGAACGATCGAGGATCGAGTAATCTACTGGCGAACTGGTGTAGAGAGTGTGCGTTGCGAGGAGCCTTAGCTTTCGCGAGCCGAAGGAAAGCAATCTCAAAACTCCCCAATCTCTCAATCTCCCCCTCTCCCAATCTCCCCCTCTCTCAATCTCCCCCACTCAGCGCCAGCGGACGATCGCAATTTTAGTCCCCTCACCCACCTGGGAAACAATCTCAAACTCGTGCATCAACCGCTTACTCCCGCTGATTCCCAAACCCAAACCTTGACCAGAAGTATAACCATCAGTCATCGCCAATGCAATATCTGGAATTCCCGGGCCCTTGTCTTCAAATATCAGCCGCAGCCCTTTGCGGCTACCTGATTGGAGCGTTTCGAGAGTTACAGTTCCCCCTTTGCCGTAGTCTACAGTATTGCGGGCGAGTTCGCTGGCTGCGGTAACAATTTTCGTTTGGTCTACCAAACCGAATCCCATTGCTACAGCCCAAGTTCGCACTTGCTGTCGGACGTGGACTATATCGGAGGACGATCGGATTTCTAATGTCTCACGTTTTGACATATAGCCTTTCTCAGAAAGATGAGGTACTCATGGGCATAGGGCATAGGGCATAGGGCATAGGGCATAGGGCATAGGGCATAGGGCATAGGGCATACCTCACTTTTTTGATAACCGCTATAGCTACTCTACTAAAATAGAACTTCTCCACAAAACATAGGACTTACTCCAATCGACGAAGTTTCCCGTAAATATTTTTGAGTTGGTCAACAAGGTATTAGAAAAAACCCCGGTTTTTAGCCTCATCGGCAATACCATTTTAAATTTTAAATTTTCGCTTCACCAGTAATGTGCGTACTGCTCACCCTACATATACAGGTAAAAAGTTCAGCAAAAATTGAGTTTATTAGTGGGCGAATATACTACTTTAAAAAATCAGGTTTTTTCAACTCCCAATAGCCAAATAATAGAACTATTTATCGACTGCTTGCGCTTCCGCATCAGTAGCCAAACCCAAGGATTTTCGCAACAGATTCATGCCCTTTTCAACGCTTAAAGCTGTGCGGACTCCTGTCAGCGAAAGCCCCAATTCAACGAGCGTAATCGCAACCGCTGGCTGCATCCCGACCACAACTGTTTCAGCATCTAAAATTCGCGACATGGTAGCGATATTGTTGAGAATGCGACCGATAAAAGAATCTACAATTTCCAGGGAAGAGATTTCTATCAAAACACCTTTAACGCCTGTTTTGACGATGCGGTTTGTCAGGTCGTCTTGCAGCGTCATTGCCAAGCGATCGTGCATATCCACTTGAATTGTTACTAGCAGAAAATCCCCCATCTGAAGTATCGGTATCCGTTCCACAATTCACCTCTCTTTGAGCTTTAAATTAAATTTTTATGCCCTATGCCCTATGCCCTATGCCCTATGCCCCATGCCCGTCAGCGCCCCTCATGTTACTGACAAAGGCAATTATTTTTATCTTTCCTCTTTAATATTTTTTATAGTTAAACCTTGGCGCTGCAAAGCGACTTTAAAAGCATCTGCTAAAGTAGCTTTTGTCAGGATATCCTGCAAGTCAACTCCCAAATGAACTATGGTTTGAGCGATTTGCGGGCGAATGCCACTGATGATGCACTCAGTACCCATTAAACGGGCGGCGGCGACAGTTTTCAATAAATGTTGAGCGACTAAAGTGTCAACAGTCGGCACGCCTGTAATGTCTAGAATTGCAAATTCTGAGCCGGTTTCCATGATTTCCTGCAACAGAGTTTCCATGACTATTTGAGTGCGGGCGCTGTCGAGAGTTCCGATCATGGGTAAAGCGAGAATTCCTTGCCAAAGTTTGACTACGGGTGTTGACAATTCGAGCATTTCTTGCTGCTGGCGTTCGATGACTTCTTCGCGAGCTTTGAGAAAGATTTCTGTCACCCAAAGGCCTAGTTGGTCTAATAAGCTGGTGGACAGCCAAAGTTGTTCGACGAGTGCGTCGCGGTTTTGTGTCAATTCGCGGCAAAGCCGATCGAACAACGGCTTTTTGAAGCATAAAATAAAACTCGCTATCTCTGAGGGAGTAAAGCCTCTCTGAACGCGCGATCGCGAAACTTCTGCCAGCAGCAGCCGCATATTCTCCCATTCCGGTGTCTGGATGTCGCTAAAGTTACCGTGCCCCACTGCAATGTGCAGCAATTGGAGGAACTCTTGACACTCCGAGCGCAATTCTTTGGCTCTCATCAAGTCGTCCCGCCGCAACCCGGTATTTTGCAGTTCTTTGAGCCAGTCTGCTAGCAGCTCAGCTTTGTGTCTTTCTAGGATATCGGCGATCGTGTTATTGCTGGTGAGTTCCATTAAAATTATCTCCTGCGTAGCAGTTGGGATGAAGTTGTACGAGCGAATCGCACGCTTGAGTATTTTTTGATGGGGCAACTTTTGAGTTTAACTCACTGTTTGCTGTTTGCGATCGGGGCTTAAAGACCTAACTGCAAAATGCGTTGGACGATCGCGCTGGTAGAACTCGGAACTTCTATTTCGAGCAAGGAAATATTGCCGCCTCCGGCGATAACCGCGGGTGCTTCCGGCAGAGTTTCGAGTCGATAGTCGCCTCCTTTAACGTATATATCTGGCTTCAGGATACTTATCAGTTTAGTTGCTGTAATCTCGGAAAAAATTACTACCGCGTCTACTGGTTTGAGGGCGGCTAATACTTCTGCCCGCTGATTTTCCGGGACGATCGGGCGGGGCGGCAATCCCGGCTGCTGCGGTTTGATAGCTTGTACGCTAGCGTCGCTATTCAAACCCACCACGAGCGATCGCCCCAAAGTTTTTGCCGCCTGCAAATAGCGGACGTGGCCAGCGTGCAGGATATCGAAGCAGCCGTTAGTAAACACGATCGGACGCCAGTTGTCCGGTTCCGAGGCGATCGCTTCTTCAAGTTCTGTTAACGTGTAAACACCAGAAATCATTGCACTCACTACCAGCAAATTTGAACAGCGATAAATTATCCTACCAAAAAATGCGAGACTAGAGTACCTTTGCCCTTGAACAATCGAGCGATCGAGCTGCCAATAATTAGTAATTGGTAATTAGTAATTGATAATTAGTAATTGGTCACTCGATGGGGAAGAAGCAAGAAGCAAGAATGTTATAGCGGCTTTCGCTGAACGCGCGCAGCAGGAAAAAGGAAAAAATAGCTCCTCGCGGATCTCTGAGGGCCCTGTAGTGTTGTTGGTAATTGAAGCTTAAAAAAATTGGGAAATAATTATTTATTCCAGCTCTATGTGAGATCAATTACTATAAGACAGGAGATTTTGTGTCACTGCCACTGACAGGCGATCGGTAGCGGCAGTGCTAGGCGGTTAAACCCCAACGAAACGCGAGCCTCCTGTGTCTGTGATTTCTGACACAGCCCTCGCCCCAGTCAGAGCTAGTTAAAAGCTGGAACCCAAGCGTGGAGAACTCATCTTTACCCTGTATTCGTCAGACTCAGGTTTTCGCCAGCAGTTGCTTGCTGCGGCTTCTGTGTGCGGCTTCTTGACAAAACTCCACAGCCCCCGGTTCGAGGGCGCAGCCTGCCTTGCTGCACTCACTCTGCTGCGCCTGCGTGCAACAAAGCAGCGGGCTAGGGCTACGCCGTCGCAACCGCAGTCTGTAAAAACCAGGTCCAAAGTCGAGGCGAGTACCCGATCGAGCTATTTTGGTGGAAAATAACCTGAAGTACCCAATCTGCTTCGCGTCTTGTTGGGGCTTCTCAACTCATAAAATGGGGGACTGTTTGATTCATCTGCGGAGTTTCCCGTAATTCGGGCCGTTTTCACCTTCAGGATTCCTGTTTCCACAGATTCGGGACTGAACCTCTGGGATTCTGTGATGCCAGCCGCCGCCAGAAAAGGGCAGCAAGCAAGCGAAGCAACCAGCGAGGAAGCGCAATACCAGCGCTCCCACAAGTTAACTCATCCAGCAAAATTTTGTTGAATTTAAAGGTGTAGAATCATCTCACAGGAATTATGAAAGCAACTAACAGCCGTCAATTTTCATCAGTAGCTGCTCGAACTCTCAAAGTAGTCGGGATTATCTTGATTCTCTCTGCTTTGCTTGACTGCATTGTTCTGTCGCTACCGGGAGAAACATCCGACATAGTCAATCGAGGCTGGCAGTTGGCCGCAGCAACTCAGATAGTTGACCGGGGCATTATTCCTTTGATGGGTATCGCCCTGCTGATGACGGGCTTTTGGGTGGACAGCAGCAGCGGAGTCTCTATTGAGCGGCGCAATGTTTGGGTTGACTTGCGATTCTGGGCGCTGTTGATTTCCAGCTTGTTAGGGCTAATTTACCTGATGCTGGTTCCGGTTCACCTCAACAATACTCGTTTGGAACTCAAGGACACTCTGGCTCAAGTCGATAAGGAAGCGGGACAAGCTGAAGGTCAACTAGAGGGGCAAATTAAAAGCGAGCAGTTTAAAGCTCAGGTGGAACAGCTCAAAAGCCAGCGCCGCAGCCAGATAGGCGCACTGCTGCAAGACGAGGGGAAGCTGCAAGAAGCACTCAAGAGTCCAGAGGTTCCCAAGGAATTGAAAGCTGTGCTTCAGGAGTCGAAAAAGGACCCGAAAGCCCTCGATAAGTTCCTCGAACAGCAAGCCCAAGAACTGCCCAATCAAGCTCGCAACGAGATTCGCACCCGCAAGCAACAAAAAGAGAAAGAGTTGAGAACTCGATCGAGAAATTCGAGTTTGCAGACGGGAATCAGCAGTTTGTTGTTGGCGATCGGCTACATTACAGTTGGTTGGACGGGATTGAGAAGTATGGGAATTTTGCGGTTCGGCCACCGCAAAAGTTGACCTGCGCCAGCTCCCGGAGCGCGCACGTCAAGACGCCTTGCGAGAAATACTTAATCTGCTGAACGTAGCAACCGCGCCTGGCAGTTACGACCTTATTAAATAGCTGAAGCCATTAGTTTTCTTCCTTCTTCCTTCTTCCTTCTTCCTTCTTCCTTCTGCTATAGTTTGCCCTTACTGAAAGCTGGGAATGTTCTCAATTTATATTCTGACTTACAACGAAGAGATTGATATCGCCGCTTGCATAGAATCGGCACTGCTTTGTGACGATATCATTGTAGTTGATTCTTTCAGTAGCGATCGCACCCTTGAGATTGTTCAGAACTATCCCGTGCAAACAGTGCAGCACCGCTTTGAAACTCACGGACGGCAGCGGACTTGGATGCTTCAAGAAGTCCCGTGCAAGTACGAATGGGTTTACATCCTCGAAGCTGACGAGCGGATGACACCTGCACTGTTTGCTGAATGCTTAAAGGCGATCGAAAGTCAAGAATATATAGGATATTACGTCGCTGAAAAAGTAATATTTATGGAGCGCTGGATTCGCCGCAGCACCCAATATCCACGCTATCAAATGCGCCTGTTTCGCAAAGAACAAGTCTGGTTTAGCGACTACGGTCATACGGAACGGGAAGTCTGCAACGGGCCTACTAACTTTTTGAAGGAAACCTACCCTCACTATACTTGCAGCAAAGGTCTTTCCCGCTGGATTGAAAAGCACAACCGCTACTCGACTGATGAGGCGGCTGAAACCCTCCGCCAATTAGAAGCGGGTCAAGTAAATTGGTGGGATTTATTGTTTGGCGCGTCGGAGGTAGAAAGGCGTCGCGCTTTGAAAGATTTTTCTTTGCGCTTGCCTTTGCGACCGGTCGTCCGCTTCTTCTATATGTATATTTTACTTGGCGGATTTCTTGACGGTCAAGCGGGGTTGGCTTGGTGCACGCTGCAAGCTTTTTATGAATATCTAATTTTGCTAAAAGTTTGGGAAATGAAGCATATGCCACTGCCAACTTTAGACGCAGGCTCGGAACAGTCTATTTCGGAAGCAGTCAAAGTTGAGCCGTCTAAAGTTTCTTATAATCTTGGCGCTTCCGATACTCGAAATTAAAAATTAAAAATTAAAAATTAAAAATTGGGAATTGGGAATTGGTATTAATTGTATTTTTCCCGTGCGGTCGATTGCTTCTTCCTTATATCAAATCCGGTAGCATCAGAATTATTCATCTCTCTATTCTCTCTGTGTCCTCTGTGTTCTCTGCGGTTAAATCATTCCGATTCAACCGGAAACGATATTATTCCTTCTTCTCTCTTTCCCCACAAAAACAAAACATAAAAAACCCGGTTTCTTCAAGAAACCGGGTTTGTGAATACCCTTAAAGTTTTAGGTTTAATCTAGTTTTGATTTTTACTCAAAACTCTCATCCTGACATGATTTCCGGTTGCATCGGTATTGTTAAAACAGTCAACAGTCAACAATGACCTGACGGTGCAACCAGAATTGAAATGACAACTCAAAACTATTGAGAATTACGCAGCGCTGTTTTTTCGCGATCGATCTTTAAGATCAACACACCCAAAGGCGGCAAACACAAGTCGATCGAGTAAGGACTATTGTGGAACCACCACTCATCAGTCCACTTGCCCCCCAAATTCCCCATATTGCTGCCGCCGTACTCCCGCGCGTCGCTGTTGAACAACTCCGTATAGAAACCCGGTTCCGGCACTCCTACGCGATAGTGAGAGTGCGGCTGCGGTGTAAAATTGCACACCGTCACCACAAACTCATCGCCATCCTTCTCGCGGCGGATAAACGCCACCACGCTGTGCCGGTTGTCGCTGCAATCAATCCACTCAAACCCTTCCTCAGCAAAATCTTGACTGTAAAGTGCCGTTTCGCTGCGGTACAAATGATTTAAATCCTTAAAAAACAGCTTCAACTTTTGGTGCGGATCGAATTGCAGTAAATCCCACTGCAAATCCCCCCAAACGTTCCACTCGTGCCACTGGCCGAACTCCATCCCCATAAACATCGTTTTCTTGCCTGGATGGGCAAACATAAAAGTAAACAAACACCGCACGTTTGCAAACTTTTGCCATTCGTCCCCTGGCATTTTGCCGATGATGTGGGCCTTGCCGTGGACTACCTCATCGTGGGACAAAGCCAGCATGAAATTCTCACTGTGGTTGTACCACATACTGAAAGTTATGTTGTTCTGGTGGAACTGCCGGAACCACGGGTCCATGTGGTAATAGTCGAGCATATCGTGCATCCAACCCATGTTCCACTTCAGGTTGAAGCCCAAACCGCCTACATAGGTCGGCCAAGATACCATCGGCCAAGAGGTAGATTCTTCGGCGATCGACAGTGACCCTGGGAAATAGCTAAAAATGACGTGATTTGCCTGACGCAGAAAATCGGCCGCCTCGATATTTTCGCGGCCGCCGTACTGGTTGGTCAGCCATTCTCCGGGTTCGCGGCAGTAATCCAAATAAAGCATCGAGGCTACGGCGTCTACGCGAATCCCGTCGATGTGATACTTGTCAAACCAGAACAGAGCGTTTGATACTAGGAAATTCCGCACTTCGTTGCGGCCGTAGTTAAATACCAGGGTGCCCCACTCTTTGTGCTCGCCCTTGCGGGGATCGGCGTGTTCGTACAAGTGAGTTCCGTCAAAGAAAGCCAAACCGTGGCCGTCTTTGGGGAAATGGCCCGGTACCCAGTCTACGAGTACGCCAATCCCTGCGGCGTGGCACTCGTCAACAAAATACATGAAATCTTCAGGTGTGCCGTAGCGGGATGTTGGGGCGAAATAGCCGGTGACTTGATAGCCCCAGGAACCGTCGAAAGGATGTTCGGCGATCGGTAGCATTTCGATGTGGGTGAATCCTAAGTCTTTGACGTAGGGAATCAGCCGATCGGCTAATTCCCGATAAGTCAGAAACCGCGCCCCTGGTTTCAGTTCTGAAACTTGGACGGAGGGTTCTATTTCCCCGTTTGGCAGCAGGGCTGGTGTGTCGCTACTGGCGTGCAGCCAAGAACCGATGTGGCATTCGTAAACCGAAACCGGCTGCGTCAGTTGGTCTGTGTGCCGCCGCTGTTCGATCCAAGCGCTGTCGTGCCAAGTGTAGGTATTTAAGTCGGTGACAATTGAGGCTGTTTTGGGCCGTACCTCTTGCTGGAAACCGTAAGGGTCGGACTTTTCATAGGGATGCCCGTCTTGGTTTTTCACTTCGTATTTGTAGTGAGTTCCGTAGGATAGTCCCGGAATAAATAATTCCCAGATGCCGTTTTGGGATTTGCGCATCTGATGTTTGCGGCCGTCCCAATAGTTGAAATCTCCTAAAACTGAAACATTCCGGGCATTCGGTGCCCAAACGGCAAAATATACTCCTGTGATGCCGTCTACTTCGGTGAAGTGCGCCCCCAGTTTTTCGTAAATCCGGTGGTGATTGCCTTCTGAGAATAGGTGTAGGTCAAATTCTGTGAGTTTTGGCGATCGAAAGGCGTAGGGATCGTAGATGAAGCGCTCGTGTTCTCCTTCTTTGACCCGCAGTTGATAGTTTGCTAGTTCTGGGGTCTCGATCGTACATTCAAAAAAGTGAGGGTGATGCCCTGATTTCATCGGGTATTCGGCCCTCGCCTCGGGCAAAACTACCCATACCGCATCCGCATTGGGCAGATAAGCTCGGACGGCCCAGACTTTTTTGCCATTTTCTTCGATCTTGTGGGGGCCAAGCACTTCAAATGGATCGTGGTGCTGATTCCCAACAATCCGGTCAATCTGTTCAAAGGGGACGGTCGCGGGCATAAAACTACTTACCTCAATCTTTTAACTAAATGACTTTCTAAACCTAAAGCGGCACTGCACTTTACATTTGGATACATTTTTGATTGCTAATCCTACACTGATTAGCCTGATTTTGCTTGCCGGGAGTTCCTTGGCGCGCGCCTGCTGTGCGGGCAGAGCTGGGATTTTACTGCTAAGGGCTAACATCTAAAGTATAGAAATATTAAGACAATTTGAATAATTTATATTTTTCCGAAAATATCTTTGACTTTTTTTAAACTGTGTGATAGGCGATCGAGGAGTCGTTTACTGATTGAGTACCATCATCCAGCCAGCGACGATGCAACAAATCTCAAGTAGCACGGCTAGCGGCAACTCGCGATCGTTAATCCCGAACTGAGGAGGCGCTAGTTGAATCACTAACTCGCTCCAAACAGACAGGTAGATTTGGTTGTGGGCGCTGGCGCGAAACGGAGCTGCCAACATATCGAGTCGCAGTGGCGATGGTTTCATCGAGCCAGTCTTCGATCGCGGCAACCTCAGCTTGCTTTCCTCTCTGCTGCGGGCAACAGCGACAAAGCAATCGAGACTCGATCGAGTGCAAAATTTGCGTCGAGTCTGCGATCGCCGGAGGTCGATTTTGGAGTTAAGGCATCAGTATCGGTACTGTCCTCAAACCGCCGTCAGAGGCTTTAATTTCAGGACGTGGAGGCCCAAAGTCAAATTTTCCACTTGAAAGGGGGTGTCCTCGCAACCAAGCGAATCATCGGACGTACTGAATTTTAGTAAGAGCATCAGGCAACAACTAAGACTCAAGTTTCAGCCTAGACCCATGAGGAGAAAAATGCGAAGAGCGAACCATTTTCCACCCCGGGCTAGGCTGGTTGGCCGCAGACTCGGGGATAGCCCGAGTTAGGGAGACTTTTTAGGAGAAGGGGAAGCAGTTCCACCTGCAGCCGGAGACTTTTCAGCTCCAGGAGAGGCTTTTGGAGATTCCTTCGGGGCTGGGGCAGAAACAGGGGGAGTAGTAGTAGTCCCAGTGCCGCCAGTGCCACCAGCACCGCCTGGAGTTGGGCTAGAACCACCGCCGCTGCCGGCATCACCGCCGCAGGCGCCGAGGGCTGCTGCCAAACCCACTACCAAAGTCAAACGAATTAATCCCTTGTTCATAAAAACTCCTTAACATTGAAAACCCATCGCAAGGAAGGGAATAGTGTACTTGAGAACAATGCTGGCACGAATAGATCAACGATTCGCTCGTTGATTACAATACTGCATTTATTAATAAATTTCACATGGATTATCGCTAACCGGCAAAGATTTCTTTTTTTTTTGCAAATCCTGAAGTCAAAGTGACCGGTGGTAGGATGGGTTGGTTGGCTTGTGAGGTATCTTTGGTGGTAAGGATAACCGATCGCCCGTGGTGGCCATCACCAGTTCGATCGCCAAAAAAAAACTCCTAACTTCCATCAAGCTGAAGCTGCCCCACTCTAAGTATTGGTGAACTATATGACCGCTGCTATCAGATCCCCCGATTCTCCCCGCTCCCGATCGACCCGCAAGCCGGCTGCGGGCCGAGCCGTACCAACAAGCAAAGTTACTTCTATTGCCAGAGCTAGGCGGGCGAAGAGTGGGCCCCAATTGCCCAACTACTCGGCAGCAGACGAACAGGCCCGGTCTGGCGCGGAAACATCGGTGCTCAAAGTGATGCCCGATCGACAGTGGCAACCCCTATGGCTGCGATCGCTCCTGCGGGTGGAGCGCGCCTCCTGTGCGGCTGCGGTGCTGCTTTTGGGAGGTGCTCTGACTCTCTACGGTTTGACGGTCTACAGCGAGCAGCGGTGGAGTCAAGAGTATCAAAAGCTGGAAACTCTGCGCCTCCGAGAACAGCAGTTGAGTGCTGCTAGCGAAGTCTTGAAACACCAACTTGCTAAAGAAGCCCAAAATCCAGAAACTGGTTTGATTCCGCAGAAGCCTGCGGACACGATTTTTTTGGCACCTACTCCTGAGCGCCGATCGACCGTTGTGACGCCAAACTCCTCGCCCGCGATCGAGCATCAAGCGGGTGTGGAAACACCGCTGGGCTATTGAGGATGCACCGCCGGGAGGGCTCGAGGAGGAAAGTGTCCGAGGGCCCGAGAATTTGAGGGTATGGTAAGAGGCAGAAGGAACAGTTGCCGATCGCACTCCAACCTTCGTAAAACTGGCTTTATTACCGAGTCTGCGGGCTGCAACGCATCTTTTTGTGAAAAAACCCGGTTTCTGGGTCTCGATGCGCCAGTCCGAAGGCCGAAGGCAGAAAGCAGAAGGAATCGACCGCTAATGTTTGGTTTGGTGCAATTAAGAATTTTCTAACGGTTAGGGCGGTTTATACAAAATCTCAAATCTAAAATGATCGGACTTGCTTTTTAATTTTTAATTTTATGAGCTATGACCCCCGCTTCGATCGCTACAGATCGCCGAATTTCAAACGCCCAAAATCGTCGGCCGATCGCACTTTGTGGGGCAAACAAACTAAACCCAGAGGAGACGCGGAGGCGACGCGACAACCTCGGCTACCCCAGGATCGTTTAAAACGCAGTAAGTTTCGCTTGTGGGCTGTGTGGGCGGTGTTGATGCTGTCCGGGCTGGGGCTGGCTGTGAATTTGTTTTATTTGCAGGTGACGCGGGCGCCGGCGCTGCGGAAACAGGCTCAGCAGCAGCAAACTCTCAAATCAAAGCCGTTTGTGCCGAGACGCTCGATCGTTGACCGCACGGGGAATGTTTTGGCGATCGACCGACAGGTGTACACGCTCTACGCTCACCCGAAGTTGTTCAAGCACTCGAAGGCTGATATTGCGGCTTTGTTGGCTCCGATGCTGCCGATCGAGCGGAGCCCGGGGAATACGCCGGAAACTGAATTGCTGCGCAGGTTTAATCTGGGCGAAAGCGGTATTACGATTGCGGATTCTTTGGCCCAAGAGGTGGCCGATCGCGTGGGGCGGATGCAAATTAAAAATAGTCCGGTGGATGGGCTGGAGTTGGTGCGCCAGCAGCAGCGTTTTTACCCGCAGCAGGAGTTGGCGGCGGATATCCTCGGTTATGTGGACGGGGAACGGAAGGGACAGGCTGGGGTGGAATACAGCCAGCAGGATTTGCTGGAACGATCGATGCCGTCGATTCAATTTAGCCGATCGATCGGTGGGAATTGGCTTCCCGATCGGCTGACGGCCGGTTTTGTACAGCTTGATGACTTGAAATTGCAATTGACGATCGACAGTCGCTTGCAGCGGGCGGCCCGGATTGCTCTCAAGGACAAAATGAAGGAACACGGGGCGAAACGGGGCACGGTGATTGTGATGGATGCCCGTAACGGGGAATTGCTGTCTGTGGTGGCAGAACCTTCCTACGACCCAAATCAATATTTTAATTTTGATTTATCGCGCTATAAAAATTGGGCTGTGACTGATGTTTACGAGCCTGGTTCGACTTTTAAAGCGATTAATGTGGCGATCGCCCTGGAAGCCGGTGCGGTCAAACCTAACACTGTGTTTAATGACGAAGGTCGGATTTATATGGATGTTTGGACTATCCAAAATTCCGATTACCAACAAGCGGGCGCGCGCGGCCCTTCTACTGTGACTGAGATTTTGAAACATTCTAGTAATGTGGGCATGGTGCACGTAATGAGAACGATGAAATCTTCTCTTTACTATCAAGCTTTGGAAAAATTGGGACTCGGACAAACTGCGGGTACTGATTTGCCTTTTGAAGTAACCAGTCAGCTTAAAAATCGAGAGCAATTTATTAACTCTCCGGTGGAAGTTGCTACTACGGCTTTTGGGCAGGGTTTTTCGATTACTCCGATGCAGTTGGTGCAGCTTAATGGGGCTTTGGCTAACGGTGGCAAGTTGGTAACTCCTCATGTGGTGCGGGGTCTTTTTGACTGGGAAGGTCAAGCTTTTTGGAAGCCTCTGAGGGCTGTTCCGAAGCAAGTTTTCTCCCCGAAAACTACTAAGGAAGTTTTGGAAATGATGGAAACTGTGGTTGATGGCGGTACGGGAAAAGCTGCACAAATTCCTGGCTATCGGATTGCTGGGAAAACTGGGACGGCTCAAAAGGCTAGTGCTGGTGGGGGTTATTCTAAGAAGGCAATTATTACTAGCTTTGTGGGAATAATGCCTGTGGAGGCTCCTCGGTATGTGGTGCTGGCGGTGATTGATGAGCCCAAAGGTGGTTCGGGGGGAACTGTGGCTGCGCCGATTGTGGAGTCGGTGATGGAGGCGCTGATTAATATTGAGAAGATTGCACCCAGTCAAAAATAGCCAGGATGCAAATGCCCGATCGGGTAGAACGATCGCCCACAGGGGCGGTGGAGGAGACGGCAGAAATCCCCGGCGGTTGGAAACCGCGTCTACACAAACGATGTCCGCCTCTGCGGACTAAGAAATATGGAATTTGAGAAAACCCCGGCGGTTGGAAACCGCGTCTACACAAACGATGTCCGCCTCTGCGGACTAAGAAATATGGAATTTGAGTTGAAAACCCCAGCGGTTGGAAACCGCGTCTACACAAACGATGTCCGCCTCTGTGGACTAAGAAATATGGAATTTGAGAGAAATGTGCGATGGCTTACGCCCCGCTACGCTACGACTCTTCAACCTGCGGAGGCAGGTTTTGTTTGTGTAGACGCGGTTTAAACCGCCGGGGTTTTGGATTGAGCGGTGATATATCGATCGCCCAATTCGATGTAACTGAATTCAGTAACAGAATCGATTTTTGTTATTGTCTGGATTTGCTTTCTTTTGTCTTTCGGAGGTGCGTGTATGTCCTAAAAGTGTGGAAATAATCACGCATCGATCGCCTTTTGGAAGATTCGGATGAGATAGTGTGAGGTTTCCTTTTGCTTGTAGACTTGTCAGGCCGCATTCGTCTGTTTTGTTATACACTGGGCAACCTAGGTAATTGAACATGGCTCGCCAGACTGTGCCATTTTCTTTTACTTCATTTGTCTTCTCATTGACCTTGCGCAATGTTGTGTCATTTTGATTTATATTAATTTGATATTCTAGGCTTTTCCATTCGTTTGCTGGTACTTGGGCTGGGGAAATCTCGGATTTGTGGATTGCTAGCTGGATATTTTCTCCGACTGGTTTGAAGCTGGCTTGCCATGAGGTTTTGTCGCGTTTGGCGTTGCTTTGGGCGAGTTCCATTGCCCAGTAAGCCCGATCGAGCGATTGCTTTAAACGGTGGTTGTTGATGAACATTAGCCAGCTTGGGGCGGCGATGGCGCTGAATATGCCGATGAGTGTGACGAGTATTAAAATTTCAAGAAATGTAAAACCGGCGTCCGGTGGAGTCGATCGCCTTCTGTGCACTCTATTCATTGACATTTGGATGCACTCCTAATGTTTGTTTGGGTTGAAAAAAAGGTTGTTGTAGCTGTTTTCGATTGGGTTTATCTTAACTGCTGAATTTGGTGTTTGTGTAGACGGTATTTACGGATATTTTGGGTGGTTGTTTGGTATCGATCGCACTTTCGATATTCAGTATATTTATGGGTATCGATCGCATTTGGCATCGCATCAATTCTGGCTGTGCCGTTTCTTGCGCCGCGATCGATTGTAGGGAAACGGCACTGCCCATAGGTGTCAACTTAAGCCTGAAAGCCTTGATAAATCTCGTTTTTCCATAAGTCCAGATCCCCCTAAATCCCCCTTAAGAAGGGGGACTTTGAAAATAATCCTGTCCCCCCCTCTTCTTAAGGGGGGTTAGGGGGGATCTGGGCCTAATAGTCAAACAGCAGTCTATGACTGGGTTAGAATTTAAGTTGACACCTATGCAAGATGCCGTTTCCCTACCTCAAAATGCTCGTAGGCGTAAGCCGGGGCGTAAGCCATCGCCCGATCGGATAAATCGCCGGTATTCATTCGATCGCACGGTGTGGATGAGAGTGGTGAGTCGGATCGCTAAATTTGCGTTAGCGAAGCCCTCGAAGAGGATCGCACCCAGGCTCGAAAGGCTTTCATGGCGACGTTTCTGCCGGCTGTTTTGCTTTGTTCGATATACTGGGGGATTAGATGGGCGATCGGGAAATTGGGAAACTGGAGACTGCGATCGCCCTTGATATATTTGCCATCTTGCAATACGCTGATTTCCAGTTGGCGGCCGTTGTAGCGCCACAGTTCGGGCACTCCTAATGCTTCGTAGTTGTTGAGCTGAGTGCGGGAGGTGAGGTCTATTTCTATGGCTAAATCGGGAGGTGGGTCTGTTTCTAAGTCGATGCGGTTTTTGCCTCTGACTGCGGCTTCGTTTTGGATATAGAAACAGTTGTCAGCTTCTATAGCTTGAGCCATATTTTCTTTTTTAAAGGTAGTAGAGCCCAGCGGCCAAAATTCTATATCTAGTTCTTCGAGGAGAATTTTTACTAAGTCGCTAATCAGGACTTTGTTAACTTCGTGTTCCATGCACGGAACCATGATTTCTAATGTTCCTTTGCTGTATGAAAGTCGGGATGAGCGGCTTTCTCCCAATTCTGTTAATAGGGTTTCAAACATCTGCCAGGTTATGTCTTTGAGTAATAGTTGATTTCCTGGTGGTACGGTGATTTGCTTGAGTTCTAGCTGCATAGTTTGTCTTTTTTAATTCGATTTTAAATATAAAATAATTTATGTTAATATATCTTAGCAATTCTGCACTTACGCGGAATTGCTGTTAGAGAGTAAGATTAAATTTATTGAAAGCTATTATGGACATCCACCAGTTGCTAGATTATTTCCTTCACCAGTTCTCATTCCTCCTATGAGAGTTTCCACGATCGCACATTGCTTACCACCGCCGTTAGCGGGAGAAACTGCGACTATAAATGGAGTTGTACCTGTGGTGAGATTGCCTTGGTAATCAAAAGTGAGTGATGTCGCAGGCGCACACGCAGCAGCAGGAGGACAGATAGCAGCAGAAAGTACAATAGTACCGGGTTTAATTTCGCCTCCAGCATTTAACGTCTGGGTCTGACCGCCCGTCGGTAGTGGCGGGTTAAACGTAACTGTTGGCGGGTCAGTAGCTGAACCAGGATTGAATGTAATTGTGACTGGGCTCTTAGTTCGCTTTGCTTCGCTTTGTGCAAGTCGCAATGATTGGAAAACTCGATCGTTGACAGTGCGGACTCTTTGTCTGTTGATGAATCCCAGCCAGCCCGGAGCGGCGATCGAAGCTAATACACCTAACAGTATCACTACCACCAGCAATTCTATCAGGGTGTAGCCTTGATCGCCCTTTCTGGATCTGGTTTTTGGGAAATTGGGAGTTGCGGTGTTGTCACAACTCTGCAAAAGTTTTAATAATATTGCGGTTTTCATTTTACTCTCCTGTTTGATCTGCTAGTCGGCGATTCGGAAATGTGTTTTGGGCATCCGTTATTTTCCTCGTGCACCTAGACCTTGTACTTGCACAGTTGCTGTTGGGAAAAATGCCGATTTGTTGGCATCATACTTAGCATCAGTTTGAAGGCGTCGGAGGCTGTTTCCTCTGATCGTGACTCTGGCTAAGTTTTTTTGTGTATCTACACAAGCGTAGAAGCTATTTGTATCTTTGTCGCTTACTTTTAGCGTTTCTTCGTCTAGAAATTTTGTTGTATCTTTTGGATCGGTAGGATTACCAAGAGCCGTCTTACATTCAGTGGGTGATAATGTCAGACCTGGTGTAGTATGGTCAATGTAGTTAACCAGTACCTCTGATGATCTAGCATTTTTCAGTCCCTCGGGAAATGTCACATTCTTTTTTGGGTCGCTTAGGGCAAACAGTTCATTAAAAGCTGGATCTGGTTTTTGACCATCTGTAGTGTCACCAGTAGCATAAGGTTGCTTAGTAAAAGGGTCTTTTTTAATTCCATCCCTAATTTCATACCGAGCAATACGAGTAGGACAAGGGCTTCCTGAAGGCTGACACCAAGTAGAGTTAGTTATAGTATCTTTAATCTGGTAGTAAGCAACTAATGATAGTACGTAAGTGTCGTTGCATTCACCGGGATTAGCATCACATTCGTTGGGTTTTATTGTATCTTTAATAGGAAGCGATTTGGGAATTTGGCGCCGCTTCCAGAATACGAGGATCGGAGTACCAGTAGTATTTGCAGGAGCAGAAGGAAGTTGAGCAGTGGGGATACTAATAGCATTTATTCCCGCTTGATCGTAAATATAAATAGCTTGACTCAAATCTTGGGCGATGAAATCAACTGCTGCCTGAATGTCTTGCTCGGTGTTTGACTTGACTTGTTCCCTCCTGTCGGTATTTAGCATATCTACTACAAAACCGAGCATCGGCGTAATAATTAAAAATGCCATAACTGTTCCGATCAATAGCTCGATTAGGGTCATGCCCTTTTCTGTTTGAGCTAGTCCAGAGCGGTTTTGCTGGTGCTGACTTTTTAGAAGCAACCTGAGTAAAGTTTTCATTTTGACTTCTTCCTTTGGCGAGTGGTTGGGAGGGATTTTAATCTAAAAACACTCACTGTAATTATGGGTATACAGTAGTTCATCATTTTTTGAGGCGATCGGAGATTGACTTGTACGAAGGAGTTCCAGTTGCGGGAATCTCTGTTGACATTTCTACTACTGGCACTGATCGATCGCCTAGCCCAGCCCCCACAACAGATTGTCTTGCTCTCTTCGGATCGGGATCTTTCAGCGTTGGCGCATCAGCAGCAAAGGAATCAGCCCTGTAAACCCGAACTAGGAGCTGGTAGCCTTTTGATGTGGGATCTTGACCAGTAACATCTTTATTTAGCCAAGCGCCTTGAACGCGAAACCCTTTGCTGCTTTGAGTGAGGTCACATTTTTTTCCATCCGTATCAACGCAGTATGTATCGGTGACTGCCTGCGGAACTCGTGCATTTGCCAACACGACTCCTGCGGATGTTGGGAACCCTTCTACACCTGGTTTGAGTGCCCCCGTTCTGAGAGCGTCGATGTAAGTTCTCGCCGCCTGTGTGGCAAGTTCCATCCGCCGCGCTTGGACGCGAGTTGCTACTGAGAAAGCCATCACGGGGGCGATCGCAATCATCAGCACCGAAACCACAATCATCGCTACCAATGACTCGATAATCGTGTAGCCACCATCTCGTGACTGAGGTAAATTTTGCTGTTGTTGTCGCTTAGTCATAAATAGAACTCCAGTAATTGCACGGCGGAAAGTTTCGGGATTAAGCAGGGGGGAAGCAATCTTTATTGGGGCGACTGGAAGTGGCCACTTTACCGTCATCCGCCTTGACTCCGCACATCAAAGTTTTTACCCACTCGTCATCGCGACCGACTTCCCGGAAATATTCAGCAGGCTGAGTCTTTGTCGGAGGAGTGGTGAACTTTTGGGTAAACAAGTCAGGTGACTGGGATAGCAAGCCCACGTCATAACCCCAGTTCCGCGTGGGCGGGGTGAAGTATGAAAACCGACCAGCCCCTTGTATGTTGTATTTGATTAATGGTTCAAGACCTACTGGAGCAGTAGGCGATAGGGCGAACAGACTGGCGAGCTGATCGGCAGAAGCTGCCGGAAAGTTTGTAGGCAAAACTGGGAAATAGGGTGCGGTACTGAAGGCGCTGCGGTTTTGCTGAATGAAAGACCCTTGGATGTTAGTTGAAATTGAAGCATTGGCGTTGTCGTTACTCCATGCCTCCAAGAAACGGGGCAAGTTTTGCAAACCGCCGTTAAAGTCACCGTTAGCAGAGTCTAGGGCCCTGGAAGGAGTATCCCCGGCTGCAATAATGAGATTAAATGTAGTACCAGCTCCGGCTTGAGGTATCCACCCTGTCTGTTGTACGGTCAATTGACCTCTTGGCGGGGCTAGATCGGCTTTTGTTACGTTCATGAGCTGCAAAACTGGGATCAGTAGCGGCTGTGACCCTTTGTACTGTGTTGGGAGTGTTGGCAGGGCTGTTACTACCGGTACTGCCGGTAAAGCAGGTGTGCTCGTCCCATCGACGGTTGGTAGAGGTACTTTGCTGCCGTCTATTAACTGAGTGTTGCTGTTGTTAAGCTGATACGGAAGACTGGTAGCATCGTAAGCCACATTAGCCCCATTCTTCCCTGCCAACCACAGAGCATTGTCACTTGTGGTACGACCGAGACCTCCTGCCTGAATGTTTCCTGCTGTAGTAATCGCTAAAGGCTTAGGATCGTTGGGGGTGTTCAGCACGGGAGGAGTAGCGTTCGTTCTTGAAAAAGCTACGCGACGCGGGAATCGCTGCAAATCTGGCACTGCGGGATCGACCGTTGACCCAGCTTGAAAAGAAGCGCCGGTGAGAGGTGCAACATAAGTCGTACTAGCTGCCAATTTTTGTGCTGCTGTTTGTGGTGCTGTTGTCGAAAAATCGACAAACCAGTCATCATCCCCACACTCAGAAACTGGCACTTTTCTGCAAGCTTCCATGACATACTCTGGGAATTTCCCACGTCGCTGGACTGGCGTCACAAAGTTGTTGAAGTAAGAACTCCATAGAGGCTGTGGAGTTTGATTCACGTAGTCAATGTCTGTCAGCCGTGTGGTGGAAGGAGCAGTTAGGGGAGCTAAATTGCCGTCAGCTTTTAAGAACGCCCCGCTGGAAAGTCCGTTAGTCACAAAGTTGTTGTTGAAAAATCCTTGCTGTCGGCGTGGCAAGACAGCAGCAGCACCCGCATTATTTCTCAGGTCAAAATCTCCTTCGTTGCGGAAACCGAAACGGTAATTGTCCGAGAGCAGGGTGAGTGCATCTACAAGTACATTGGCCTGTCTCCAATAGTCACCCCCGCAGTCCGGGAGCCTCGGATCGCCGGCACGGCAGGCAAAGTCGGGGTTAAGTTTCTTGTTACGCGTGTAAAAATTTTTCCAATCAGGCAAATTTACCGTCTCAGTAAACTCTTCCACTGCCTTAAAAGGAAGGGGTGGATCGCCGGGCTTGACCGGCGGCACGTTCCCGTGAAGGTTAAAGTTTCCTTTGATGTAAGCCGGCAAATTCGATACTAATGTCAGCCCTTTTTCTTTGACTAGATCGTTTAAGCTAGGTGGCTTTGTGGGGGCTGCTCCACCTCGAAATAGCGCCTGTCCCTTAATCAGGACAATGCCGTTGGGCTTCCGGGTGGGATCGAGTCGGTAGTCTGAGGGACTTAATCTTTTGCTCTTTTCAGCATCTATCGATCTATCGCTACGATCGGGCAAGGCGTCGTCTCTGCTGGCATAGATAATCCCGCTGTTGGGCAGCAACCACTCTGAAGTAGCGTTGGGCCCGGAAATGCTCTTGCCGCGCAAGGCTTCAATGTTTAACTGAGTTGCCCTAATTTCTAAGGGTTGGCGTTCTTCTAGGGGTTGGTTGTAATTGCCTGTTAATTGTGCTGCTGGTGGGGGTGTACCTAGTGGACTGCTGAGGGTAAAAGCTTCGTTGACGATCGTCTTTGGGTCGTCGCGGTCGATCGCCTTGATTTCTCGACCATTCAAAAATGCTACTTCTTGAATAGCCCCGTTGGGAATCAGACCCGGAACGGGAGTGGCACCCTTGAGAATATCGAGGGCGCAATTAGTTGAGTCAATAGCTGAGTTTTGTGCTAGCGTACGCTTGGTTGGCTCCACTTGGAGGGCAGTTCTCAACGGCCCGTTGGCAAACCTACCGTCCGGGAAGACAAAGTTTGCTTGCGCGGCCAAAATGGGGTCACCACCGCTAAGTAAGCCTGTATTTTTATCCAGATTAGACTTACCGGGTCGCGCTCCGGGGGGGCCGTAGGTGATGCCGTTGTTGGAGCCGATAAACTTTTGTTGTGTTCCCCGGATCACATCAGGGCTTACTCTTGGCACATCCCCAGCCGGAGATTTTATAAGGAACGAACCCTCTCCGCTGACATCATCGAGTCCTTGGATATTTCTCGCTGTCGAAGCTGTGCTCGGGTCGTAATAGTTGCTGACGCAAGCAAAGGGGGTTTGATCGGGTTGCGCTCCTGCTGCTGGTACAGGTGTGTTGACGGCGTAGTGATAAACTGCCGTTGCCCGCATCCGCAAGTCGCCTTTAGCAAATTGACCAGCCGTCGCAGCGTTTTCAACAACAAAATTAGGACTGTTTTGTGCAGATGGCACGGGCGTGGAGGCTGAAAACCAAGTAGGGTCCCAGTCTCCCCAATTTCCAGCAGCAATACCACCCACTGGCACACTGCTGTTGTTATAAACTTTAGACCCTTTTCCCAGTGGTGACATCGGCATCGAATCCGGCCACACCACGGGGTACTTCTCCACTAGGGTTCCAGCAGTGGCTGGGTCGTCGTAAAAAGTGGTCGCGTTCGCAGTTAAGGTCGCGCCAGTAGTAACATTTACCCACTTAGGGGGTGGCAGGAAGGAATTAGTGCGATCGTATACTCCCGCGCTGGTAATTACCCGCAGACCACCAACACTGTCCAAAAAATTTGTTGGTATTTGAGCCGCTGCTTGTTCCCAGAAACCGTCTTTGAAAGGATTTGTAGTCTCTGGTTCTTCGCCAGTACCGTTACCCCGATCCGTTGCTCCCACCTCACCAAGTTTGGTCACTTGCGGTGTGCGGGTACGAATCGCATCTTCTGCTGTTCCTGTCTTTCCTTCCCATGGAGTTGTGCCATCAACCTTTTGTGTGTCACTTATGCCGAGAAACTTCGTGCCATCCCAACGCTCTACTGGCAAGTTGTTGCCGACGACGATTCGTTCGCCCAGATTGGTTTCGCTATCAGCACCGATCTCATCGGGATTTCGCGATTTTAGCTGTTTGGGAAGGAGCTTGATACCTTCCGGTTGAGTGAGACTGCCTAAAGTGGCCGTTCCATTAGGAAGGCTCCAACTATCCTTGGGCCTCAGAGTGTCCTGGCTACCAATTGGTCCATCGATTCTGAGGTCTGTTTCTGAAAAAGGAACTTTCCGCAGTCGATCTTTAAAATAATCTTCCAGTGCTTGATCGCGCGTCTGATTCTTCGCTTGCTTAACGGCAACCGGGTCGTTAGCTGGAAGCGTTCCTGATACGAGAGCCTCTAATCGATTGGAATAAACCTGGTTGTTGTACATTACCTCAAAACTGCTGTTCTTATCAACAGATTGATTACCGGGCTTAATTTGCAACCCATCTGCATCCGGTTGAGCTGTGTCGGCGGTGCTTTTGAAAATATGCACGTTTACGGGCTGTGTTACCGTACTACTAGCAGACCCGTTTATTACGTTACCCCCAACCACTATTTTGCTATTTTCTCGATCATAAAAACAAGAGTTTTTGCTGCTGACTTGAAATAGTGTTATTACGCTCGTGGCATCTTTTGTACCCCCTACCAATAAGTTGCTATTTGTTATGATCCGCCCGTTTAGATTTAGCGGAGGTCCGGGAGATATATCTAGATCGTCTTCATACACAACCGCATTGTTGCTGAGGGGAATACGGCTTTGGTCTTGCTGGTATTCTAAGGCAGATATGCTAGAAGTTCCCTGGAAAGCTTTATATTCAGCACCCAACCCGTTCACTTGGATATCTTGATCTGTTATGGGTACGTTAACAGTGTAAACAAAGAAACTTTTCTGAAATCTTGCACCGATTCTCTCCCAACCGGAGTCGCCAACCAAACTTGCCACTGTTCCTTCTCCTTCGGTACAAGCCGGGTTGAGATTTCCTATTCTCATGGGGCGTGCTCTGGCGTCCAGCGGCTTTCTCGATCTCTGCGTTTTTGGAGTGCGGAAATATATTCCGTAAAGAGTAAAAGTGTCAAATATGCCGTCATTGTTGGTATCGACGGGATATGTCCAAGCAGTATTTATCGCTTCATTTTCTTTAATAGCCAGTCCTGTTCCTGTAAGCAGCGGGGCTTTAGGATCGATTAGCGTCAGATTACTGCCGTTAACCGGAAACTTGAGTATTAGCCGCTTCTCGTCCCCAAAGGTATACAAATCAGGATTTGTAGGTGTTGGAGTGGCTGGATACTCCGACATGGCTCGGTACAATTCTTGATCTGACGGAGTAGATGCCGTCGGCTTGCCTGGACCCAAAATATATTGAATTTTCGCTTTTGCTCGATCGAGCGCGGGAGTCGCGGCCGCCAATACCTGCTGGTTCACGCGCACGTTGCGAGCAGTATTGGCTCGATCGAACGATCGGAACACGATCGCCACAGTCAGCAAAATGACTACCAGCAACACCATCGTCACCGTCGGGAGCACGAAACCCGCCACCGGCAATCTCGCGCGACGGCCCATAGCCATCAGCGCTTGCAGCATTGCTCTCATCAGCCGCTTCGCACCGGATCTGGTAACACCAGCAATCCGCCGCAGCAGCGATACGATAACTTTGGATAATTTGCTCTTAAACATTGACGCCTTCCTGAATATTTTCAGAGATGGTATTGCAGGTAGATACTGCTGAACAGTACGATCCCATTTTCATTGTTCCCATTTTTCGCAACATCCATATCAGCCCTTGCACAAATTTACAAAATGTGTAATTTCCCCCAAAAAATAAAACCGACAAACCTGCAACCAAGCTCACCGCCGATATATTTTTCCCCGAAAGATTTGCACTGCAAGGATTTGGGCTAGGGAACTCCACTCTAGTCTAGTTCGATCTAGATGTCAGTGCCCAGCCACCAAATCAGATCAATTCCGGTTGCACCGGAATTGATATCGCGCGTGCGATCGAGAAATGAGGAGACGGCTTGGCCTTTGTCCCTACAAATTTTGGGTAGGGACACGGCACTGCCGTCTCCTCGCTTGTCATTCTGGCGCAGCCGGAATTGAGCTCGCGCGTGCTGCGATCGAGAAATTAGGATACGGCGCTGCCGTAAATGAGGAGACGGCTTGGCCTTTGTCCCTACAAATTTTGGGTAGGGAGACGGCACTGCCGTCTCCTCTATATCATTCTGGTTGTAACGGAATTGATATCGTCGCACGTGCGATCGAGAAATGAGGAGGAGACGGCAATGCCGTGTCCCTACATATTTTGGGTAGGAGACGGCACTGCCGTCTCCTCTTCCTCTATGTGTGCCGTGTCCCTACATATTTTGGGTAGGGACACGGCACTGCCGTCTCCTCTATATCATTCCGGCGCAGCCGGAATTGATATCTTGCGTTGTGTCCCAAAGTCCGATCGACCGCCCACAAATATCAAGCTACGGCGGTAGCATTTGCTTGCAGAGGCTCAATTTCCTCCGGCGTAGCGTGACGGCGCGGGTCATTAAAACTGCCCGCAGCCAGCCAATTAGGATTTTGAGCCGCCTCGCAACCAATCACGTAAAGGGAAGATTCGTTAAATGCAGCCCAGAGAGCATCGCAAGCCTGTTTATCCATCAGTGAATCTGCGATCGGGCGATCGTGAATCACAGCAAACAAATCAAACTCGTGGCGTTTTGGATTCCACTGGTATTGCAGACTAGGAGCGTAACCCATTTCGATCAATTGTGCGATCGCGCGATCGGGCGTACATCCATCCAAGTGCACCCGATTTAGATAGATAGACACTTGAACGTACTCATCTTTCGGAGGTAGCAGTCGGTAATTCGAGTTAGTCATCATTATTTGTCTCTGGCGAGGTTGCTTGTATCTCTAGCCACTGCTTCATCAGCAAACCAACGACTTCACTCATCGGTTTTTCTTGGGCCGTACAAGCTAGTTTGAATTGCAACTTTAGCTTTTTGTCTACGTAAACGCTCAGCTCAGCCATGTCAGGTGGAATTTTTTTAGCCATATCTCTCAAACGCGCATATCTGCATTCTCGCATCTGGCGATCGAGAACGAATTACTACGTGCTGCGCGCAATCTCGCTAAACGTAATACTAGCACGATCGGCTAAAAAAACCACAACGCCGCCGAGTTAATTGGACGATCGCGCGATCGTAACTCGACTGTAAGCTATATTTATCAACAGTTCGACGCCCAAACCGACACTAACCAAGCGCCAAATATCATCACCGAATAGCAAGGGTTTGAAGCCCCTGCCTTTAGGCAGATTGTGATAAAAACGGAGTTTAAATCTCCGTTCTTATCGCTTCGCACTCATCTGTCAACTGTCAACTGTCAACTGTTTAAAAACCCATGAAACAACCTTCCAAACCCCCCGATTTCATCATCATCGGCGTCCAAAAAGGCGGCACAACATCCCTGTACAACTACCTAATTCAACATCGCCAAATCGCCCCCGCCGCCCAAAAAGAAATCCATTACTTCGACCTCAACTTCCACCAAACCCCCGACTGGTATTATTCCCAATTTCCCCAACCACAAAGCGGCGAATTCCAGCTAACCGGAGAAGCCAGCCCCTACTATATTTTTCATCCCCAAGTCCCCCGGCGCATCCACGATTTTAGTCCAAAACTTAAAATAATCGCCCTACTCAGAAACCCCGTAGAACGCGCAATTTCCCACTATCATTACTACATAAAAATCGGATACGAATCGCTATCTCTCGAAAGTGCGATCGCCTCCGAGCCCGATCGACTCAAAGGCGAAATCGAAAAACTCCTCACCAGCCCAACCTACGAAAGTTACAACCACCGCCACTACACCTATCTAACACGCGGCATTTACGCCGACCAACTCCCAGCCTGGATGCAGCTATTCCCCAAATCGCAACTTTTAATCCTCAAAAGCGAAGACTTGTACGCCAATCCCTGCGGCACGTACAACACCGTATTAGAATTTCTAGACTTGCCGCCCCATCAACTAGAAACCTACGAAAAATACAACTCCAACCAATATCAGCCCGTCAGCGAGACAGTACACGAGCAATTAAAGGCATATTATCGATCGCACAACCAGAGATTAGCTCAAATGTGCGATCGAGACTTCGGCTGGGATTAGTCATAGTAGGGAAACGGCAATGCCCATTAGTGTCAACTTAAGCCTGAAATCCTTAAGAAATATCGCTTTTATTCGAGTCCAGATCCCCCTAAATCCCCCTTAAGAAGGGGGACTTTGATCGGACTCCTGTCCCCCCCGACTATCATGGGGGCTAGGGGGGATCTAGATTTAATAGTCTTGCCAGCAGTCTCTGACTACGTTTCAGCTAAAGTTGACACGACGAAGGGCAATGCCGTATCCGCCCCCGTAGAGAAACGGCAATGCCGTGTCCGCCCCTTGACATTACTACTTATCTGTGCTAGCTTTACGAGTAGTATTATGTTTAATCCACAAATCCCAGCACTTCATACAATGTTCGCAACCAACAGCTATTTTTATTTTTGGCATACCCAAGTTCGCCCGGAGTGAATGGATAATTCACTGTGAACACCGGGCGAACCGCAGACTAACACCTGCGGTTTTGTTTTTTCTAGCTTTTTCCCATCCGCAAATCAAACACAAGCAAAAACAGCAATGACATTATCCACTAACTGGTACTACGGCTTTTATTTCTGGCCCCACAAGAGCTCCGGGTAAATTGTCGCGCTGTCTTTTCGCACCAACCCGGAACTCTTAAAAGTTCCGGGTTTTTTACTGTCAACCATCCACCTAAATTCCCAGGAAAACTCCCATGTTAGATGCCAAACTCGTCACTAAATCTCATCCAGAACACCAGACAATTGTCAAATTATCAGAAACAGTCTCAGTCGGCGGCACAGAATTATTAATCGTCGGCGGGCCCTGTACCGTCGAAAGTTCCGAACAAATGGAAACAGTCGCCCGCCAACTCTCGGCCGCACCCGTACAAGCTTTGCGCGGGGGAGTCTACAAACCCCGCACATCTCCCTATGCTTTCCAAGGAATGGGAATTGAGGGACTCGAAATTTTAGCTTCGGTAAGCCGCAGTTACGGTTTACCCGTGGTGACGGAGGTAATGTCGATCGCCCAAATCGCACCGGTTGTCGCCTATGCTGATATGCTGCAAGTAGGCAGCCGCAATATGCAAAACTTCGAGTTGTTAAAGGCGATCGGTCAAGCCGGAAAACCAGTCCTGCTAAAACGCGGTTTATCAGCCACAATCGAAGAATTTGTGATGGCCGCCGAATACATTGTCAGCCACGGAAATCCTAACGTAGTGATGTGCGAAAGAGGCATCCGCAGCTTCGACAATTACACGCGAAACGTCTTAGATTTAGGTGCAGTAGTAGCGCTGAAACAGTTAACTCATTTGCCAGTAATTGTAGACCCTTCTCACGCCGCCGGCAAGCGAGAATTAGTCGCACCGCTAGCTAAAGCAGCCGTTGCTTGCGGCGCAGACGGATTGATTATTGAGTGCCATCCGCAACCAGAAAAATCCGTTTCAGACGCGCGGCAAGCTCTTTCTTTGCCTGATATGGTAGATTTAGTTGCGAGTTTGCGGCCTGTAGCTGCGGCCGTCGGGCGGTGCGTTGCCGATATTAATGTGCACTCAAAAGCAGTAAGTTTAAGGTGATATTCGTAGGGAAACGGCAATGCCCTTCTTCGTGTCAACTTAAGCTCAAACGTAGTCAGAGACTGCTGGCAAGACTATTAAATCTAGATCCCCCCTAGCCCCCCTTCTTAAGGGGGGGACAAGAATCTTCTCAAAGTCCCCCTTCTTAAGGGGGATTTAGGGGGATCTGGACTGGGGTAAAAACTAGATTTATCAAGGCTTTCAGGCGATTGTTGACACGACGAAAGGCAGTGCCGTTTCCTACCTTGAAAAAACGGTATGAGACAAAAAAATAGGACGAAAAATTTCAAATATCAAGGGAGATTTAGCTAAAATAGAAACAGGATCAATACAGTCATCTACAAAATCTCCCTTAATTATGGCACTTAAACTTCACGTTCCCTCGATCGTCTGTTCCGGCTGCGGTGATACAATTACCAAAGCCATTAAAACTGTTGAACCCGAAGCTAAAATCGATGTAGATTTAGCAGCCAAGACTGTGACTGTGGAAGCTAAAGCCTCGGAAGAGTCAATTAAACAGGCTGTGGTTGCTTCCGGCCACACAGTCCTCGAAGCCTAAAGCTAGACGATTATTAGTTTAGGACTTATTTCGTTTTTGCTGGCATCGGAATCATTAATTTCCGAGTCCAGCGCCAGACTGACTAATTAAGATTCTTCGTCCAAGTGTTCGGCGACTGCTCGGTAAAGTTCCAAAACGTGGCGATCGAGTAAACTATAAAAAACCTGTCTCCCAACCTTGCGGTAACTTACCAACCGCATCGCCCGCAACGCCCGCAACTGGTGCGAGACTGCCGATTCACTCATACTCAAAGCAGCCGCCAAATCGCACACGCACAATTCTTGTGTTGCCAATACAGACACCAGCCGCAAGCGGTTCGCATCTCCCAAAAGACTGAAAAACTCTGCCATCCGCTGGGCTTTTGCGGTGTTGAGAACTTGTGTTTGGATGTCGCCGGCTCGCGAATTGTCAACTAGGTGCGGGCGATCGCACGTTGGTGTATCGTTCTGTTGGTGAGGCTGACTTATCGCTCCGTTAAAAGCAGACTTCGGTGACATCTTTTCCAGGCTGGTTTTAATTCTCATTGTCATTTTAGCGCTATTTGCCCACCTTTTGTTACAAGTTTTTTACATTCCCTTGACATATACCTGAATATGTGTTCAGATGTTAGTATAGACAAACAAACCCACCAGGAGAATGCCAAATGACTACTGCAACCCAAACAAAATGTGCCTGTCCCTCATGCTTGTGCGCTGTCAGCCTCACTGAAGCCATCCAAAAGAATGGTCAACAATACTGTTCGACTGCTTGCGCAGATGGCCACCCCAATGGCAGCGGCTGCGGCCACACCGGCTGCGAGTGCCACAAATAAATATTCGGCCTCAGAAAAGGTTAAGGAACAATTTTAAAATCTATCTAAAGGGAGATGCGCTGTCCGCCTCTCCCAATTTTTTGCATTAAGGTTAAATAAAAGTTAAAATTTAGGTAATTTTAGGTTAAAACTGCATTAATAGACTAAGTACAGAGCCACAAAGCACAATTACTAATTGCGTAATACAATAAAAGCAAGTTAGCGTCGCGATACAAAGTACAAATAGTGCTATTAACAGCAGAGACACAACTAAAAGTTGAACACCAAAACTTAAATTAGGAAGGGGCAATGAGAGAACGAGAAGATTTTTTACATCCTCGCCATCGCTACTACGGTGATTTCACGCCAGAAAACTTGGCGTTTAATGCCAACTTGCAGGAGTTTGCTCAGAAAATAACATATATTTGCTCGCTAGAAACTGGTGGGAAAATTACTGCTGAGAAAGCCTATAAAGATATTAAGGCGCTTTGGAAAGATTTAAAATCCTCTAAGAAGCAATTAGGAATTGGTCAAAAACCCCCCACTACCGATGAGGAAAATTCACCTTAAAGAAATTAGGAGACGGCAGTGCCGTTTCCCTACAATGTTATTTTAGGTAGGGACACGGCACTGCCGTCTCCTCTATCATGTCTGAGCGTAACCGTAGGGTGCGTCAGACGAAATAACCAGCAATTTGAGAAAATATTCTCTCTCTGACGCACCCTACAATTACTAGGGAGTACAGTTGCCGCCGAGGCCAGAAACAATCGCGCAAGTATTGGTTTTCAGCATTCCCTCATAGGTATCAGCGCCAGTACCAGGAGCACCCAACTCGTCGCTGTAAAGTTCCTTCTCCGAAATTTTGACATTAGCCTCCCTCGCTACAGTCTCCATTAACTTCGGATTAGTAGTGGTTTCCGCAAAAATTGTCGGCACTCCAGCGCTCTTAATTTCTGATGACAATTCGGCTATTCTTGCTGCTGTTGGTTGTTCTTCTGTGGTCACACCCTGCAAAGCTCCCGCTACCTCCAAACCGTAAGCTTCGGCATAGTAACTCAGAGCATCGTGAGTGGTGACTAATTTGCGTTTTTCCGCCGGAATTGTCGCGATTTGACCCTTAATCCAAGTATCTATTTTTTGCAAATCACCTGTTAATTTAGCGGCATTGGTGGTATAAAGTTTGGCATTGTTGGGAGCAATCTTTTTCAATTCATCGCGAATAGTTTCTACCATGCGGATGCCATTTTGAGCATTGTGCCAAACGTGAGGATCGGGAACTTTTTCACCTGCTGCGTGGGGTTTATTTTCCGCTTTTTCTTCTGGGCCATGTTCGTGTTCGCCCATCAACGGTTTGGGAACGGCGAGTTCGTGGACGGCAATTTTAGGGGCAGAATTGGTACTGGATTTAATTAATTTAATGATGCTTGCTTCGTGTTCGTAACCGGCGTATAAAATCAGATTTGCTGTTTCAATCGCCTTGCGGTCTTCGGGCTTGGTTTGATAGGCGTGGGGGTCTTCTCCGGGCTTAATCAGACAGGTGGTGTCGATCGAACTTTGGGCAATTTCTTTAGTAATGTCGCAGATCACACCAGTCGTGGCGACGACTTTCGGCAAGTTGGCCGCAGGGCTGGCTTGAGTTTGAGTGGCTGCGGGACTCTCTGACACCGGATTGCTGGATTTCTGTTCTCCACTGCATCCAACCAGTCCCAAACCCACAGCCAAAACAGCAATACCGCAAAATCTGCGCGTTTTTCCTGTCAATTTCTTGAACATTTTACTTTAGAAACGATAATCGTTATTGGTTTTTGAGTTATTCTATTGTAGTAGCTGCAAACAAGAATCGTTCTCAAAAGCTTAAATTATGTTAGAAGTTCAAGACTTGGCTGTCAATTATCGAGGAATTTCGGCCCTTTCGGGCGTGAATTTTCAGTTAGATCCCGGACAATTAACCGGGGTGTTTGGCCCCAACGGCGCGGGGAAAAGCACGATGGTGAAAGCGATGCTGGGATTAATTCCGGCCTGTCGCGGTTTGGTAAAATATCAGGGGCGGTTGTTGAAGGAACAGTTATCGCGGGTGGCTTACGTACCGCAGCGATCGCAAATAGACTGGGATTATCCGATTACTGTGTGGAATGCGGTGATGATGGCGCGAACAGTGCAGACTGGTTGGTTTCGCAGCCCATCGAAGCAGTCGCGGGAATTGGTGAAAGCGGCGTTGTTGCGGGTGGGAATGTGGGATTTGCGCGATCGGCAAATTGGCGAACTTTCCGGCGGCCAACAGCAGCGGATTTTCTTAGCAAGGGCGATCGCCCAACAAGCCGATTTATTCTTCTTCGACGAGCCTTTTAATGCGATCGACAAAGTCACAGAAGAGATTATTTTCGATATTTTTGCCGAATTAAAAGCCGAAAATAAAACCTTGCTAGTAATTAGCCACGATTTAGGCGAAACCTTAAAACAGTATGATAACTTATTGTTGCTCAACAAGCAGTTAATTGCGATCGGTTCCTGCCGGGAAGTGCTGACTGCTGCTAATATTCAAAAAGCCTATGGATATGATTTAAGTTTAGTCTCCGCCTAAGCAAAATGGGATTATTTTAATTTTCGGGTGTGCAGAATTTCTAAATTTAATCTTCAGTCCGCGGAGGCGGACTTCGTTTGTGTAGGCGCGGTTTCAACCGCCGGCTGTTATGTCGTTTGTGTAGGCGCGGTTTCAACCGCCGGCTGTTATGTCGTTTGTGTAGGCGCGGTTTCAACCGCCGGCTGTTATGTCGTTTGTGTAGGCGCGGT
>JANNOR010000011.1:0-39614 GCA_031399265.1 Cyanobacteria bacterium SOY_34_metabat_3 | reverse complement strand
TATGCTTTTGAATATTGCACTATTGATTGTCACTCATTTGGTCATTCCCGTCGGCTTACTGATTTGGCTTTGGCAGGCACAATTTGAGAGTAAATTCAATTGGCTGATCAATCTTTTAATAATCTTGCTCTATAGTCTTTTTATGTTTCTCAATGGACGGTGGGACTGGTTAAGTTATTACCTCAGGTTTCTATTGCTAATCGTATTTGTCATAGCAGCATATAAATCTTTCATCAAAGCCAAGTCTTTACCACTTTACCCTCCAAAAACGTTTAAAAATTATCTTGAGTTAGGAATCAGCGCTTTAGTTGTGATGCTATTTATAGCTAGTCTAAAGGGTTATTTTTTTACTGGCACACCGATCGATCTGTCTTTTCCATTAAAGAACGGCGTATATTATGTTGCACATGGAGGAAATAGCCCCATTATCAATTATCACAACACTCATCCGACACAAAGATATGCCTTGGACATCACGAAACTAAATGTTCTGGGAACTAGAGCAAATGGGCTTTACCCACGATCGCTAACCGATTATGCCATTTTTGGAGAGACGCTTTACAGCCCTTGCGATGGGACAATCGCCAATCTAGTCAACGACTTGCCTAATCTTGCTCCGGGTGAAAGCGACCGAAAAAATCCTGCTGGAAACCACATTCTACTGAGATGTCAGGGTGCCGATATCTTAATGGCTCATCTTCTGAAAGGTAGCATCACTAGCCAAGTCGGATCGTTAGTCAAATCAGGAGATGCGATCGCTAAAATTGGCAATTCAGGAAACACCGGCGAACCACATCTCCATATCCATGCCCGAAAAGCAAACACAGGAAAATCGATTTTAGATGGAGAAGGACTGCCAATCACATTTGACGGCAAGTTTTTGGTTAGAAACAGTTTGCTTATTTCAAAGTAAAGCGATGCTTTCATTTATTTAATTCGCTTCAACCTAATCACATAATTTAAACTCGATCCTCTTCATTATTAAGTTACCAAAACTTCAGCAAAAGTAGAAGAGGCTTGCAGCCTCTCCCTAAGATGTCAAATGGGTTCTATAGAGTTGGAGTATCTATGAGGTTGCTACTTAGAAATTTCAAACCCATCAGCTAATTTAGTTATGCCCTCCGATAGTTACGCAGCATTTCATTATTGGTCTAACATAAATTGCAGAGATATATATATGCTTTAGGGCAAAAGCAAAATGACACTTATACGAGCGTGGTGATTCATAACACTGATGCTGGCTTCGTTTAGTCTCAGTTTGTCATGGCGCATTTGCTAAAGTTGCAGCAAAGAATGGAGTTTGATCGGCAACTTTGGGTGAGAGTGACGGTCTTTATGTATAAATACAGTGTAATTCTAGCTAAATACAAAATGACGTAGTTCTGGACTATTAGAGCCGAAGAAAATAACCTTAGAAGCAGAAAATGCAGTCTTAATAATGTTCATTATATGGCAAATTATGCTTTATGAAAATCAACAAAATCTAACCCAATGAACAAACTTTTTCGCCCGATTTTGATATTCCTGAGTGTGTTGATTGTCATCACATTCAACCTCAAGGGCAGTGCAAACCAACTGGACTTGGATGATAGGATCGATCGCTTCATCACAACTCAAATGAAGACTCATCACATTCCGGGTTTGGCACTCGCGATTACTCACAATAACCAAGTGTTGCACGTTAAGGGATACAGTACAGCAAATAACGAGCGGCCTGTTACACCACAGACCCAATTCTTGATTGCTTCGGTGAGCAAATCGTTTACCGCAATTGCAGTGATGCAGCTAGTTGAAGCGGGACAAATTAATCTGGATTCACCCGTGCAAACTTATCTACCAGAATTCACCGTGACTGATCCAGCGATGGCTGCCAAAATTACCATTCGTCATCTCCTCAATCAAGTGAGTGGTTTATCTGACATAGGCTTTCCTGAGTTGCAGGTTTCTCAAGCAACAACAATTGGCGATCGCATTACTAGCCTCAGTCGAGCAAGTCCCGTTGCGTTACCGGGCGCTCAGTTTAACTATTTCAATCCCAATTACGAAGTGTTGGCGCGAGTGGTTGAAGTGGTGAGTCAACAGCCATTCTCAGCCTACTTACAAACGCATATTTTTACACCTCTTCAAATGTCGCGGACGCTCAATGCAACTACAAGTGCTGACGCATTCCAAGGTGCTACCAACATGGCACAAGGACATCTGATGGCATTTGGAATTCCCTTCGCATATCCAGAAATGTCTGGTTATCTGAGCGGCAGTAGCGGTGTCATTTCAAGCGCAGAGGACATGGCAAATTATCTAATCTTCCAAACCAACGGTGGACAATTTAAAGAGACAAAATTGCTTTCTGAAAGTAGTGTGGCGCTGATGCACACTCCACCCAAAACCATCGGTAGTTCCTATGGCATGGGTTGGTTTAAGGGCAGCAAGAACGGAGAACCAGCGATCGAACACACTGGAATTTTGTCTACGTTCTTTACTGATGTTGTGCTGTTGCCCAAGGACAAGTATGGAATTGCGCTACTTTACAACATCAATGCGTGGCCGTTAACTGCGGCATTTCCGCAAATCAAAACTGGACTGATTCAATTACTAAAGGATGGGCAGCCTGCCGCAGGTGGGTTCTCAATAACCTTGTGGGGTATAGCGATCGCACTGCTGATGTTTATAGGTGTAATGCTGGCAATCCGCAGTTTGCTTTACTTACCGCAATGGAGACAGGCGATTCGCAGAACTCCATTGTGGCAGATATGGTTAGGGATTGGCTGCACATTCTTGCCAGCGTTTTTCCTACTCGTGTTGCCCTGGCTATTCGCATTGGTGTTCGATCGATTCTTTGGATATGTACCACTGTTTCGATCTATGCTCGATCTGATGCTTTGGCTCAGTGTGTGTGCGGTTTTGGGCGTAGTAAATGGAATTGCACGTTTGATACTTCTGGCGCGTTCTAATGGATCAGAGTATTCGACTCAAATCAGGAGCCTTCCTCATGAACATACTTAATAGCAAGACTGATTGGGTGAAACAACATCTGCTGCCCCAACTGCGCCACGAACTGCATCCCACTCGCTTACTACCTAACCTAACGGTTGGTTTAACAACTGGGGCGATCGGCGTACTCTTTGATCTTTCCTACGCGGTGCTGATCTTTTCTGGCAGTTTGTCTTCACATCTGTCTCCGGGAATTGGGCTAGTCCTGTTTAGTGCCGCCTCAACCCGCATCCTGGTTGCCCTAACCAGTTCCTTACCGGGTATGGTGGCTGACTTAAGCACCGTTCCCACTGCAATTCTTGCTTGGAGCATCGGAGCGATCGTTAAGAGTCTGCCGCCTACCACATCCGCCCCTGAACTGTGGATGACAGCTTTGGCAACGATCGCGTTAACGTCTCTACTCACGGGTGCATTTTTGCTGCTGTTAGGTTGGCTGCGGCTAGGAAAACTGGTGCGATCGATGCCCAATGCTGTCATCGGTGGCTTTATTGCCAGCACGGGTTGGCTGCTCGTTAAAGGTGCGTTCAAGCTGATGACCGATCGCCCGCTCGAACTAGCTCAACTGCCCGTCTTGCTGCAAGCTCACGTCTTGATGCAGTGGCTACCCGGACTGCTGCTGGCACTTTATCTGCTGCTGATTTCTCACCTTCGTTCGCATCCCCTGATTCTCTCTGCAAGTTTGTTTGGCTCGATCGCCCTATTCTATATTCTGCTCTCGCTCAGCGGCACATCTGCGGCACAAGCTAGTAGTCAGGGGTGGATATTAAACATTGCTGCCACTCCCCACGCTCATAGCTCGCACTCTCACTTTCTCGATCTGTCGTTGCTGTCGCAGGTGCACTGGCGCGCGATCGCGGCTCAGTGGATGTGTCTAGGAACCGTAGGTGTGACGGCGGCAATCTCGCTGTTGATGAATGTGAGTTCTCTCAAGCTGGTGACACAGCAGGAGATTGACACCAACAGGGAACTGACGATCGCAGGGACGGCCAATCTGGCGATCGGGCTGTTTGGCGGCATTCTCAGTTTCCATTCCCTCAGCAAATCGATGCTGGCACACAAGATGGGAAGCAATCGGTTAGCGACATTAATTGATGCGGGAGTATTCTTAGTGGTCTCCACGCTAGGGGCTTCGCTGCTCTCCTACTGCCCTAAGCTTGTTCTGGGCGGTTTGCTGCTGTTTTTGGGTTTGTCGCTGCTGATCGAGTGGGTCGTTGTAGCTGGGTTTAAGCTATCGCTGAGAGACTATCTGGTGGTGCAAGTGGTGCTGGTTGTCAGTGCCACCGTTGGGTTTCTGCAAGGATTGACCGTGGGGTGGATGGCGGCGATCGGCTTGGTGGCGATCGGCTGGGGTCAGACGCAATTGGGTAAATCTAGAACATAGAAAGCGGCATACCTGAAATCAAACAAGTGAGTGGAATGACCGGTTTCTTGCTGGTTTGGCGATCGAATGGTTACGGGATTACGGAGTTGCAGGCGATGACTTCGCCGATTCTGGCTCGATCGGGCACTGCTACTGAGATGGCAATTTATCATCAAGCAACAACTGTGACGCTGGCGGCGATCGTGGCTTGCCAAGTTGGAAACGTTTTCGCCTGCCTCCGTGAGCGCACCTCGATTTTTCGCTTGGGCTTTTTTAGCAACCCTTTGATCTGGTTAGGAATTGCGGTTGAGTGGGCACTGATTCTATCTATTATGTATTTCCCACCTTTACAAAAAGTCTTTGCAACTGCACCGCTATCGACCTGGCAATGATCGATGCTAATCTTCTATCCACCATTAATATTAATTTCTGATGAAATACGAAAGCAAATTGTTCACAAGATAGGGTGGGTGTGACGCTGCATTGCTGTTCTTGATAAGCTGTTCCACATTTAATTTGCATAAAATCTGAAGGAGATAAACTGGTATATCACTGTCATTTCTGCGAAAGGATACTTGACTTAATCACAAAAAGAAAATTTACAAGAAGCGCTATCAAATAGCCAATTCGGAGGATTCTCAATCAAAAAAAGTACGCTTACCTTTGGGCAAAATACAGTCTAGAAGACAAGCAAAATACCAAGCAGAGTGAAGCATTTAAAAATTGGCAATTCCTTGCCCAATAAGCCTTTGGCTTGATTAATCAGTTTTTATGATCGCCGTATCTATGGGAGAGCCACCCAAATCATCCCTAAGAGGTATGTAATTGTGCAACAGAGTTGACACGATTGGGAAAACCTAAAGGGAAATAACCGATCGGGTGACAACAATCCTAAACCTCTTGCTTCCCAGGAATGGAAAAAGATGTAATCGAAAATAGGAAGCGTCAACGGGTATAAAAAACAAAAGGGAAAATTGTTATGACATTGAACAGACTGGTTGATTCAGGGCAACCTCTCTCAACACCAGACGTGCAGAGAACGACTTTTTCATTGGATGCAGTTGCTCGCCTTGTTTGCAATACCTGGGAAGAAATCCTAGCAGCACAAACAGGTGGTCAATTCGACGCAATTGTCATTGGCTCAGGTATGTATGGTGCATACACCGCTACCAAGTTATTCGAGCTTGGTCGCCGGACGGCAAATCCAGACCAATCCCCACGAGTTTTGGTTTTAGAGTCTGGTCCATTTGTGATTAGCGAACACGTTCAAAACCTAACTCGTGTAGGCGATATCGGTTCGTTTGTGGAAGAAAACTTAGTTGATCCAGGTCAAGTGCAGGGTTCTTCTTCTTTTGCCAAACACCATCGCTGTATAGGTGGCAAATCACTCTTTTGGGGAGGATGGACACCACGTTTAGTCGATGCTGATGTTGAGAAAGTCGATGAAAATGGCGAGCGGCTGTGGTCTAAGGATATTCAGGAGTATCTATTCCGCAAAGCTCAGCCAGATGGGTCTGTATTTGATGGGTATGAGTTTATTGAGCGAGAAATCGGTGCCTATCCTATCCAAGACTTTATCAACGGCTCTTTGTATGATGCGTTGTTCAAAAGCGGCAAGAACGTTATTGAAAAACAGCGTGTCCCATCTCTCAAAGCTGTACTGCCACCGCCAATCGCCGTGCAGGGTGAGTCACCGGTTTCTGGCTTGTTCAGTATGGATAAGTTCAGCAGCCTGCCCTTATTACTCGACTCGATCCGCGAAGCCAAAGAGAAACCAGATCAATCGAGTAAGCTATTCCTGGTTCCTTACGCTGAAGTGATCAAATTAGAAACAGTCAATGGCGTTGTAACCCAGGTTGTGGTTGCTCTGGTCGATCCCTCTGCGCCGAAGGATAAGAGCAAAGCTCGTGTGGTGAGGTTGAATCTCAAGCCCAGTGCTATGGTGATTGTCGCTGGCAATACCATCAACTCCACACGCCTAGCTTTAAATTCCTTTCCTCGTCCCCGTCAATTAGCGCCTGCTGGAGAGTTAATGGGGCGAAACCTGATGTCCCACGTTCGCGGTAACTTTGTCTGGAAAGTCTCCCGAAATGCCCTAGGAATCTCAGCAACTGATACCACGTTGAAGACTGCTGCGCTGCACGTTCAAGGTTCAACTCAGACATCACAGGGAGCAGGGCAATTCCATTTTCAATTTTATGCTGCTCCCAATGTGAATACAGGAGCCTTCCCCGGTGCCGCTAACAATCCAGAAGAGTTTCTGTACCGGATGATACCCAATTTAGAGGATGTGCAGTCGATTCTCGAAGCCCAGAAAGAACTGGGGGACAGAGTTGTTATCGGCATTCGCACCTGTGGGGAGACTTTTGGTAACAGAACCAGCCCCATTGGTAGCAACAACAACGTCAGTTGGATGAGTGTTAATACTTTCGGCGGCACTGGCGATGATATTTACTTTGAGAACGGTCAACCCCTGCGGATACCTAAAGCCTTTGTGAATTCGGTTGAAACGCCTGATGACAAAGCTGTTCGAGTGGCTCAGGCTCAAGCAGCTTTTGCCTTCATTGAGGCGTTAGCTAACCAGCCCCCAGGAAGTGCAACCAGTCCCGATCCTAACGATCCAATTCAGTTCTTTAAAGGAGGCGAAGATCTACCTGGAACTACTTATCATGAATCTGGCACCCTCTGGATGGGCACTGACTACACCAAATCCGTCACAGACGCTAATGGGCGTTTTCACCACGTATCCAATGCCTACTGCGTAGATCAGTCGATTTTTCCCACTGTTGGTTCTGCAAATCCCGTACCCACAGGATTAACCCTATCCCGTAAGATTGTTCGATCGATAATTGAACGCTATACCTCACAGGAGGTTAGCAGCGAAGAAGGCTTTGAAACCCTTTATCGTGGCAACTTCAAGGCAGATGGTTGGGAAATTGCGGTATCAGGTAGCCAAAACTTCTTTGATGTCCAAAATCAGAGTATCCCAGTGTTAGGTGCAGGTGTTGGCGATATTAAGAACGTCGGACTTGGCGTTCTCTGGTTTACTCGCAAAAAATTCAAAAATTTCATCTTGAAGTTGGAGTGGAAAGCCTTTGACATCGAAGTCAACTCTGGTATTTTCCTGCGAACACCAGAACCAACTTCTCTAGATGATAGCTTCTATAACTCCAGCATCGAAATTCAAATCGACGAACGCGGTTACGACTTTCCCAATAACATCTACGGTAGCCCCTTACACAAGACGGGTGCAGTATACGAGGTTTTCTCGGCTCAACGATGGGCTGCCAAGGTATTAAGCTCCCGGAACTCTGATAATAGTAGCTACTGGAACAGCTATGAAATTAGAGTTCAAGGCAATGAGATTGAGGTCAAACTCAATAACCAATTAGTCAGTGCAGGAACCTTCCCCGAACTTCTAGAATTTGCCGCTCCCAGCGACGGTAAGAAAAAGCGTTCCGAAGGTTTCATTGGCTTGCAGTGCCATACCGAAGTTGTTCAGTTTCGCAATATTCGCATCAAGGAACTGTAATCCCAAACAGAAAGGAAACCAAAATTAGAAGATAAATAACCATGAGTAATGACACTCCCACGTCGCGCGATCGGCTAATTGCCAAGTGTGTAGAGGTCGCCTCAACAGTTTTAAGTGAGAACGAAGTCATCTTGGAAATCCGTCGAGCGCAGCCGGATTTCGGCAGGAACTACACAGTTGTTTATAAAGTTTATTTGGCAACTTTGGACGCCACTGGAATAAATCCAACTAACAAACGCTGTGTGGTAGTTGGTATACCCATCTCTGATATCGATTCAGGGAGTTTACAACCGGACAGGAGTTGTGATTCGGTACAAGACCTCTGAAACGCGATCGCTTAGTAACCACATTTTTGAAGGAATAAACAATGCCACTCGATCTTAATTCAAACAAGGGCCCAATCGACGAGAACGACAGTCAGTATCAAGATGTTCTCCAAGACTTGCAAGGCAACATTCTCAAGTCACATGGCAGAGAAGAATCTGTACACATTTTCTTGACTTTCCCCGACCCCAGGAAAGAGCCGCAAAAAACAACTGCGCTCAGACGATTGATTGCTGAAATTGCCACCAAAGATATTACATCAGCCAAGAAGCAGTTAGATGATGCTGATGCTTGGAGAAATAATAAAATTGATGGTGGCACATTTGTACACTTTTCTTTATCTTCCTCGGGGTACGAAAAACTAGGTTTCCCTGATTTGAATCAGCCCAAGGGTGCCAATCTTCAAAAACGGGAAGAAGCTAACCCTAAAGAACTTAAGAATGACTACGCTGAAGTCTTCCAACTGGGGATGAAAAGGCGGCAGTACGCACTTATCGACCCCCCATTTAGCGCTTGGGAGCCTGCATATCAAGGGAATATTGATGCCTTACTCATCATCGGCGCAGATAATTTGACAGATGTCAAGAAAAAGGAATCAGAAATTACTGACAAGCTGAAGGACATTGCTACGGTTGCTACTGTCGATCGAGGTACTATAGTACGTCGCAAATTTAACAATCAGAAGGAAGACGCTGTTGTTGAGCGTTTTGGCTTCACAGATGGTATCAGCAATCCGCTTTTTTTCAAAGAAGATTTAGAGAGGAGGGAAAAAGGCGACACCGCTAAAAGACTTTTCAGCGCTCCTCTGAATCTTGTTCTGGTTCAAGATCCGTTAGGTACTCCCAATGTCAGCTTTGGCAGTTTTCTGATCTTTCGCAAACTTGAGCAAAATGTTCAAGGATTTAAGAAGGCGGAACTTGAGTTGAGTAAAGAATTGGGAGTTTCCCGCGAGCTTTCTGGGGCAATGGCAGTAGGACGTTTTGAAGATGGCACTCCACTTGTGCTTCAGGGCAATGATGGGAGTACGAACTTAAAGGACTTTGATTATTCTGGCGACGCTGTGGGGCTAAAATGCCCATTCCAGGCGCATCTTCGCACAACGAATCCTCGATTGGAATCGGTCAGAGCAGGTGGCCCTTTTGCTCAGAGTGAAGAACAGGAGCTTGGCCATCGCATTGCACGACGCGGAGTCACCTATGGTGGACTACTCAGCGACTTTAGTAACCTCGATCGACTACCTACAGATGGGGTTGGGTTGCTATTTATGTGCTACCAGTCTGATATCTGGGAACAATTTGAGTTTATTCAGCGGTTTTGGTCTAACCATCCCAGATTCCTGGAACCAGATATGTCCAAGTCCCGCAACGTAGAAAATAAAAATTACGACAAAACCGGATTGGATGCAGTCAGCGGTCAAAGCCTACCTGGTCAGATCGATCCGCTGATTCAAGAAGAGCCGAAGCCAGCGCAAAACTGGTTAAAAGAGCGGGATCAACCTACCACGAAAGCTGATGTCAAATTTGCCAACTTCGTCAAACTTAAGGGGGGAGAATACTTTTTCTCGCCGAGTATCAGTTTTCTGAAAAACTTACCGAACTTACCTCAAAATTTCCCGACACCGCCAGTTGAAGAACCCGTACCTAGCAAAACATACGTTGTGCGACAAGGTGACGATTTATCAAAGATAGCTGAGAGAGCTTACAGTGATGGCAGTAATTTGACATTAATCTATGAGGCTAACAGAAATGTGATTGGGCCTAACCCTGCCTCTCTCTTGCCTGGGCAGATACTTTACATTCCAATATTGCCCGCAAATATTAGACGTATTGCTGGTCAAGAATATACTGTGCTAACAGGTGACTATCTATTTTTGATAGCCGAGAGAGCTTACGGAGATGGCAATAGGTTCATGGAAATTTATGAGGCAAATCGAGATGTGATTGGACCCGACCCAACCGTGCTTGTCCCTGGGCAGCGAATTCGCCTTCCAATACTGGGGTAGTGTTAATGAAGCTGCCACCAAGTACGTGCGAGGTGAAAGTGCGATCGCCGATCTTGTAGTGCGAAAACGTGCGTGTAACGCACCATCTAATTCCCCTCTGAATGACTTAATAATGGTGGGTTACGCGCTTCGCTCGCCCACCCTTTCGATTTCTTCGGTAGCCACATCTGCTCGATCGGACTTGGCGTAAATCAACAGTAACGACACACACTGCGGCGACAACAACTAAATCAATCAATTACGATTTGCGAAAATATTCAATTTATCTTGCGATCGGGTTATTTTAAAAATTATCCACCGTCGGTTTTACTACGCCGCCTCGTTGATTGGTTTCTGCGGAAATGATGGGAAACTTATCATGAGTCATCTCATTCAGATATTCTTCACAGTTTCCTCACCTTTGTTGAATATCATAAAATATAGTCCAAATTCTTCTTATTGATGAGGATAAACTTTATGAAATGGCAACAATTAATTCTAGCTTTCCTAGCGACAATTTGCTTGATATTTGCAGGTAATGCCCTGGCTCAGACTGATATCAATATCAACAATACCAACCTCATCCGCTTTGGTGGAAATATCATCGTAGCAGAGAATCAAGTTGTCGAAAATGCCCATGCTTTTGGGGGGAGTGTTACGGTTTCTCCTAATGCCAGAGTTTTGGATACTGCGATCGCTTTTGGTGGGGATGTAATCCTGAAAAAAGGAGCGCGGGTAGAGGGTGATGCTTACTCCTTTGGTGGCAAAATCGTACAGGAACCAGGTGCGATCGTTAGTGGTGAACGTGCTACATTTAGCGATCGACATGGCATGATGTATGGCTCCAATCGCGGCAGAAGTAGCTTCTTCGCTCAGTATTTCTTCAGTGCCCTTTTTAGAACTTGTTCCGCAGTAGTAGCAGCTATTCTGGGACTGATTATTTTGCATAGCAGCCCACAATTCCTACCGAATTTGGCTGCACAATTGCGTCAACGTCCCGGTTTGACAGCTTTATGGGGCATTGGGGCGATCGTCTCCTTTGTCTTCGCCACGGTGTTTCTGGCGATTACGCTGATTGGGATTCCCCTGATTCCACTCCTGAGTCTGATGGCGGTTGTCACGGCTCTAGTCGGCTCATTAGGTGTGGCGCTTTTTGTCGGTGAATCTGTAGTTGGTAAGGGCGATCGATCTTTGCAGCAGCAGTTTTTGGTGGGTTTGGCGATTCTGACTGTTCTGACACTAATTCCATTTTTCGGAGGGTTAGTAGTTTCCCTAGTCAATCTATTCGGATTGGGTGCGATATTGCTGTGGCAATTTGGTAGAGAAAAACCCCAAATAGTTACTCAGTAAGTAGGGCGGTATAAATGTTCAAAATTCAACTTCAGGAGAAATTTATGATATTTGGAAAGTCGATTCAGACGATATTGATCGGACTTACAATCTGGTATCTAGCTGAGGAAAATTAGCGATGCCATTTACCATAGAACAATTTCTTCGAGTTTTTGAGAAATACAATCAAACTATATTTCCGATGCAGTTTGTACTAAATTTAGTGGGGATTGTGGCGGTTGGACTGGCAGTAAGTCGAAAACCATTGGCAAACAAAACCATTTCGGGATTACTCGGTTTTCTCTGGCTGTGGGCAGGCATTGTTTACCATTTGACTTTTTTCACAAAAATAAGTCCACCAGCTTATGTTTTTGGCGCGCTGTTCGTTTTTCAAGGCTGGTTGTTTTTATACGAAGGTGTGGTGAGAAATCGTTTAAGTTTTCGCGCTAGCCAGAAATTTTACGGCTTCCTTGGGGCGATTTTTATCACTTATGCGCTGGTGATTTATCCGTTAATCGGCTACGCGCTGGGGCGAACTTTTCCAGCATCGCCAACGTTCGGTACGCCTTGCCAGACAACCATTTTCACGTTCGGCTTGCTACTCTGGACAGACAAAAAAATTCCGTTAAGTTTATTGATTGTTCCGGTTTTATGGTCGATCGTCGGAACTTCGGCGGCTTTGAATTTTGGCATTAAAGAAGATTTCGGATTACTCATTGCAGGAACGATCGGAACGGCTTCGATCGTTGGGCGCAATTTAACGCCGAAAATGGAGAAATCATATTAACACAATATGGAAAATGAAACCAAATTGACGCTGATTAAAATTATTCACACTGCAATCTGGGTATTCTTCAATTTTGTGATTTTCTATATGCTGTATGCCGCGATCGTCAATAAACTCGATATCTGGCTCTGGATTGGTTATGGATTTGTATCTCTAGAAGGGCTAACCCTACTAACGTTTAGATTCGTCTGCCCGTTAACTCTGATTGCACGGAAGTATTCAAATTCAACCAAGGACAATTTTGCGATTTATCTTCCTAATTGGCTATCTAAGTACACATTTTCAATCTATACAACTATTTGTGCGATCGTTCTGATTATCACCATCTATCAACTTCTAAATCAACAAACATAGGTAAGTACCATGTGGATTAAGTGGATTGGAATTATTGTTTTTTTAATCGCAATCAGCTTGGGAATTGCTGCCATTTATGGCAACTCTCGCTGGCAGTCTGATACTGATAAATTACGAGCTAAATTAACAGACGGACGGCGCACAATTAAGCCCAAAATCTACGACCAAAAAGAGATTGAAGGCTTGCCAGCACCCGTACAGCGATTTTTTCGGACAGTAATCAAGGACGGACAAGCGATCGCCTCTGCGGTCAAACTCTCTCAGCAGGGACTGTTCAATATGAATGAAATGGAGGATAAGTGGAGTCCGTTTACTGCCACTCAATTTGTGATTACTCAACGTCTAGGTTTTGATTGGGATGCACGCATCCAGATGGCTCCAGGAGTTAATGCCTTTGTTCATGATACCTATCTCTTAGGAGAAGGCAATTTACACGCATCATTACTCGGTCTTTTTACCGTTGCTGATGTGGGCGGTACTCCTGAAGCTAACCAAGGTGAATTATTGCGGTTCTTTGCTGAGGCTCCTTGGTATCCGACTGCACTATTGCCCAGTCAAGGTGTGCGCTGGGATGCGATTAATGACACATCTGCTCGCGCTACTTTGACGGATGGCGCAACAACTGTCTCCGTCGTATTTCAGTTTAATGCTGAAGGGACGATCGCCACTATGCGGGCTGAGGCTCGTTATCGCGACAAGCTGACTGCGATGCCTTGGTGCGGTCGATTATGGGAATATTCAGTTCGCAATGGGATGCTGATTCCTTTAGAAGGCGAGGTGGGATGGGAATATCCAGAAGGCATTCGGCTCTATTTTAAAGGAAGAATTACAGAGATTGAGTATGAGTTTGCATCGTGAGCAACAAAGCACAAATCTTGAAATAAAAGGATGCCGATTATGAACAGAGAACAGTTTATAGGTATTGCCGGCGGGACAATAATTGCAGCCGTGACAACAGCTTATTTATTGAGTGATAAAAGTAATCTTTCCAGAGCAAATATCAATCCAGTAGACGATCGCACCGAAACTCTCCAGCCAGACGAAAAAGAGATTTTGCTTCTCGCCTCCCTTGCGCCAAGCGGCCACAACACACAGCCGTGGTTTGTCCAATATCTCGAACCTTACCACTGGATTATCGGCAACGATCGCACTAAATGGCTACCGGCTGTCGATCCGACTCAGAGAGAAACGATATTATCGATCGGCAGTTTCATCCAAAATCTGGAATATGCCGCTGGTACTTTTGGCTACCTCTGCGATTGGAATTTACTCGCTACAACCAATCAGGACGATCGGGTGATGGCAGTAAAACTGCTCAAACAAACATCAAAGAATCCTTTTGATACTGCAAAAATCAGAAATCGCCGAACAGTTCGTTCCGATTTTTTAAGCGATGTGCTGAAACCAGAAGACCTCAAATATCTGGTCAATTCAGAACCAGAATTTATTCATTATCTACCCAACACTAGCCAAGAAAGTCAATTTATCGATGAACAAACCATCGTTGCTAACCGCCTGCAAGCCGATCGCGATCCAGCACAGCAAGAGTTAGCCGACTGGATCAGATTCTCTACTAAGAATGCCGAGAAATATCGCGACGGACTGACAACAGCAAGTATGGAAATAGAAGGAATTCCGGGTTGGGTGGTGCGGAATTTTTACCACAAGGAAAATGTGATGAAAAAGGATTTCCGAGATGTAGGCATTGATAAAGTTAAACAGCAAGTATCGGAATCGGCAGGTTGGATTCTAATCACCAGCAAGGACAATTCAGTAGCGGCATTGCTCGAAACTGGTAGGAGAATGGAACGACTTTTCCTGAAAGTGCGGGAAAAAAGTATCGCCATTCATCCGATGACACAAATCTTGGAAGAATCATCAACGCGGGAACAGCTAAATCAAGGGATTGGAATAAGTGAAAATATTCAATTCATCTTGCGAGTGGGCTATTTGAAAAATTACCCACAACCAGTTTCGCTACGCCGCCCCGTTGATTGGTTTGTGCGGCAATGATGGATAGAAGAGGAGACGGAGGAGACGGCACTGCCGTGTCCCTACCGCGATCAATTGTAGGGAGACGGCAGTGCCGTCTCCTCTATCATTCCGGCACAGCCGGAATTGATATAACTTGAACCAATGGAGACAAAACAATGAAAACAAAACGATACTGGTTACTGGCGTGTTTGGTAGCTTTAAGCATATTCTCAGGCTGCTATTTCAACATTGGTAATAACGGGGTTAGAGGCTCTGGAATCGTCAAAATCGAATTCCGAAAAGTTGCTGAATTCTCATCGATTTCCTTTAAATCTGTGGGCATGGTCAAGGTACAGCAGACGGGAAAAGAGTCCCTCACAATTAGCGCCGAGGACAACCTCCTGCCCCTTCTGGAGGGCCGCGTGGTCGATCGCACTTTGTATCTCGGCACCGTGAATGATGCCGCCATCAATCCAACCAAGCCCATTGAGTTCGTCGTGGAAGTCAAAAGCTTAGAGAGCTTGAACCTGAACGGTGTCGGCAGTATTGAGGCAAGGGGTATCCAAAGCAAGCAGTTGTCGGTTTCTCAGGATGGAGTGGGTAGCATGACGATCGCCGGTAGCGCCGATGTGCTCGATCTGGCCCTTTCCGGGGTCGGAGGCTTCCAGGGCGAGGAGTTCAAGACTAAGCAGGCTACTGTTCGGAACAGTGGCGTCGGGAGCGCTGTAGTCAATGTGAGTGATGATTTGAACGCATCTCTATCGGGTGTGGGGTCAATCGAGTATGTCGGTTCTCCCCAAGTCCGCGAGTCTGTGGAGGGTGTGGGGAAGATCAAAAAACGGTAGCTTTTAGCAAGCCGCAAATTGATTTGGCTTCAGCATTCCGAGCCTTCATAAAAACTATGCCTTAAGAAGAATACTTTCGTCAATTTTAAAGGGTAAGCTAATAACAAAATTAGATTTATCCTGTGACTTAGTAAAAATTATAAGTCTCAAAAGATAGTGAACAAAGGAGCTTCAATGAAAACAAAAACAGGGCTGTGGATTGACCACCGGAAGGCTAGTATCCTGACTATTACTGAGAAAGGGGAAGAGATGAAACAGATAGTATCGGAGGCAGAAAAACAGCCTCGGCGATCGGGTGATTCACCGCTTAAGGGTAGCTATGAATCATCTCAAGTACCCGCAGATGATAGTCGCCAGAGATATTTTACGGGAGAACTCAATAATTACTACGATGAGGTGATTGCATCTATTCGTGATGCAGAGTCTATTCTGATATTTGGCCCTGGTGAGGCAAAGGATGAACTGAAAAAACGTCTTGAAGGACATCACCTCGGTAAACGCATCGTAGGTATTGAGACGGTTGACAAAATGACGGATAATCAGATTGCCGCGAAGATTCGACAGCACTTTGCCGAGTAGCGATCAGCCAAAACAGCGCAAATCTGTTGAGTAAATCCCAAAAATTAAGCAGATTAATCCCTAACTCTCCAGGTTTTGGGATTTGCCAGAAATCAACAATTGAGGTCGCTTAATCCAATGCTTCAATTCTTCAGTCTCCAATCTCAAATCGATTGACAATTCTCTGGACGATCGCCAATAAGTTTTGTAATGGAGGGATGTAATTAAAAGGGCGATATCCTAGTATTTGAAGGAAATCAGCCAGAACATTACCTTTGCCCAACTTTAAAGCTCAGCTAACAGATTTATTAAACGGAAAACTCAATTCCGATTGGGGTGTTTCCGGCAAAAGTAGGAAAGGTTTAGCTGTCACCTTAGCAGCCCTTTTGGGAATTGGCACGATCGCCTATGCGAATTTTCTACGCCTGCAACAAACAAAGGCTTGGGTAAATCATACCCATGAAGTCATAGAAAAGCTAGGGACGCTTATTTCTACGCTCAAAGATGCAGAAACTGGACAGCGTGGTTATTTACTGACTGGCGATACTGAATATCTCCAGCCCTATGACTCCGCAACTTCTGCGATCGATACAGAATTTAAAGACACCCAAAGTTTAACGCGAGATAATGCCACGCAACAGCAGCGCTTAAGGGAAATTCAGCCTTTGATCGATCGCAAGATGGCAGAGTTGCTTCAAACGATCGAATTGCATCGCGCAGGTAAAAGTGAAGCCGCATTGCAGGTTGTACGGCAAAATGAAGGGAAAGAGACGATGGATCAACTCCGCGATTTAGTCGGAGAGATGCAAGCAACTGAGCATAAGTTGCTGAATCAGCGAGTGCAAGCCGACACGACAGCAGTACAAAACACGGAGTTGAGTGTGATTACCGCTTGTCTGTTCGCCCTGGCTGCACTAATTTGGTCGCTCAATTTGATTAATCAAGAGATTTTGCAGCAGCGAAAAATCGACGCGATACTTCGGAAGAGTGAAGCGAAACTTCGGAGTCTGGCTGAATCAAATGTAATCGGCATTATTTATGCTGACATAGTGGGAAATATTGGGCACGCCAACGATGAGTTTCTACGCATTGTCGGGTATGAGCGATCGGATTTAGAAGCGGGTTTGCTTTGGACTGAAATTACTACACCTGAAACTTTAGCAAACGATCGACGGGCGATCGCGCAAGCTCAAATCACCGGCGCTAGTCTTCCTTATGAAAAAGAATATATTCGGAAAGATGGCTCTCATGTTCCTGTACTGGTTGGCTTTGTGTTATCGCCAGAAGCACGGCGAGAAGCGGTAGCATTTGTCTTGGATTTAAGTAAACAGAAGCAACTAGAAGTGACGTTGCGCCTTCAGTCAGACGAGTTACAACGAGCGAGTCGGCTCAAAGATGAGTTTCTAGCACTTGTCTCTCACGAATTGCGGAATCCGATTAATCCCATCCTTGGTTGGTCTAAACTTTTATTGACTCGATCTCTTTCGCCTGAAATCCAACACAAAGCGTTCGCGACAATCGAGCGTAATGCTCAACTGCAATTGCGGTTGATTGATGATTTGTTAGACCTAACTCGCATGACTCACGGCAAGTTGAGCTTACAATTAATTGCGATCGCGATCCTGCCAATTATTGAAGCTGCAATTGAGACGGCTACTGGGGCTGTAAGTGAGAAATCTATTGATTTAGAATTGCAGCTTGACCCAGCTCAACGTAAAATCAGGGGCGATCCGACTCGCTTGCAGCAAATTGTTTGGAACCTGCTGGCGAATGCGGTGAAATTTACACCTGAAGGCGGGTGTGTCACAGTTTGCCTTGGTTATTCTCAAACCGAGGCGCACATCGCAGTCAGCGATACTGGAAAGGGCATCAGTGCTGAGTTTTTGCCCTACGTATTCGATCGATTTCAACAAGCCGATTTGGTAGTTACGCGATCGAATAACGGGTTGGGGCTCGGTTTGTCGATCGTCCGTTATTTGGTAGAGGCGCATTGCGGGGCGGTGCGAGCCGAGAGCGCAGGGCTGGGAAAAGGCGCTACCTTCACAGTTTCCTTGCCTTTGATTTGAGCATTAAGTTGAGCTTGATGCGATGTTGGAAAAACAATTATGTGTGTCCAATTATAGATTGCCTTCTAATCTCAACTGTTCCAAGGGATAGATGATATTTAAATATTTTAATTCTACTCTCAAAGGACAGCACAAATAATTTGCATAAATTCGGATTCGCAACCGACAAATATTTGTGTAAATAATTCAACTCAATTCATACCTCTTACTACATTTAGAGCATAAACTCATGGAAATCAGAGAAGAGACATTGTTCGATAAAGTTTTCCGGGACAGCGAAGGCCAAATCGTCATAGCTCAGCCACCAAATCTACCACTTATCGTTTGGATTGTAGCTAGTTTGTTAAAGTTCGTTATTACAACAGGAAAAATCAATTTAGGGTTGGAGCTAGTAGCTTTTGGCTCGTTGTTTACTTGGGCTTGGGAAGAATTATTTCAAGGCGTCAATTACTTTCGTCGAGCATTAGGTCTAATTGTGCTTGTTGGTCTGCTTGCCTCGAAAATCCTCTAAGTAGATAAGCATAAATAAACTCATAATATCAATTTTGGTTGCATCGGAATGATTTAACCTTTCTAGGGCGCAGAGGACACAGAGGGAGAGAATAGAGAGATGAATACAGGACGATGCTACCGGATTTGATATAATTTAAAATCAGGTATAAAATCATGAATCCCCAGTCTGCATTTTGGAACTTGTCCACAGAGCAGGTGCTCCAGCAGACGCGCTCTACAACAACAGGGTTAAGCGGTCAAGACGCGAAACAACGCCTGAGCGAGTACGGTGCAAACAGCCTCAAACAAACACACAAATCAAGCGCATTCGTGCTGTTGCTCAATCAGTTCAAGAGTCCGATTATCGTGATTCTGATTTTGGCGGCGGTGCTCTCGATTTTTCTGAAAGATGCGCTAGATGCCATCATCATTTTGACGATCGTCCTGATCAGTGGGCTATTAGGATTTTGGCAAGAGCGAGGAGCCTCGAACGCTGTCGAAAAACTATTAGCCTTAGTGCAAGTTAAAGCAACTGTGTTGAGAGATGGTCAATCTCAAGAAATCCCCAATGAAGAAGTAGTGCCCGGCGATATTGTGGTGCTTTGTGCAGGTAAAAATATTCCCGGCGACTCTCTAGTTTTAGAGTCAAAAGATTTATCGGTGAATGAAGCAGCACTGACAGGAGAAACCTATCCAGTTGATAAATTAAGTGGCGTATTGCCGACTGAAACTGGACTAAATCAACGCACCAATTCCCTTTATATGGGAACAAATGTGATTAGTGGAACGGGGAAAGCAGTAGTTGTTCGTACCGGAAAAGAAACTGAATTCGGCAAAGTATCGGAACGCCTCAAACTAAGGCCTCCCGAAACGGAATTTGAACGTGGGCTGAGCAAATTCGGCTACTTTCTGATGGAAGTAACGCTCGTTTTGGTCGCTCTAATTTTTGCCGCCAACGTCTACCTGCATCGCCCTGTGCTGGAATCTTTTATGTTTTCTCTGGCGCTGGCGGTGGGTTTGACCCCTCAACTGCTACCTGCGATCGTCAGTGTTAATCTGGCGCGCGGTGCCCAGACAATGGCGAAACAGCGGGTGATTGTGAAGCGCTTACCCGCGATCGAGAATTTTGGCAGTATGAATGTGTTTTGTACCGACAAGACGGGCACGTTGACGGAAGGAGAGGTGAAAATTCACTCTGCGGTTGATGTTGAGGGGGAAAATAGCGATCGGGTTTTACTTTACGCTTATTTGAATGCCGCATCTGAGTCTGGTTACGTGAATCCGATCGACAAAGCGATTCGCGAATACAAAACCTTCGACATTTCGGATTATCAAAAGTTAGATGAAGTTCCCTATGATTTTAACCGCAAACGTCTCAGCATTCTGTTCAAAAAAGAAAGCACGCATCTGATTGTGACGAAAGGCGCACTGAAAAATATTTTGGAGGTTTGCTCAACCGTTGAAACTGCTGAGGGGAAGACGATCGACATTGCACAAGAGCGACAAAAACTCCACCAACAAGCGGAAGATTTGGGCAGTAAAGGATTTAGAGCTTTGGGCGTGGCTTATAGCGAGTACGATCGAGATTCCTTCAGCAAAGATGATGAAACAAACATGACTTTTATGGGCTACATTGCGCTCTTCGATCCGCCAAAACCGGGCATCGCTGACACCCTCAAAGAGTTGCAACAGCTAGGAATCACCCCGAAGATGATTACTGGAGATAGCAAGGCGGTTGCTATGAGTATTATTCAGCAGGTAGGATTGCCTGAGCCAAAGGCTTTGACTGGCTCTGAATTAGAAAAACTCAGTGATGAAGCTTTGATGCACCGAGTACAAGAAACTAATGTTTTTGCAGAGGTAGAGCCAAACCAAAAAGAGCGGATTATCATCGCTCTTAAAAAAGCAGGGAATGTGGTTGGATATCTGGGAGATGGGATTAACGATGCTTCTGCGCTTCATGCTGCCGATGTTGGTATCTCAGTCGAGAGTGCAGTTGATGTCGCCAAAGAAGCTGCTGATATTGTGTTGATGGAAAAGGATTTGAATGTTTTGATCGAAGGTGTCAAGGAAGGACGGATTACATTTGCTAACACTTTAAAATATATATTTATGGCAACGAGCGCTAATTTTGGCAATATGTTTAGCATGGCGGGAATTTCTCTGTTTCTGCCCTTTTTGCCTCTGTTACCCAGTCAGATTTTGCTGACGAACTTATTAACTGATTTCCCGGAATTGACGATCGCCACCGATCGCGTAGACAAGGAGTTAGTCAGCAAACCGCGCCGGATGGATATCAAATTTATCCGCAACTTCATGATTGTGTTTGGTTTGCTGAGTTCAATCTTTGATTACCTGACGTTTGGGGCGCTGCTGTTGCTGCTACACGCTCAACCACAACAGTTTAGAACCGGCTGGTTTTTGGAGTCTGTCATCTCTGCTTCGATGGTTGTCCTAGTCGTTCGTACCCGCAAATCTATTTTTGAAAGTAAACCCGGAAAATACTTGTTGATAGCGACGCTGGCTACCGTAGGAGTGACGATCGTCATTCCCTGGACACCTGTGGGAAGGCTGCTAGGGTTTCAACCGTTGCCGTTGAGTTTTATGCTGGTGCTGGGGGCGATCGTGCTGTTGTACGTTACGGCGGCCGAGAATGTGAAACGAGTGTTTTATCAGAAAGTGAAATTTTAAGTTGTCTCTATCGAGCATCTTGCACCATTCTCACTTAATCAGCTTTCCTGTCTGTTTTACAAACAGTAAATTTTTGGGTAAATCTCTATGAGTGCAAGGACGAAGCACCTGACGGCAGACAATTTATCAGTGAAAATCAGAGATTTACTGCCGCAATGCTTCGCCCCTACGAATATATTTGCAAAATGAGATGCACCCTCTTAATCCGCTTCCGAAATTGCTTCTCTAATCCATTTAGCGATCGCCCGATTGACGATTTCTGGAAACTCCGCAATCACCAAATGACCTGCATGGGGCATATGTAAATGTTGGCTGTGGTGAAAATGATTCGCCAAATCTTCACCCATTTTATAGGTAAACAGCGTATCTTTTCCGCCTGTAATCACCAGGATAGGAATATCAAAATACTTAGTTGAAAAACGCCGATCAAAAAAATTGTAACCCCAAAATGGCTCCAGCGCTTGATAGGGATGTACTTCAACTGGGATGGGGGATTCTGCCAAAAATTGCTGTATTACTTCATGGCTATGGGTACTCGATATTTGCTCTGTAAATGTTTTCACAAAAGGCAGTCGATAAAAATGTCTACCGCCCCAAGTTAGGAATTTCAGCAGTGGAATTTCCCACCAAGGATCTAAGTTATGAGTGCCGCCACAAATCAAAATCAGGCCGCTGACTGGATGGCGTTTGGCCCACTCTAAGCCGATCGGCACTCCGTAGCTGTGACAACACAATACCGGGGCATGATGGATGTGAAGTCGATCGAGCAAACGCGACAAATCGCGGCAGTGTCGCCCGATAGAATAGCGGGAATATGATTCAGATTGGCCGTGCCCAGCTAGATCGTAGGCGATCGCCTCCCATCCTTGAGCAACCGCAAATTCGTATTGCGATCGCCAGTTATATCGATTTCCTAAACCACCATGCACAAATACAAGTGGGGGAGCTTTACCCGGTGTATAACAAACTTGTAATAATGCTCCTCGTCTCAATTGAATAGATTCACCTACTAACAAGTCTCTAGTGTTTGACATAGTTTTTTTATGAAGGGCGATCGCCAAAACCGACAACTTCTGCCAAAGTATAAAGTGGGCGGCCCTTCACCTCCTCATAAATCCGCCCCACATACTGGCCCAAAATCCCAATACTCACCAACTGCACCGCACCCAAAAAGAAAACCGCCATAATAATAATTGTCAAGCCAGTTAATGCCGAACCTGGAGAGAAAAGACGCCAGTACAAAACCAAAAAAGCCATCAATACAGATACAATAGCAGCAAATAATCCCACATAAATTGACAATTGCAGCGGTACTTTAGAAAAAGAAACTAAACCGTTCATCGCCAAAGCAAAAGATTTGCTGAAGGTATACTTAACATCGCCAGCAAAACGCGGATCGCGTTCAAACTTAACTGCCGTTTGTTTAAAACCGATCCAAGCCCGCAGTCCCCGAATGTAGCGGTTGCGTTCTGGCATCGCGTTCAGTACATCGACTACACAGCGATCCATCAAACAAAAATCTCCCGTATCTGTGGGAATATCAACATCAGCAAGATTCCGCAAAATGCGATAATACATATAAGCTGGCAACCGCTTAAACCAACCTTCTTGACGGCGTTGAGTGCGTTGAGCGTAAACAACTTGATAGCCCTGCCGCCACTGTTCTACCATATCTATAATTAACTCCGGCGGGTCTTGCAAATCGCCGTCCATGATGACTGCAACTTGACCGCGAGAAAAATTTAAACCAGCAGTTACAGCTATTTGGTGGCCGAAGTTGCGGGCAAAACTCAGGTAACAAATGCGCGAGTCTTGTTCGTGCAATTGTCGCAAAATTTCCAAAGAGCGATCGCGGCTGCCATCATTAATTAAAATTAACTCTACCGATCCATCCATACGCTCCATCAGTGCACTAATTCGCCGGTACAACTCAGGGAGATTTTCTTCTTCGTTATAAATTGGAATTATCAAGGAATACTTAGGTATATCGTTCATCGCAGTTTCTCTTTGTCAATCAGACTTCAACTTTTAAATCAAAACTTTATTCTTTTAGAAATACGCTCAGCGGCTTCATCGACCATTTTTGTATGTAAGTTTGATTTTTGACAATCATCTCTTTTCCTTGTCTGCCGTCAATTTTGGGAGCTGAGTAAATTATCGCACAAGGGATAAAACTTTTGTAAGGTTCCGAGTTGAGCTTTTGTTTGACAACAGGATCGATCGTCGAAATGTGTTCGATGCGAGTTGCTGGTTTTCCCGACTCTGCAAACATTACCCACAAGGGATATTCCCAGGCATTTTTAGACCAAAATGACAGTCCTATATTTGTGCAGTTTTGGGATTTAACAAAATCTACTGCTTGATTGTAAGCAACCTCGATTTGGGGCCGACTTGTAAAGTAAAGTTCGTGCCTGCTGCTATTAAAAATGTTACTATCTCCCAGCATCGGTCTGAATTTGTTGTGAAAAATCCCAGGTAGCGACATCACAATCAGAATTGCGACCAGATAATTAGCTATTTTATGATTTGATAATTGCGATACTGCTAATCCAAATATGGGCGAAAACAACACAAATATTGATAGGTGGTGTCGGCTGTGCCAAGGCTGCAATTTAAGCAGAAGGCACAGGAGTAAAAATGTCATTATTACAGCAATTAAATAAGTTACTGCTATTTTTGTTTTTCTCAAAGTTGGGCTGTTAAATATAAGCGCGATCGCGGCAAATGTCAGCCAAAAGTGAATGGGATTTGTAGCTGTGTTTTCATTAAATGACGGCGTGGCGATCGCAAATACTTGTCCGGGAGGCCAAGTGATGCGCGGGTCGTTTGTAGCTACGCCCAGTATTCTGTGCAGGATGTTGATCGCTCCCACAATCGCACCGTTAATTCGGGAAACGCTCGTACCGGTTTGCATACCTAAGTTTCTAATTACATTTGACAGAAATGTTGGCAGCGTAAAGACTTCTATTTTATATTCTTTAGTAAAATCTTGAGGTGCGCCGATCGCATATCCAAACAAATCGTAATTTCGCCAAAAGTGACCAAGATTTATCAGAAAAGTTACAGTGGCTATAATTAATATTGGTTGCAGCATCTTTCCCCGAAAACCTTTAATTCCTCCTACAATAAACCAAATAATAAAAGGCAAACAAAATATATAAGCTGTCGTTTTTGTCAAGAGAGCTAGACCCAAACTCGCGCCAATTTTGAAAGTATTAAACCCCGTGATTCCTGCACAGAGTCCTGCTAAACCGCAGCAGACAAAACCAACTACCCAAAAACATACAGCATAATCGTTTTGGGTGCTAGAACCCTGGAGAATACCGATCGGCAAAGTCGCAGCAAACACAGCCGCAAAAACTTGACCGCGCAAATTTGCGCCCAGTTGCTTAGCAATTAAAGAAACGGCGATCGCGCTGCCCACCATGCTCAACCACTGTATCAGATTCGCAAAGCGATCGCCCCTGCTGATAATCTGAAAGTGCATAATCGCAAACTCAGCCCAAGGCGGGTGATACAACTGCGGTACATAAGAAGTTGGATAATGCTCGACACTGCGGTTTTGCATCCAGTGAACAACCCGGCTCATGTGATAAGTCATAGAATCCCAATTGTTAGGCGGTGCAACTACAGCAATTAAACCAACCGCAGCAAAAATAAATAATACACCGCCTAGCAACCCAATTAAGACACTCGGAAATTTATCCTCTTGATTTTTATCAAAAATTGGCTTGACACTTTTAAATCTTAGATAAACAATCAAGCCGAGGATATTGACTACCAGCCACAGCCCGAATACCCACTCAAAACTCAGCAATCTAAACAAGCTGAAAATTTCCGCAGACAAAGCAACAATAACTCCCCAAACAATTGCTGCGGACAAAATAGCGCTGCGCCAACACTTATCTGTCTTATAAAATATTAGAAATAAAATGCCCAGAGCCACCAATGGAATCAATCCGAATATATCTGTTATCATAGATTTTGAGGCTGAATTTAACAGGAGTTACGCAAAGAGTCAATTTTTACAGTATGGGTAAGGTGCTTAGGTTGCACCCTAAGAGTAAAGTTTTTGCGTAAGTCCTATTTAAGACAGGACACTCGGCGCAATCAGGCTAGAAACCAGGTTTATTCGTTGTCTTTACCAATATTTATAGTAGAAACTGGGTGATTTATGCAACTCTTATAAAAATTACCATCATCACTGAGAAAACAATCGAAAAAATCATGACAAATTCTAACTATCTTTGGCAAGCAAATCAAGACTTAAGCGAAGCTTGCCTGCAGCATCCCTTTGTCAGAGGCATTGCTGACGGCAGCCTCCCCCAAAAGAGTTTTGCATATTACGTTGCACAAGACGCATTTTTTCTGGGAGCATTCGCTCGCGCTTACAGTATCGCTGCTGCAAAAGCACCGGATTGGGAGGGGTTTGAAATCCTGCACAATCTCGGCAGTGGCGTTTTAGAAGAACTTCACTTGCATCAACGATATGCAGCGAAATGGGGTGTAAATTTGCCAGATGCAAAACCGGGAATCGCTACCCGCCGCTACACAGATTTTTTATTAGCCACAGCCTGGGGAAGTGGTGTAGGTTTGACAGCAGCAGCGATGACTCCTTGCTTGCGCTTGTATGCTTTTTTGGGACAGCACCTAGCTAAACCTCATATACCCGAACACGCATTTAGCGACTGGATTTGTACCTATAATAGCCCTGAGTTTGAGATTTTAGCAAAACGAGTGGAAAGTTTGCTCGATCGCTACGCAGCACCATTAACGCCGGAAATAGAAACAACCTATCGCTACGCAATGCTGTGCGAATGGGACTTTTTTCAGTCAGCGTGGGAAGTAGAATAAAATAAGTGCGATCGCTCTAAGCTACCCACAAAAAACCCGCAAATCTCACCGAAACGTACAGCAAAAACACACCAAACAACCCCATGAGTCCGTAACCCCAAGTCGGCCAAGCAGCCAGCAATAACCCCAGAGCTATTGACAGGGAGACAATACCGTAAGCATAGCGGTTTACCGATCTCAAAGCTCCACTATTGATCAGGAAGGCTAAAGAGCAAAAACCGTAAGTCAAAACAATACTACTAAGCTTTTTGCGAAAAACCCACAACAAATATACACTCCCAAAAATCATCCCTACTCTGCTGATGGCAGATATTCGCAACCTGAAAACTTGAGCCAGTATATCTAACCAACTAGGCTGAATCCATCCTTTTTGCACGTGAACAAATGCCAAAGCATCTCCAAAACGAATAGCACAATATAAACTAAATGAAAGCAACCCGAGCGGGAGAGCAAAAGCTGCAATATACGCCATAGCAGGTCTTTTTTCCCTCCAAGCTACCAGGAAAAAAGTAGGTATCAGCGCCACTCCCGGTCCCCTAGTAGCAGTAGTCAAGGCTCCGCAAACAGCAGCGCGAATATACTCGCCCCTCTCGAAGAATCGCAAAGCCGCCGCTGTCAACAGCAGAAACAATCCCTCTGTATACATGACTGTGCAAAATAGCGAGAACGGACACCACGCCAGGACAGCAGTTGTCCACTTGGCCCCAGCAGTATCGTATCGCTCCTCTACCCAAAAATAGACCAGCAATAACGCACCCAGAAAGGCAAAACTATTGATTAGTACCCCTGCTACTTCCACTCGCATTCCGAGAGCCATCGCTCCCCGAATTAGTAAAGGAAAAAGGGGATAGAACGTCACAGAATGCTGCTGCCCGTCATTTGCATAACTGTAGCCCAGAGTAGCGATTTTGGTGTACCATTCGCCGTCCCAATGTGAAAACAGCTCCCAGCCTCTTGTGGGAACAAAGCCCGGAATAAAAGGCTTTGAATCTTGAAACTGGTACAGCTGCGGGGCAATTACCTGCATCCCGATCGCAATTACCGATCGGCTCAGCAACCACATTGCAATTACAAAAATTAACCCGTCCCTGCTTTTGTGGCGTTCCACGCGCCGACTTGCTTCTAGCTGTAAATCAGTATTTGTCATGGCTAAAACAGCGCAAGACTGTGGATTTAAAATCCAAGTATAGCCCGATCAACTAGATACCCAAGTACAGCGGTACTGCTAACTTTAGCGTCCGAGTTTATTGGGAATACCTTCGCAGCCGCCGGGAATAGTTTCTCTCGACTTCGAGCCGCACCAAGCGCAGCAGTAATAGCGCTGCTCGTCCGACAGCCGCTTGACAGCCGTAAAATCAGCACGTTCCACCACAGCGCCGGTATGTTCACCCGTTTGATAGTTGGGAAATTCCGTGCGGCTGCGGGGAGATGCAGTTTCTGGCGAGCCGTAGAATAATATGGCGGCTCTCATGTCGGCGCGAGCGAGATTGGCGTCGTACAAGATAGCGCGCGAGAGGTTGGCTTTGACTAAATCGCACTTGGACAGATTGGCCCGGACGAGGTTGGCTTCGCTCAACTCCGTCCACCGCAAGTCAGTGTTGGCCATGTCAGCACCCGCTAACATCACATTTAAATCGATCACGCGGATACCGTGATCTCTATCTTCTGCGTAGCCGCCGTCGCCGTCGAGGATGGGGCGGCCCAAAAGCCGATCGCGCTTCAGGGGAGTAACCAATCTCGACTGCGACAAAAACCGCAGAATTTTAGCTTTACCTTCAGCATCTACACTGCTCATAATCGCAGCGGTACGGCCTTCGGCGATCGCCCTTTCCTGGGGCCAATCTTCCAAAAATCCCTGTTCGTCGAGGGCTAAATCCGACACCCCTTGAAAATAAGCATCGATCGTTTGCTGCTGCGTAATTCTGTTTTGCTGAATCGTCAAATCTTTCGAGATTACATACTGCCGCCAAGCCACGTAAACGCCCAAAATTGCGATCAAAATTTGACCCAAAGCGCCGATCAACTCGCCGAGAGCTCCAATAGCCTCCCAGTTAATTTGGATATTGCGGCCTCCCGGTTCAGTATTAGTACCGCTGAGCATCAGCAAGCCCACAATCCCAGCTAAAAGACCGAAGCAGGCGACGATCAGGGTGCGCCAAGTTGGGGGAATTACCTGCACCCAGATTTTCCCCCAACTCGGCCACATCATCCGTAGCGATAGCCCGATTGCGGCGATCGCACCAATTAAGCCGATCCAAACAACGTCATTTGCCAACCCTATAATCATCGAGGCGATCGACCCCAAGATCAGGACCGATGCCGACATTTCAGCAGTGCTTTGTGTCGGGTACTGCGGCGGCAAAAGCTTGCGGGTTGGAGGCGGCGGCAGCGGTTTTTCCGGTTCAGCAGCAGCGACGATTGTCGCTGGTGTTGCCGGCACATTAGGGATCGCACCGTTGAGATTTTCTACAGTCGCGATCGACTCAGAAGGATTCGGTTGAGAAGAGTTGGGTTCTGGTGTCATTCGTTCAGGCTAATTCTAACTGTGGCTGGTCACTAAACACAATTTTAACCAACGCCGGACAATTCTCGATAGTATTAGAATAGCAAAATCAATCAATTGCACTCAAAGAGGTAACATAATATGACACTCGTACTCCCCAATCTGCAAGGCAAACAAATGGGTCAAGTTCTTACAACGATCACCGTCACGAACCGCATCGATCAAGTCCTTGCTGAGCGCGGGTTCATTCCTGCGAGTGAAATTCGTTCATTAACTCTCGATAAAGTTCTAGTCGATACCGGAGCCACTCTACTTGCCTTACCAGCTCCAATTATCAGGCAATTAGGTTTAAGCCAACTTGGAGAAACAAATGTAGAAACTGCAGCGGGGGTGAGAAAAGGGCGGATTTTTCAAGATATTATGCTGGAAGTTGAAGGGCGAAAAGCAGTGTTTGACTGCCTGGAAATGCCCGAAGGAGTTGATGCGATTTTGCTGGGCGTGATTCCGATGGAAAGGCTCGGCTTAGAACCCGATTTAAAAAATCAACGGCTGCGAGTATTGCCGATGAACGAAGAACAAACATATTTAATGCTTTAATATTCGATGAACGAAACAGCCCAACAATCTACAATCAATTGCACTCAAACAGGTAAAATAATATGACACTCGTACTCCCCAATCTGCAAGGCAAACAAATGGGTCAAGTTCTCACCACAATCTCCGTCACGAATTTCGTCGATCTAGTTATGGCAGAACGGGGATTCATTTCTGCTGAGGAAGTTCGCTCTGTAACGATCGATAAGGTTATTGTCGATACCGGAGCGACACTGCTTTCCCTACCAGCTCACATTATCAGCCAACTCGGTTTAAAACAAGTAGGAGAAAGAGATGTAGAAACATCGGCAGGAATCAGAAAAGGTCGGATTTTTGCCGGGGCTCAAATTATTGTAGAGGGGAGAGAAGGGAGATTTGATTGTTTAGAATTGCCAGAAGGCGTTGCCGCTGTTTTGCTGGGCGTGACTCCCCTGGAAGTATTAGGTTTAGAACCAGATTTGAAAAATCAACGGCTGCGAGTATTGCCGATGAATGACCAACAAACATATCTGATGGTTTAATTTATCAGCGTTCATCAGCGGTTAAAAAAGTATTTCCCAGTCAGCTAACGGGCAGAATAAGCCTTGACCAAATACACAGCAACCGTCCCCAATATCAAAACAATCATCCCCAGAACTAACTCGATACTCAACCTTTGAGCATTACCCAAAGCTACAAGAATTTGCTGCCGCACCACAAACGCAAATAACCAGCAAACCTCCGCTTTCAGCCAAGCCAAAAGACTTCGCCCCAGCAGATATTGGCGGTGTGCATTCTCATTGGTAATGCGTAGGGGATATTTCAAAGTATGCGGATAGCGAGATACCGCAGCCAAAACCGCGAACACGATCGCACCAACAGCCGGCAGCAGCCAAATCATCACCTTGTCGCCCCAAGCATCAGGCTGCCCGGAAAACCCGAAATGAATCGGAATTCGATCGGGCAAAACAGCCCAAAACTGTACAATGAGCAAAATTGACACTAAAATTGCGATCGCAGCAGCAAGCTCCAAAGCTATCACCAGCGGCGAAAGCCTCAGAGAAATCACGGGTCGTGGGTTTGGCGCGTTTCCAGTCATACAAACGTTAATTTAGATTAAGATTGAAGATGATAGTATTGGTGTCAATTTAGCCCCAGATATCAAGTAAGGATTTTGTCAGGAACTCAGGGCTACAGCCACTGAGCTTGTAAGAAATTACAAGCTGTTCTGACCAGACCCCCCTGAGCTCCGTCGAAGGGGAGACGTTATTTAGGTCACGACACCGGCGAATGCGACGCTAGTTTTCCGCTCTGTCATCTGCAATTAAACAGTTTTAAAGTCACTGAAACAGTGTTGCAGGTCTAAAAAGCCTTTATAACAGGTCGAAGCGAACATTACCCCGCAAGGGAGAGCGAGGCAACCATACCTCGAAAGGGGGGGCAACCACACCCCTCCAACCCCGAAAGGGGATTCTCTTACGGTTGAAACCGCCCGCGTCGTTTCCTTCTCAGGGCTAAAGCCGCTGAGTTTCGCACTTACCGAGAATTTTTATGACAGCCCAGGTTTTGGTGGAAAAGAAAAAGTTAGAAAAACCGCCCCTAACAATACACACATTAGGCGATCGCGTCCTGCGGCAGCCAGCCAAGCGGGTCAAAAGCGTCGATGCAGAAATTCGGGAACTCGTCCGAGAAATGCTGCAAACAATGTACAGTGCTGAAGGCATCGGTTTGGCAGCTCCTCAAGTCGGAGTGAACAAACAAGTCATCGTGCTTGACTGCGAACCGGACAACCCCGAAACAGCCGCATTGGTTTTGATCAACCCTACTATCAAAGGTAGCAGTGGCGAACTCTGTATTCTTCAAGAAGGGTGTTTGAGCATTCCGGGAGTCTATTTAGAAGTCAAACGTCCAGAAGCGATCGAAGTGTCCTATCGTGACGAATACGGTCGTCCTCAAACTCTGAAAGCGACTGAATTATTGTCGAGGGCAATTCAGCATGAAATGGATCACCTCAACGGAGTGCTGTTTGTAGACAGAGTAGAAAACAAGCTCGCACTGAATGAAGAATTAGTCAAAAATAAATTTTCGCCCAAGGCAGTAAAATCAGTATGATGGCAGGAACTCCTAAAAGTGGTTTATTGTTAGCTCTTTCGTGCATTACTGCGATCGCCGCAGTCGGCTCGATCTTTGAGCTGTCTTCGGGAGAAGCTCAACTCGGTAATTTAGTCACTGGCATCATTCTCGCCCTCAGCATACCGCTGACAGGCATATTTTTTTATGCAGCCGTTCAGGATGCCAGAGCAAATTTATAGTCGTCAGTTGTTAGTTGTTAGTTGTTAGTTGTGAGCAGTAATTGGGAATTGGAAATTGGGAATTGGGAATTGGTAATTGCTAATAGGTAATTAGTTATTCGCGCACTTTAAATAACCAACTGCCCACTGTCAACTGTCAACTGTCAACTACCAACTGCCAACAGACTAATGACTAATGACTAATAACTAATGACTAATGAAATCGGATTTCTGCGACAAGTGCCCGCCAAAGGCGCTGGGGGAGCGCCAGCATCCAAGTACCAACTTTCAGAATATCGGGAAGTCGCGATCGGACGCGATCGCAACTGTCAAATAGCTTTAGAGTCGATCGCCTACGGTATGGTTTCCCGCCGCCACGCGACAGTCCGCCCCCTCACTAAAGGCAATTTTCCGAGATGGGAAATTTGTGACCTCAACAGCGCTAACGGCACTTATATCAACGGCATCAAGCTGGAAGGCTGCCAAATATTAGAAATGGGCGATCGCATCAGCCTCGGTATTGATGGCCCTGAATTTATATTTGAAACTCCCCTAAACAAGATCCCAAATCACCCGCGCTTCGCCCCAGCAAATCCGGGATTTCCCAATGCGGGCGAACAGGAACATCTCACTTTTACCCAATTATTCCCGATCGCCTCCACCGGCAAACAATTAAGTCAAAAAGCTTATCTCTATCCCGGCATTGCCACAGTTATTTGTGTCGTGTCGATGTTCGTAGCAGTCGGAAATTCCGTAGCCTTTAATTTATTGCTATCTGCTTACCTTTCAGGCGCAGCTTACTATTTTATATATCAACTTTGTGGCAAGCACAAGCCTTGGTGGGTATTACTCGGTTCGGCTTTAGCTACCGTCTTAATTTTACTCAGCCCGTTATTGATTGGCTTTATCGTAGTATTTCGAGAAATTTTGCCCGGCCGGTTGCCAGTTGAGGGCGAACAAATCAATTTTTTATTTTTTTTAAACAGAATGTTTTTTGGGGCGGGGCTGATGGAAGAATTGCTAAAAGCCTTGCCCGTTTTGGGCGCGATGCTGCTGGGAAACTGGCTGCGCCATCCGTGGCGCGAACGCGTTGGCGTCTGGGAACCTTTAGACGGAATACTGTTAGGAAGTGCCTCGGCAGTAGGCTTTACGCTGCTAGAAACCCTGGGGCAGTACGTTCCCAATATCATTCAAAATATCACCCTGCAAGCAGGCCCAGAAGCCGCAGAATTAGCAGGGTTGCAGTTGCTAATTCCCCGAATTTTGGGTTCCGCAGCCGGGCACATGGCTTACAGCGGCTATTTCGGATATTTTATCGGTTTGAGCGCTCTCAAACCCAGGAAACGTTGGCAAATTTTGGGCGTAGGTTATTTCAGCGCTTCGGCACTTCATGCTTTGTGGAATGCGTCGGGAACCGTAAGCGTACTCTTGTTGGCTGTGGTGGGAGTTTTGTCCTATGCGTTTCTGGTAGCGGCGATTTTGAAAGCCAGGGCTTTGTCTCCCAACCGCGATCAGAATTTTGCAACTCGCATATCTTCTGAAAAATGATTGCTGACTGCTTAATTGTTGGCAGCTTGACGCACCTCAAGCTGCCATTTTTTTCTTGTGTTTTAACCAGCTTAAACCAGCCAATGCTAAAGCTGTACCTGCAAATGTTATCGGTTCGGGAACTGGTTCGGCTGCGGTATCCACTAGGGTGTAAGAAACAGGGATATCGCGGAAGAAGTTTCTATTGGATAGACGTGGACTACCACCGTTGTAGGTCGTATATTGCTCGGAATACCCATTTAACAAAGATGCCCACGTAGTAAAACCCGTCCTGAAGGTCTCAATCCGCCAAGATATCCTGTCGTCCACCTTAATGTTCAAAGACCCTCCTGGTTGGGATGCAGGAACGATAAATTCAACTATCTTGTTGTCCCCGCCGCCTGCTTGCAGTCCGCGCAACTCCCCTCGATCGAATAAAGCTATCTTCCCAGCCAAATTGTTATATTCTTTGCCTCCCCTCAAAGTGTAATCGTAGAATCTTCCCTCGGAAACGGCAATATTTTCAACTCCTATTCCTGTAAGGGAGGAGTTATCCACCTTGAAAAAATTCAAATTGCTATCTCCACCGCCCGTTTGGAAATTGTAGGTGAGGACGGCGGCTTGTGCTTTGTCAAATACTGCCAATGACACGGCTGCAAAACTTAAAATTGTGCTGGCGATCGCACTTCCCAATCTCTGCCTTTGTTTGTGATTCATTGGGTGCCTCATCAGGTTTTACCTAAGTGTAGTTTGTTGCAGACAGCGATCGCCAGTAAGTATCCGCATTCTTAACTTGACACTCCCCGACTATCAAGGTGCGGGGATTCTTAATTCAGCGACTAACCTTTAAGTGTTGCGTCCTTACGGCAATACTCAAACCTTTTAACCGTAGAATCCTACCAATTAACGAGCCTGAGAAAGCAGCCACCCCAGCGGGTCTGTCTCCAAAAGCGTACTAGAATACTTATCTAGAGTTTGGGTATGCCCTACCCTACTTAACAATCCCAAAAATAGTTTATTTTGACTGGTTCAAGGCTTACTAAATTCAGCCTCTAGCTGTTTAAAGAGTTTTCGCTGCTCTGCGTCCCCCGGTTTATGCCTAAAAGTGTGTCTTATGTCTTGTTTCACGATGGCAAAGGAGTTTAACCTTGACTATTTAAGTATACCACAAATACTAGAAATTTCCTGATTTTTAGGAAGGGATTTAAAAAGTTAAAGCCGTCCTTTTAGGACGGGGTTTTAAACCCAATTTTCTGATAATTTTTTTTTATTTCCAAGATTGCCAAATACAAACATCGGAACTTATACGGATAAGCTAGGTGTAATTTTTGTATAATTTATGACTTTTAACTATTACTTTTGAACCGAAATCAGAAAAATGTTCGTAGGCGTAAGCCGGGGCGTAGCCATCGTACGGCAAAAATAGGCGATCGGCTGGTGTTGTGGCGGTGTTGCGGGCGATCGCCTTTCAGAATCATACTCAATCTATTTTGTCAATACCTAATCAAGAGAAATTTTAGCTGGTAGCTTCGGCTGTCTGCCTTCTGCCCGGAGGCCCCTTGCTTCTGTTAAAAATTCTTCACGAATAGATTGACTGTGATACTATCTGGATGGCTGTGAGTAGCTAAGGGAAGCCAAAAGGCTTGATTCCTGTGGTGGAGGAGAATCCAGGAGTGCTAGATAGGATGTCATTGGGATACGCAAATGTTTTCGCCCAGCGAAGTCAACCCGAACCCCTTCGTATTGGGATAATTGGGGTTGGCAATATGGGTCAACACCATACGCGAGTTCTGAGCTTGCTAAAAGATATCGAGCTCGTCGGTGTTGCAGATATAAATGTAGAGCGGGGAATTGATGTAGCCAGTAAATACCGGGTTCGCTTCTTTGAAGACTACCGAGATTTGCTCGCTCACGTAGATGCAGTTTGCGTCGCCGTTCCAACTCGCCTGCACCACGCTGTGGGGATGACTTGTCTCCAAGCGGGGGTTCACGTTTTAATTGAAAAGCCGATCGCGGCTAGTATTGCTGAAGCCGAATCTTTGGTCAACGCGGCCGCAGAATCCCACCGGATTTTGCAAGTGGGTCACATCGAGCGCTTCAATCCAGCTTTTCAGGAACTCGGCAAAGTGCTGAAAACTGAAGAGTTACTGGCATTGGAAGCTCACCGGATGAGTCCTTACTCCGATCGGGCTAACGATGTATCGGTAGTTTTGGATCTGATGATCCATGACATCGATTTGTTACTGGAATTGGCAGCTTCCCCAGTGGTGAAGCTGACAGCTAGTGGCAGTAGAGCTTCAGATTCGGGTTATTTAGACTATGTAACAGCGACGCTGAACTTTGCTAACGGCATTGTTGCCACTCTGACTGCGAGCAAGGTAACGCACCGCAAACTTCGTTCAATAGTGGCTCATTGTAAGAATTCTCTGACAGAGGCAGATTTTCTCAACAACGAAATCTTGATTCACCGACAAACAACCGCTAATTACGTGACAGATTACGGTCAGGTGCTTTACCGTCAAGATGGGTTGATCGAGAAAGTTTACACCAGCAATATTGAACCGCTCCACGCAGAATTGGAGCATTTTATTAATTGCGTGCGGGGTGGAAATCAGCCTTCGGTTGGGGGAGAACAAGCTCTAAAAGCTCTGCGGCTTGCGAGTTCGATCGAGCAAATGGCTCTCGAAGGTCAAGCTTGGTATCCGAAAGAGCTGGAGCCTACTTTACAAGTTAATTAGAGCGAGATAAATCATGTCGTTTCCGGGTGCTTCTACAGTTTGGGTTTGTTGTTCGTTAGTTGGGTAACTGTGCCCGTGCAACCGGATTCGATATTACAATTTATCCCAAAAAACAACGACTATTTGAGAAGTGATAGTTTGGCTAACGAGCTGATTGCCTTGAGGACTGAGGTGAATGCTATCTCGATACAAATTTGGAGGTTCCGTCGCTGAATTAAAAATAGGAAGAAAATCTATGTAAGTAATTTTCTCACTTGCGACGAATTCGGCGAGACGCAATCGAGCCTTGACTTCCCAGTCGCGAGGGCCAGGCTCCCCGAATTCGTGCTGTTTGGGCGTCAGGCTCAGCAAAAACTGAATGTTTGCTTTTGCTGCTTCGGTATTAATTTGGCGAATGGCTTCTAAGTTGAGGCCGACTAAATCCCCAGTTTCGGCCGACGGTGCTATTAATTGGCTCCCAGCTGCCCGCAGCAGATAGCGGCTCCATAGTTCTACTGTTGCTAGCACGGGTTTGCGATCGGGGTAAGATCGATCGCGCCCCACAACCGCACTATTCGGAGCTGATGCAAACAAATCGTCCGTATTCAGTAGCAACACCAAAACTTCTGCCCCAAAAAGGCCGAACCGCTTGATGTAAGCAAGTTGATTTCTCGGCCCCCAAGAATTGGCTGAGGCGTTGAGAACTTCACATTCGGAATACTTGACTTTTGAATGCAGTTGTGAATTAGTTGCCAGATTTGGCAGTTGCAGCCTCAACTGCCGAGTCATGATTTCTGATATGGTATTTGTCTGGTCTGTCCACCAACCGCCGTTAGCAACGGAATCTCCCAACAGCAAGACGCGCAGAGTTGAGGGATTGGGGAGGGGGTCGATCGCTCCCGCACGCATCGAATACTGGTTAATCTCAATCCGGTTGCGTAAACGGCGCACCTTCTGGGAAGGCGCCAACAAATAGCCACACTCGTCATCGGCAATGTAAATCAAGGGATTGCCAAAACCCAGGAGCAGGCGCAGCAAGACTTCCAGCACGATCGACAATCCTGCTGCGACAGCCAAAATTATCAGAGCAATTTTCAAACTCAAAACCTCGATCGAACTTATCGGCCCCAGGAATCTGAAATCTCAAATCTCATCTCAAAACAAGATGACTTTGAGCTTTTACCTAGTTAACTGCTTAATAAAGTCTACCGATCGCCACTGTGGATATAAGATTCTAAAATATACCGTCAAAATTCGCCGTCAGCCGTCAGTCAACTTGGTGGTTTCAGGAAACCCGTGGACTTAAAACAAATATTCAAAACGCCGAACCCCATAATCGGTGTCGTACATTTACAGCCTTTGCCAACTTCTCCCCGCTGGGGCGGGAACCTCAAAGCTATTATCGGAAGAGCCGAGCAAGAGGCTACAGCGCTGGCTTCTGGCGGCGCAAACGGTATCATAGTCGAGAACTTTTTCGACGCTCCTTTTGCCAAAGACAGCGTAGATCCGGCTGTTGTGAGCGCGATGACGCTAATAGTCGAGAGGCTGACAAATCTGGTGACTTTGCCGATCGGCGTTAACGTCCTACGAAACGACGCCCACAGCGCACTCGCCATCGCCTCCTGTACAGGAGCCCAATTTATCCGCGTCAACGTCCTCACCGGCGTCACGGCCACAGATCAAGGCTTAATCGAAGGCCAAGCTCACCAGCTACTGCGCTATCGGCGAGAATTGGGCAGCGATGTCAAAATATTAGCAGACGTGTTAGTCAAGCACGGGCGACCCCTAGGCAGCCCCAACTTGACCACAGCCGTCCAAGAAACGATCGGGCGCGCCTTAGCAGACGCCGTAATCCTCTCCGGCTGGACAACCGGCAGCCCTCCCAATCTCGAAGACTTGGAACTCGCGAGTGCAGCGGCGGCGGGAATTCCAGTCTTCATCGGTAGCGGCGCTTCGTGGGAAAACATTTCCACTCTCATGCAAGCGGCTGACGGCGTAATTGTTTCAAGTTCCCTGAAGCGAAACGGCCGCATCGAGCAACCCATCGATCCGATCCGCGTCAGTCAGTTTGTAGAAGCAGCCCGCCGCAGTTTGTCACAGAAAGAGCGCGAACAGGAAAACAGAGACGCTAATGGCTCAAGAGGGCCCACACCGGAACCTGGCAAAGTCAGAAGTAAAACGTAAAATGGGAATGGGAATGGGTAATCGGTAATCGGTAATGGGCAATCGGTAATGGGTAATCGGTAATGGGCAATCGGTAATAGCTGAAAACTAAGAGCTAATAGGAAAAAAAAATACCAATGCCCAATGCCCGATGCCCAATGCCCAATGCCCGATGCCCAATGCCCAATGCCCGATGCCCAATGCCCGATGCCCGATGCCCAATTACCAAATTATCAAAAATGATTCGCCGACGTTCAACCCCTTGGATTCATCGCTGGTCTAGGACTGTGATGGGAGCGATCGCAGCCATCGGCGTCGTAGAAACAGCCTATCTGACGATCGCCAAATTCACGACAGGCTCCGTCATTTGTCCTACCAGCGGCTGCGACAAAGTTCTCAATAGTCCCTACGCTACAGTGTTTGGCACAGTGCCTTTAAGTTTGTTAGGCTGTCTGGCTTACCTGGGCATAGCAATTCTGGCATTCGCTCCCAAAGTCGTAAATCCCGAAACCAACAAAGGGCTGCACTCTCAACTGCAAAACTGGACTTGGCAAGCACTATTTATCATCACCGCTGCGATGGTTATTTTTAGTAGCTACCTAGTTTATTTGATGGCTTTTGAAATTAAAGAACTGTGCATTTACTGCATTAGTTCGGCCCTATTTTCGGTGGCGCTGTTTGTGCTGGTGCTAGTCGGCCGCGAGTGGGAAGATATCGGACAGTTGGTGTTTACAGGTATTTTGGTGGCGATGGTGAGTTCGATCGGCGCTTTAGGACTCTACAACAGCGTCAGCTCGCCTGCTCCTTTTGTTTCTTCTACCCCCGGCATTGTACCTCCTGCGGTCACTACAACCTCCGGGCCGGCACAAATTGCTTTAGCCCGCCACCTCCGGCAAATCGGCGCTAAAGAATACGGCGCTTACTGGTGTCCCCACTGTCACGATCAAAAAATGCTCTTCGGCAAAGAAGCAGCCAAAATAATTGATTATTTTGAATGCGATCCGAGGGGGCAAAATTCCCGGGCTGAAATTTGCCAAGCTGCTGCTGCAAATGTTAAAGGTTTCCCGACTTGGGAGATTCAAGCTCAGTTTTATTCGGGGACGCAAACTTTGGACAAACTTGCTGAGTTATCCGGTTACACGGGCCCGCGCAACTTTCAAAACTGATCTTAAATCCGGCTGCATGGGAATAATATATTTGGATAATGTCGGTGCGATATTCCTCACTCGCGGCATGAATCGCCACCAGGGAACGCTCGCACGCTCATAATTCCGATGCCAGCGGATTTTATCTGACAAAAAAGTTGGAAATTTTAGAGAGGAGATTTTAGATTTTTTCTTGCATAAAACATCCTGGTTTTTAACTTAGTTTATCGTTGTTTAGTGCTGCGAAATCAATCTAAAATCTCTGATATAGAATTCCTAAAAAATTAGCAAAAAATAGTTACAGCACTTTTCAGGTTTATGAGCTACATTCAATATCCTCGTAGGGACACTCCGAGAGCCCATTAGTGTCAACTTAACGTCAAACCCAGTCACAGACTGCTGTTTGACGATTGAGACCAGATCCCCCCTAGCCCCCCTTAAGAAGCAGGGTGGATTAATTGTCAGAGAGGAATGTAGGATAGAAGAGGTAATCAAGTCTACCCGGACAGGGTAGACTATCCCTGCTGTAATGAATTAACCATGAATTTAATTGAAGC
>JANNOR010000307.1:0-21069 GCA_031399265.1 Cyanobacteria bacterium SOY_34_metabat_3 | reverse complement strand
GACGGCAGTGCCGTGTCCCTACAATTGATTGCAGTAGGGACACGGCACTGCCGTCTCCACCGTCTTATCCGTTTAGATCGTTCCGATGCAAACGGATTTGATATAAAAAGTAGTTTGATGCGCTACTTATAGCGGTAAGGTGCGCAATGCGCACCCTACATATACTTAGAAACTCACTGAATGGCTGCTCAATCTTTCGATTTAGAACTTTTGGAAACCTTACCTTCAAAAGGCTGAACTCCACTATTTGGATAGTCGTCATCGCTGGGGCCAAAAATCCGCAGGGCTGCTTCCGAAACGTAACGCATCGCGTTTGCCAAAGATTTGGAAAGATTCATAAAATCTGCCTCTCTTATCTGGGTTTTGATACTTTTTATATTAGTTTTGTTTTTTGACTTGGGATCGCTTGAGCAATATTTATTTGAATTACTTATTAGTCTGCAACATCGAAGCAAGCTGAAGATTTTAGGAGTTGCGCTTTTGTAGGCGATCGACCTGGTTTCCTGGTAGATTTTTCATCAAGCGAGTCAATCAGTCGCGATCGCTCAAAAATCGGGTTTTTAACTTTGTTCAATGGCTGTCGAAGCACCCTACAAATAGTACCTGAGATCGTTAACTAGGCTATTTGTATTGATTCCACCATAATATGAATGCAGCAATTTACCTTAAACCCGTTATGCAAAAGCATAATTTACGAAATCTTCAGACAGGTATCTGCAATCTTAATCAAATATTTACAAAAAGATATGGTGTTACTCACTATAATTAAGACAAATAAGTTTGTCCGGGGTTTTTTTGATGAAAACTGCGACGGAAAGCCTGCACCTCACAGGTTTTGAGGAAATCTTAGAAGACCGGGAACTGACCGTTTCCCCAGCAGATTACAGCCTTTTGACCGACCTCTACCAGCTAACGATGGCTGCTTGTTATGTCGGGGAAGGACTCGACGATCGCCCTGCGAGTTTTGAGCTGTTCGCGCGCAGGCTGCCAGAGGGCTTTGGTTATGCGATCGCAATGGGCTTGACTCAGGCGATCGACTATCTGGAGAAATTTAGGTTCGATCCGGCGCAAATTCAGGCTTTGCAGTCCACCGGGATTTTTGCTGGCGCCCCGGAACGATTTTGGAGTTTACTCGCCACAGCTCGCTTTACTGGGGATGTTTGGGCGGTGCCGGAGGGGACGGCGGTGTTTGCTAACGAGCCTTTGCTGCGGATTGAGGCTCCTCTGTGGCAGGCTCAGTTGGTGGAAACTTATTTGTTGAATACGATAAATTATCAAACTTTGATTGCGACGCGATCGGCAAGGCTGCGCGATGCTGCGGGCCCGGAGGCTAAGTTGCTGGAATTCGGGACGCGCCGCGCTTTTGGGCCTCAAGCTGCTGTGTGGGCGGCTAGGGCTGCTCTAGCTGCTGGGTTCGATGGCACTTCTAATGTTTTAGCTGCTTTGAAGTTGGGGCGCAAACCTGTCGGTACGATCGCCCATGCTTTGGTAATGGCCCTCGGAGCTCTCGAAGGTAGCGAGAATCAGGCGTTTGCAGCTTTTCATCGCTATTTTCCGGGGGCGCCGCTGCTGATCGATACTTACGATACTGTGGCGGCGGCGCGGATGTTGGCCGATCGAGTAAACAGCGGTGAAATTCCGTTGGAGGGCGTGCGGCTGGATTCGGGGGATTTGGCAGCGCTGTCTCGGGAAGTGCGATCGATCCTGCCGGGCGTTCCAATTTTTGCTAGCGGCGATTTGGACGAGTGGAAAATTGCTAAATTAAAAAGTGATGGCGCTTGCATTGACGGTTACGGTTTGGGAACGAAGTTAGTCAGCGGTTCGCCTATCAACGGTGTTTATAAGTTAGTAGAAATTGACGGAATCCCGGTGATGAAAGAAGCAAGCGACAAGGTAACATATCCCGGGAAAAAGCAAATCTTTAGAACTATAAAAGATGGACAATTTATCGGAGATTCTTTGGGATTATTCGCAGAAACTGTTCACAAATTTGATTGTCATATACCATTAATGAAACTGGTTATGAAGGAAGGCAAACGAGTGCAGGAACCGGAAACTTTGGACGAAATAGCCAAACGAACTGCTGCTTCTGTTGCCAGTCTGCCTGCGGAAATTCGCCAACTAAATAACGCGATTGCTCCACCTGTGGAAATTTCTAAAGCTTTGCAGAGTCTCACCAAAAAAACAAAAAAGAGTTAGTAGTCAGTTCTTAGTTGTTATTTGTTATTTGTAAGTGGCTCCCCATGACGAATGACCAGTTACCAATAACCAATTTCCAATTCCCAATTCCCAATTCCCAATTACCCATTCCCAATTACCCATTACCGATTCTCTATGCAGAAAATTGCCCTGTTTGGAACCAGTGCCGATCCGCCTACTGCGGGACACAAAACGATATTGAGTTGGCTTTCTCAACATTTTGATTATGTGGCTGTTTGGGCGTCTGACAATCCTTTTAAGACCCATGAAACTTCCCTGCAACACCGATCGGCAATGCTGCTGCTAATCATTCAAGAAATTAATTCGCCGAGACACAATCTTTGCTTGCATCCAGAACTCAGCAGTCCGAGGACTTTAGAAACTGTGGAACAAGCTAAATTGCAGTGGCCGGATGCAGAGTTGACGATGGTAATAGGTTCGGACTTGGTGACGCAACTATCTCGCTGGTACAAATTTGAACAATTGTTAACAGAAGTGGAGTTGCTGATTGTACCGCGACCTGGTTATCCCTCAGAACAGTTAGATTTGTGGCAGTTGAGGCGCATGGGTGCAGAGGTGGCGATCGCCTCTTTGAATGCTCCCAATGTTTCTTCTACCTCCTATCGCGAAACAGGAGATACGGAAGCCCTAACTCCCACCATCGAAGATTACATCAATAGGGAGCATTTGTACGCATGGCACGAGGCACAAAAAAGAGCGAAAGTTGCTCGTTAGCTGAGTTTAAAGTAGGAGTAGATAATGTGATTTTCTCCGTCGATACCGTGCAGAACCGCTTGTTGGTGCTGTTGGTAATGCGGCAAGATGAACCGTTTATCGATTCTTGGAGTCTTCCCGGTACTTTGGTGCGGCAGGGAGAGTCTCTGGAAAAAGCTGCTTACCGGATTTTGTCTGAGAAAATTCGGGTAAACAATTTGTATCTGGAGCAATTGTATACTTTCGGAGAACCGGGGCGCGATCCTCGGGAATTTACCAGGGGCGATCGCTATCTTTCGGTGAGTTATTTTGCTTTGGTTCGGTTTGAAGAAGCTGAGTTAATTGCTGGGAGTGTGGTTGCGGGTGTCGGACACCGTGTCGGCGGCATTGCTTGGTATCCCGTGCAACAAGTTCCTAAGTTGGCCTTCGATCACGATCGAATTCTCGAATATGGATATCGGCGACTGCGCAACAAACTTGAATACAGCCCGGTAGCTTTTGAAGTTTTGCCGGAGCTTTTTACTTTGAGCGATTTGTATCAACTGTATACGACTATTTTGGGGGAAAATTTTTCTGATTATTCTAATTTTAGAGCTCGATTGTTGAAATTGGGTTTTTTGTGCGATACCGGTGTTAAGGTTTCGCGGGGGGCTGGCCGCCCTGCTAGTTTGTACCGCTTTGATGCGGCTGCTTTTGCTCCTTTCAAAAATAAGCCGCTGGTGTTTATCTAACTGTTCCTTGGATGACATTCGGGGATCAATTTAGTAACATGATAAGAGAAGCTATTAAGGAGTGCCGCAGATGAAAGACCCTGATGAATGCGCTAATATTCACGAAGTTCGGGACGAAATTGATATCATTGATCGAGAAGTGATCGACGCTTTGAGCAAGAGATTTCAATACGTCATCGCGGCGGCAAGGTTCAAAACGAGTGAAGCTAGTGTTAGAGCGCCCGATCGCTTTCATGCTATGTTACAGCAGCGCCGCGAGTGGGCTAAAGAATCGGGTTTGAATCCTGATGTGGTTGAAAATCTTTACCGGGATTTGGTAAATCATTTTATTGAGGAAGAGTTGAAACATTACAAATCTGAGTAATGTTTCCCTATATTCAAATCTAGGACTATAGGAAATCGAGTCCGCGCAGGCGGACTACTAGCAAGATTTATGATAGTGATGCAGGTAATATGAAAATTGCGATCGCACAACTCAACCCTACTATTGGTGATATCTCTGGCAACTCTAACGTAATTCTGGAGGCTGCAAAAAAAGCGACTGTTGAGGGCGCAAACTTATTACTAACACCGGAACTTTCCCTGATCGGTTATCCGCCGCGCGATTTGTTGCTCGCTCCGAGTTTCATTGCCGCCGCAGGGGCACAGTTGCAGCAATTGGCGCAAGTTTTACCGCCGGAGTTGGCTGTCGTAGTTGGCACTGCTGTTCCTAATGCCGATGGTGTTAAATTAGGCGGAAAATCTTTGTTTAACAGCGCTGTTTTGCTGCAAAATGGCGCGGTTAAACAAGTTTTTCATAAACGGTTGTTGCCGACTTATGATGTATTTGATGAAGATAGATATTTTGAACCGGGAGAAAACAGCAATTACTTTACTGTTGGCGAACTCAAAATCGGCGTGACAATTTGTGAAGATTTGTGGAACAATGAGGAGTTTTGGGGGAAACGCAGTTACGCGGGCGATCCTATTTCTGACTTAGCAAAATTGGGCGTGGATGTAGTGGTGAATTTGTCGGCATCGCCTTATTCTGCTCTTAAGCGCGGAGTGCGATCGGCGATGTTGCAGCACAGCGCCACCCGCTGCGGGATACCGATTGTTTACGCTAATCAGGTAGGCGGAAATGATGATATTATTTTTGACGGCAGTAGTTTTGCTGTGAATCGAAAGGGCGATTTGATTCAGGTATTGGCTGCTTTTGAAACTGATTTGGCGGTGCTGGAATATGATGCAGTTAAGCAAGATTTAGTGGCCAGCGATCGGCAAAATGCAGCAGGAATTGAGACGGTAGCTTTGAGTTTTTATCCAACGGAACCCGATGCAGAAATTTGGGCGGCTTTGGTTTTGGGAGTGCGAGATTATGTTCGCAAGTGCGGTTTTTCTAAGGTGGTACTGGGTTTAAGTGGCGGGATAGATTCGGCTTTGGTGGCGGCGATCGCCAGTTGCGCGATCGGGCCCGAAAACGTGCTGGGGGTGCTGATGCCTTCTCCTTACAGTTCGGATCATTCGGTTAATGATGCTTTGGAATTAGCCCGAAATCTGGGCGTTGCGATCGAACTACTGCCGATCGGCGATTTGATGAAAACGTACGATCGCACTCTCGCCGATTTGTTCGTCAATACAACTTTTGGGATTGCTGAAGAAAATATTCAATCGCGGATTCGCGGCAATCTGTTGATGGCAATTTCTAATAAGTTCGGACATTTGCTACTTTCTACTGGCAATAAATCGGAAATGTCGGTGGGTTACTGCACTCTCTACGGCGATATGAATGGCGGATTGGCGGTGATTTCTGATGTGCCGAAAACTCGCGTTTATTCGCTTTGTGAATGGCTGAATTCTGGCGGATGTGCAGGGGCGGTGCCCCCGTGTCCGCCCTCTCCATACACACCCCAAGGACAAGAGATAATTCCGAGTAATATTATTAGTAAAGCGCCTAGTGCTGAATTGAAACCTGGGCAAATAGACCAAGATTCTTTGCCTGCTTATGATGTCTTGGATGACATCTTGCAGCGGTTGATCGAACAGCACGAATCTGTGGCACAAATTGTGGCTGCGGGACATGATGAAGCGGTGGTTAAACGTGTAGTAAAATTAGTCAGGCAATCGGAGTTTAAACGGCGACAAGCAGCCCCGGGTTTGAAAATTAGCGATCGAGCTTTTGGTACCGGTTGGCGGATGCCGATCGCCAAATCTTCCTTTTATTAAACGCAAAATGGTTAACATCGGCGGTACTTTCGGCTTCGATTTTCTGTTGGGAACCCCCAGCAACGACACGATTAGAGGATTTGCGGGTAATGATACTATTCAAGGTTTGGGGGGAAATGACCTGATTTTTGGCGATCGGGAAAATGATTTGCTCGCCGGAAATGAAGGCGCTGATACGCTCTCAGGAGGGCAAGGAAGCGATACAATTTATGGAGGACAAGAGTCAGATTGGATGTTTGGCGATCGGGGTAACGATTTGATCATCGGTGGCGAAGGCAAGGATATGTTGACAGGAGGCACGGGAGATGATTTATTTTTGATTGATAAAACTTCCGTCGCATCTACGATCGCCCAAGCCGATGTAATTACAGATTTTGGCAACGGCAATGATAAAATTGTCTTAACAGAAAACATGAAGTTTAGCGATTTGAATATTTCTGTTGTTAACAACCAAACTGTTATGCAAGATAAAAATTCAGGCAATTATTTGGGAGTTGTTTCGGGAAGACCTAATTTGACTGAATCAAGCTTTATATCGCTGTTTGGCGGGATAGATATGGGTCAGCTTTTGCCAGTTTCTGTGAACACGATTATCGCCGATCGCGCGATCGGATTGGAAGTGGCGAACACTCCCGAAGAACAAGCCACCGGCTTGATGTTTCGCACAGAATTGCCCGATGACAGGGGAATGCTTTTCCCGATCGCCCCCGCGCGAAATGTGCGTTTTTGGATGAGAAACGTATTTATCGAGCTCGATATGGTTTTTCTCCGCGAAGGCGTAGTGCAGGCGATAATTCCTAACGTACCGCCGTGTTTGAGCGAGACCTGCCCAAACTACGGCCCCGATGTCCCCGTTGACGGAGTGATAGAGCTCAGAGGCGGAAGGGCGGCTCAATTGGGACTCAAAGTAGGCGATCGGATTCCCAATATACCCTAACTCCGACTTGTATGATGTTAAATTTTGTAGGGCGGGTAAACCTGCCAATAATTGCCCATAATTTACAATATAATAAACCCGCCCCCGCCCATACTATCGGACATGATATGATTCTGTAAAAACATTCAACATTTGTGCATTATATGAATCCGATTGAATTAAAAATAATCCCCAATCAAACTCAAGACGGTGTACCTTACCAACATTTGCGCTTGCGAATTACAACTCAAGACGGAATTATTACACCCGATGATTTGCCAGGTTTGAAACTTCCTCAAGACGTGGAATTCAGCCAAGGAATTGTCATAGAAGGTAGAGGAGCAATTTGGCTGTACGGGTATTTAGTCCACGAATGCCATCCTGCGGCTTGGGTTGGATGTTACGATCCGCGATTAGCAGGTGCGGTGGTGGTAGCGACGCACAAGCACGAGGTATCAGTTGGACAAGTAATAAAATTGAGTTTACCGAGTGATTAAATTAGAAAAGGTTTGTAGTGAGGACTTCATTCCGCATCCATAGAAGGACTAAAGTCCTCACTACAAGCCTTGTGTACAGTGCTATTCGATAAAACTTTTTAAAATACCGATTATTTTTCCCAAATTTCCTACAAAATACTCATTTAGATCGATCGAGATAGTTTGGTTTTCTAGCTGCATAAATTTCCAGAGGCTGCCAGTCGTCACCACTCCGTAAACTTTTTTAATTTCATTGCCTTTTTGTTGGTTAAACAACTGAGCTGCGATCGTTTCAGCCATACATTGAGCCAAACCCGATTCTATATTATCATTTTTGGCTTCGACTAAAGCAATAACGGGCGCTTCGATAATTAGCTGTTCGGGCGATTTGCTAATCAGGAAATCGCAAAACCCATTTAAACCTCTCAGGCTATCTACCGTAAAATCTTTACCTGAAAATAAACCTATTCGATTGTCAAATTGTTTTCTGAGTTCAATCAAAATTGGCGCTACAATCATTTCCGATCTAGATTTTTCCGAGTTAATTGCCAGAGCTAACGGAATATTGTACTCTAGGGTTTCTGATAAAAACTGGCTGTAGGTAGCCTCGGGAATCTCTGCAAAAAGTCCGAATTGTTCCGAGAGAGTCATTCCAAATTCTGACTTGATTTGTTCGAGCCTAAATTGGCTGTAGGGCATTTAAAAAAACTCCCTAGTAAAATAGACTGGTAAAATTATATTTTATCACGCGATCGCCCAAATAACATCTAATTTTAATTCAATTTTATCCTTTGATGGGCAAAACGATCGCAAATTCAGTCCCAGATCCGGGTTCCGAGATCACATCAATGCTGCCGCCGTGTTTTTCAACCGCAATCTGATGAACAATTGCCAACCCCAATCCAGTTCCTTTCCCGACACCTTTCGTCGTGAACAAATGGTCGAATATGTGCTGTTTCACTTTTTCTTTCATCCCGGTACCGTTATCGCCGATTATAATTTTAATATATCGTTCATCTACTACATTAGTGGCAATTGTAATGCAGTTTGGATTGATAGCAATTTCGTTAAAACTGCGTCCTTGATTTGACTCTTCTAAGGCATCGATAGCATTTGCCAGCAGATTCATGAAAACTTGATTCAATTGACCGGGAAAACATTCTATTTTAGGGAGATTGCCATATTCAGTTATCACTTCGATCTGCGGACGCTGCTCGTTGGCTTTGAGGCGGTGTTTCAAAATTAAAATAGTGCTGTCAATCCCGTGGTGAATATTAAAAGGAACTTTGTAGTCTTTGTCTCCTCGGGAAAAGGTACGCAAACTGGTGCTGATGCTGCAAATGCGATCGCACCCGACTTGCATCGAATCAATCATCTGCGGTAAATCTTCCAACAGATAATCGATATCTATCTCTTCGGCGTGATCGGCAATTTCCGATTTCGGTGCATCGGAGCGATATAATTTTAGGTGTTCTGTAATATCTGCAAAACTCCTTTTAGCTTCGCTTAAATTGCCCGAAATAAAGCCAATCGGATTGTTGATTTCGTGGGCGACTCCGGCAACTAAATTGCCCAAAGCCGACATTTTTTCGCTTTGCACGATTTGCAGTTGTGCTTGTTGTAAATTTTTTAAAGTTTGTTCTAGCTGTTGATTTTGCTCTTGCAAAAGTTCCTCTGCTTGCTTGCGCTCGGTGGCATCAACGCCCAAACCAATAATCCCGATTGTCTCGCCCTGGGAATTTTTTAACTGCACTTTCGTGATTTCTAAATAGTGTAGTTTGCCGTCAACAAGTCTGAGAGTTTCGCTGGAGTAATGCGGCAAATCTTGGGCAAGGCAGGCGGTATCTGAAGCCATACAACCCGCTGCATTATCCCCCAGTATATCTTTGTAATGCTCGACAGCTAAAAAAGCGCTCAGAGGCACGCCCAAATCTTGACAAAAGGTATTGTTAAAAAAATATATTTTACCACTAGGATTAATCATCCAAATCCAAATCGGAGCGACATCAAGAATCGCTTGCAGCATTTGTTTCTGCTGTGCAAGTTGAGCTTCGGTTCGGCTGAATTTTTCTAGCGATCGCTCTAATTGTTGGCTGTAATCCTGAGATTTTTTATAGAGTAAAGCATTTTGCAAACAGATGCCTGCCTGGGAGCACAGAAGATTGAGAAGTTGCAGGCGATCGCGCGTGAAGACTCCTGCGGTTAATCGATTTTCCAGATATAAAATGCCGACTAAGTTACCCCGATCGAGAATCGGCCAACACAACAGGCTCTGCGGCTGGTATTTCAGGATGTAGGAGTCGGAATCCCAATCGGATTTTTGAGCGATGTCCCGCACGATCGCAGGTTTCAACAAGCTTTTAACGCAGTCAACAATTTTGAGGGGCAGGATCTCGCTGTTTTCATCGAGTGTTGCGGATGATAAGCCGATCGCCCGCTGGACACCCAAATTGTCGATCGCGCTCGTAGCAGCGATTTCCCATCGATCGCCGCGAGGCAAAATCAGCACTGCTTTGTCAGCTTTTGTATTAGCCATCGCCAGTTGCATCAGTGTGGCAATCAGTCGATCGAGCTCTCTTTCACTAGATAGCGCTTGACAAGCTTTTAGGAGAGTTGAAAAATTGCCGAAATCCGAGACGCTCGCCGACAGAGACGGATAGATTGATGGCAGAATGGATGGATCCACCGATGAATTTTGGTTGGCTGGTGTTGCGAAATTTGCTAATAAATTTGCAGCGAGTTTTGCTGGCTGCAAAATCGGTTCCAACAATTGAGGATAGCGTTTTTCTAAGTCTTCAATTTTGGCTCGCTCTCCCCAGCGGACATAGCAATTATAGGCATCAATCATGTAAACTCGCGCAATTTTTTCTCTTCCCCATGACAGGTAAAACTTAGCAGCGAGTTCGCAAGCAAGAGCTTCTTCATTCAAATATTCGTGAGCTTTAGCTCCGGCAATAGCTCGATCGTACAGTTCCATTGCTTCTGCTTTCTGCCCCAAAACCCGGAGCCATTCTGCCTCTACCAGATCGAACTTGTGCTGGTAATCGATCGGGGTATGCTGAGCGCATTCTTTAAGTTTTTTCTTACTTTCTCCAACGCGCTTCAGGATTTGTTGGCGCTCCGTCTGTGCGGCACCGGCATAAATTGCCAATTGGGCTAGCGCATCGTAAAAGTCGTGCATCATCGCTACTAGCATCGAAAGACTATTTTTCAAATAAGGTTTGCTTGCATCCCCCTGTCGATCTGCTGCGGATTTCGGCTCGAATATATCGCGAATTCTGCGCCTGTTTGGGCTGAATTTTATGCGGCTAAATTTAGCCGATGACAGTCAAAATTAATTCAAATTTTACCATATTTCATCTATTTGTAAATAACTGGACTTGTTTCGAGTCCGCCTTTTGATGTCTGTTCGCTTGAGGGCTATTTCGAGCGATGCAATTAACGGCGGCTGATGCAAATCAATCGTATTTTTGCAGTACCGCGTCCCAGAAATCCTCCGGGAGGAGGATGTATGTTTGAGCATTTTAGGCGCAAGCAGCCGATTTTTATGGCTCGCAGCCCGACGATCGACCGCCGTTGCAGAATCGGTGTACAATTGCGCGATCGGGCGCTCTCCAGGCATTACCGCAGTCAAATCTACTACATTTACTGTTGCATCCATATCGGCAAACCTCAAGCCAGACATTAACTTGAAAAAAGTTAGTGTATCTATTTTATGGCATAAACAGCAGTATTTGCGATCGGCAGAACAAAAATTTCACCGATCTATTCAAGAACAACATTTTATACTGCGGCGAGCTAGATTGAGGCTTGTTACTTACGTATAAGTTGCTGCAGTTAATATTAAATAGGGTTAAATGAATGTCAAGGACAGTAGGAACACGGTAGTATAGTGTCTTGAGAAATACAATATTTAAGTAAGTAAATTTAATATAAGTCGTAGCTTGCGGGGCGGGACGCCATCGCCCAAATTTCCGTTACCAGATGGGAAAAATGCGACCTCAAAAACTCAAAATACAATCTATAGAAATTAGTAGCGCTTTAGTCGCAACCTAGAAAAGTGCCGACTGTTTGATTCTGCTGAAACTCTCGCTCAACCCTATGTCCGAGGTAATAGCCGACCTTCGATTAAAACCGACTCAAATACTAATATACAGTCTGCGATCGACCAATAAAAGCGCTCAGACAGAAGTTAACATAAAACCCCTGCCTGAGTGTAGCTTTGAAAGCAAGAAATAGCGTTATGCGAGATTAGTCGATCGCATCTGCCGCTCTTTCTGCCGCTCGTTGAGCTTTGTCAATATCTCGATTCACCTTCGCGCGAACCTTATCCGAGACATCTTCAGCTTTGTATTTTACATTGCGCGCTGCATCTTTGATATTTTCTTGACCGCCGCTGGTATTATATCTCAGAGACTCAGTACCCTCTGCTGCTCTTTCTTTGGCTCCCTCGGTGGCTTCTTTCACAATATCCTTCGCTCCCTTCAAGCCTTCGCGAGTGTTCTCTTTAAGATTAGCAAAGCCTTTTTTGGTTTTGTCGCCAAAGTCATCAGCTTTGCGCTGAGCCGTGCGAGCATCATCCTTCACCTTTTCGCCAATTTGGTCTAGTTTGTCAGGCACGTCGTCCGCTACCCGGCGCACGTTTTCGCCGACATTACTGCTAGATTTGGTGTCGATGCGCTGCTGCGCTTGCTCTTTTAGAAGCTGAGCTTTTGCTTCTATTGTTGTCACCTTTTGGTTTCTGGGATCGACATCGCTGTATTGGTTCATGCCGCCTTTGTATTCCGAAGTTACAGCCCCAGAAGGCACTTCTTCTCTAATTTGGTCGGCAGTTTTTCCAGTCATCACACCAGTTTTTCCTGCCGTCACGTCAGGGCGGCTGCAGGCCGTGCTCACTAATACTAAAATGCCAGCCAGAAACACTGTTAAAATTTGTACAGCTCGAATTTTTTTCAGAAATGCAGTTAGTCTGTTCATAAAAACAATCCTTTCTATTGTGAAATGCTCAAATGTCTGATAGTCTTGTATATGTCTAGCATTACAAAATTAGGCATTCAAACACTTTTTTTAGTATACGAATAGAAAGATTTGTTTTTCATCTATCTCAAGTTAGATTCCTTAAGTTATAGTAGAAGGAAGAAGGAAGAAGGCCCTTCGACTTCGCTCAGGAACCGCTTCAGGAAGAAGGAATGGACGCTCCTCAATGTTTTACCAATTATTAAAAGTTGCAGCACCCCGCATCGGACATCGCACCGTGCGGTTTGCCTGCATAGCTATTTGGTACTCCGCGCGCGCACTGCGTTAAAATGTTTTGCGTTTTCGACTAAAAAAAAACCTTCCAGTCAGGAACCAGAAGGAAGGTGGTATATGATCTCAAGTACAACAAGGTCTTTAATCGCAATTGTCGCCACATATGCCGATCGCGCACATCTGTCTAATGGCTGAAAATATCTGCACAGTTCCTAATCATTTTGAATCGCTACTTTTAGGCTTTTGCAGAACTCGCCTATCGCTTCTAAACCTTGCTCTGGAGTGCCTTGAGCCAAGCGTTTCACAAAAGCACTGCCCACAATCACAGCATCTGCGCCCCATTCTTTTACTTGGCGAGCGTGTTCGGGTTTCGAGATACCAAACCCGACGCCGATGGGTTTGTCGGTGATGCTGCGGAGTTCTTGCAGCAACTCTTTTGCTCGCGTGTCTAAGCCTTCGCGCACTCCCGTAACCCCCGTCACGCTGACTAAGTAAATAAATCCTTGAGACTCGCGGGCGATCGCTTCTATGCGGCTTTTGGGACTTGTCGGAGCAACTAATAATGTTAGTTCAATCCCTAATTTGTTGGCAGGTTCAATGAGACTTGCGGCTTCTTCTAAGGGCAAATCCGGTACAACCAATCCCTGAACTCCCGCACTTTTAATTTGCTGCAAGAAGGTTTCTATACCTCGGTATAAAATCGGGTTGTAGTATGTGAAAAGAATGATGGGCGATCGCAAATTCGGACTAACTTTCGCCACCATTTCCAGCACCGGATCTAACCGCGTTCCCCGCTGCAAGGCCCTGGTAGCGGCGGCTTGAATCACCGGCCCATCAGCTAACGGATCTGAATAGGGAACGCCAAGCTCGATCGCATCAGCACCGCTATCATCCAAAACTTGCAGTGCTTTAGCCGTTGTCTCCAAGTCTGGATCGCCAGCAGTAATAAAAGGAATCAATGCACATTGGTTGTTCTTGCGCAAGGTCTCAAAACAATTAGAAATAGTCATTAGTTATTAGTCATTGGTCATTGGTCATTGGGCATTGGGCATTGGGCATTGGTCAGTTGTTATTAGTTACTACTTATACCAATTTAATGGGTCATTGCACATATCTCGATCCCCCTAAATCCCCCTTAAGAAGGGGGACTTTGAGAAGAATCTTGTCCCCCCCTTATTAAGGGGGGTTAGGGGGGATCGAAATTCTATGCAGCTTCATAAAAAATTGGTATTACTTGTTGTTTGTTGGTTGTTAATAGTTAGGTAATTGTTACCAATTACCAATCACCAATTCCCAATTCCCAATCACTAACTATTTTCTTCCTGCTCAATTTCGGATTGAAGCTTGGCTAATTCTTCGGGAGTGAGTTCATCCAGCCGCTTCTGCAAGACAGCTTCTTTGTACTCTTGCAGTTGCTGGCTGTAGGTCATACTTTGAGTAAGCGCCCGAAATAAATAAGTCACCAGCCAGCCAATCAAGCCAGCGACCAAAAATAACTGACTCCAAATCCCTGCATTCATGCTGTCAAGTCCGGCAAATTGCAGCAGCAAGTAGGCAAACCCACCTGCTACAAAAAAGCCGAGACTGATTCCAATTACGTCAATACGTCTCATTTAGGCTTCTATCTGCCGCCGTTTGGGGCGAAAGTTTAAAAATGGAGCTAGGATCAACATACCGGGAAAAAAGAAGAACATCAAGAAGTACATGAAGCCGCGCTCAAAAGAGCTGGCCACGTACCAGCGGGTGTTCAAATAGGCGTAGGTAGCCACGGGTACTACCAGGAGGTAGGTTCCGGCCAACACGGCGTAAAGCAGTAAGGTAATATACATAGATTTGGTTTAAGGGAAAAATAACAAGGGTAAGTGGGCTGACACGCTGCGCTAACTGGTTAACTATTGTACCGCTTGCAGAGATTCAGCGCGACTTTTGGAGAATTTTCGATTAGGGGTTGCGTAAATTGGGTTTTGGCTGTAGAATAAAAGGCTGTTGTTGTCAGTGGCTCAAACCCGCAGCAATTTCAGGAAAGGGGGGCGTGGCGGAATGGTAGACGCTACGGACTTAAAATCCGTTGACCCGAAACGGTCGTGTGGGTTCAAGTCCCTCCGCCCCCATAAAAATTAGGTTAAAAGTGCGATATACGCCGATTCTCAACTTCTTAAAAAAATCGAGAATCGGTGTGTATCGTATTTTAGGCAGCAACTCGCCAATCGATCGCAAATTCCGTTCCCTTTCCTATTTGGGGATGGATCTCAATTTTGCCTTGATGCTGGGCAAGAATTTGAGAAGAAATTGATAAAAAATTTCAGCTTGCGATTAGTATTTTTACTTAATTTGGGGCTGCGGGCCCAACTATTGGCTCACCTTGTTTTTCTGTTTCTGCTAGTTCTAGATTTAATGCCAGCAATCGGTCTAAGATATTGTCACTGTCAGTAAATCCGTAAGCTGCATGACATTGGCGATCGAGCTTAGCATGGAGTTTAAAGAGCTGACTTGTTGGCTCTTCAAAAAACTTGTTGTAAAGTTGAGTAATTCCCGCTATTTTCGTGAGATTGATTCCGTGCCGTTTGCGTGAAGCGCGATCGGCTTTCTCATTCCTAAACGCTTTCCATTTTAATATTGTAGCAGGTTCAATCATGGCAAAGTCTCAGTATGAGGGATATTCGGCCAACCAGCAACACACTTTCGCACTTCGGGAGAACTTCGGAAGTTCCAAAGTGTATGCACAAAATGCACAGTCAGTGCTTAATAAAGCGACTGGATTCATCAGTGCTTACGATTTTACGCTAAATCCTTATCGCGGCTGTCAGTACGGATGTAGCTATTGTTATGCTGCTGCTTTTAGTCCGAATTCACAGATGCGGGATGATTGGGGAAATTGGGTAATTATCAAGCAAAATGCAGCGGAAATATTAAACAAAGAGTTGCAACGTTGGTACAAGAAAAACCCCGATCGACCGCCTAGCATTTACATGAGTAGTGTCACCGATCCGTATCAACCAATAGAATCTAAAGAACAATTAACCAGGCACTTGTTAGAGGTGATGGTGGACTATCAACCGACGTTAGTTATCCAAACCCGCAGTCCTATGATCATTAGAGATGTTGACATTTTACAGCAATTTCAGCGGTTGCGAATTAACATGAGCATTCCCACTGGTAGCGAAAAAGTGAGGAAAGATTTTGAGCCAAAATCGCCTAGTATTCCAGCAAGACTCAAAGCTATTGCCAAATTGAGATACAGCTTTCCTTACCGAGAAAATTGCGACATCAGATTTTCGATAACTGTGACTCCACTACTCCCTACATTACCGGAAGATGAAGCTAATTTTATTAACAAGCTGGAAATTGTAGATCGGGTGGTGATTCAGGATTTCCATGCTAGCAACGGGCGATCGCTAATTGCGTCAACCCGCGAGGAAGCATTGGCTCTCAAACAAAAGTACGCTTGGTGGTACAATAGCGAACAACAGAGTTATCGCAAGTTTAAAAACAAATTAATTGCGATGCTTCCGGCGGTTGAGATTATGGAGGGTAAAGAGGGATTTGGCTATGAATAATCCGCTGGCTAATTGGTGGCGTTCCCAAAAGTTTAACGCAGCCGTTAAAAGTCAAAATCATCGACTAGCCCAAAAACTGTTAAAAGAAATACAAAATTCTGGGGCAAAACTCTCGTGGCAAGAGAAGCTATTTAAAGATCGGCTACAGCTTGAGAAATTATTGCAACAAAAAAATAACCGGATCAAAGAAGGCGATCGGCGTTTAGAAGAATTAGAAGTGCAACTAAGCTTCGGGCAACTTGACGATTCGCTGGCGGGGATTGATGAATTAACGTTGTTTCCCAATACAAAGTTCATTGAATACATTTCAAAAGCTTTCAAATTGATAGAATGCGATGCAAGTATGGTTCAATGCACTGGTATTGATCAAAAGGTATTTAATAATTTTGAACAACATCTGGCTGGCTTCATCAAGAACGAAATTAATAAGTTGAGCCGTGAAAAGAATAATGTGGATTATTTACTTCAGCAAGCTATTGACGATATTCAAAAGCTCAAAGAAGGACAAGATCCTCAATACAGTTTTGAACTCAGTCCTCACATCTATTTAATCAGGTATTTCCTAGATAACGTCTATTGTACATATCTAGCTTGGTTTCTGATTTACAAGGCAGGGTTATTACCAACTAAAGTCAATATCCTGGATATTGCCGCTGGGCCAGGTACCGTGGCTTGTGGACTGGCTTTGTTGCTGCAAAGCAGTAGCGACTTTTTTTTAATGCCGCCAATGCACATATCCTACTACTCTCTGGAACAGCAAAAGGCATTTCAATATCGGGGACTTCAGTTTTGGCGACAGTACATGGAACCCCAGGCGATGAATGCTTACTTTCGCTTTGACACTTCTAGTATCTTTGATGGGGAAAATCAATCGAAAAGACTGCCGAAAAAATTCTTTGATTTTATAGTGATTTCTCACTGTTTTTTTAACGATAAGGATAAAAGAGAAAAATCCCTTCAAATTTACAAGGATATATTTACAAACAGCCTGACAGATTCGGGTTACGCTTTGCTAATTATTCAACAAAAAAAGTTGCTTGTACCGTACAATGTTCGTCTAGTTGATGATTGCAAACAGGAGCTAAGTGTAGTACAACAATTTGTTGATGAGCTGGGCTTAAACTTGGTTTGGTATAAATATTTAAGTGCAACTGGTAGCAGGAAAAGCCATCCTAACTTTGCAAAGTTTGCTAGAGAGAATCTGTCGGTTCAGAAATTCATCAGTCCACTTTTCCGCCAGCACTTTAAGTTACATTATGACTTAAATTATAAACTTGATGACTATGTGATATTGGCAAAAAAATGAATTTTAAAAATGATGAAAATCAATCGGCTATTATTTAGAGTTTGAAATTTTAATGCAAAAATCTGTGACTGAACCTTCTACTGAACAAGCTGCCACTAAGATAAATGGTTGGCACGGCCGCCTCAATTTAGTCTATGCCAACCGCAGCGGCACAACTCAAATAATTCGCAACGAAATGCAAGCGCCGCTGAAGGTGCAGCGTCCGTTTTATCCTGAAGGTAAAGAGATTTGCCACAGCGTCATCTTACACACCGCTGGGGGAGTTGTCGGGGGCGATCGGCTTTCAAGCAATTTTCACCTCCAACCCAACGCCAAAGCCTTGATTACCAGCGCCGCTGCTAGTAAAATCTATCGTAGCAGCGGACTAGAATCGCAACAAAATATCGACATTAAACTAGAAATCGGTGCTAATTTAGAATGGCTACCCCAGGAAACAATCGTTTTTGATGGCGCAATTTATCAGCAAAATTTGCGGGTAGAATTAGCCCTAAAAGCTACTATTTTACTATGGGAAATTACCCGGTTTGGACGCACTGCTAGAGGCGAAAAGTTCTTGTCGGGAAAATGGCGATCGCACACCGAAATCTGGCAGCAAAACCGTCCTTTGTGGATTGACAGACAGTTGCTCGCAGGCGGGGAAAAAATGCTCGAAAGTCCTCACGGATTGGCCGGAAAACCCGTAGTTGCTACCCTCGCTTGGGTAGGCGAACCTATCAGCACAGAACTCTTGGAAAAAGTGCGTGCTTTGCCATCTGAGGCAACAATTTATCCTGGTAAGTCCACCGCCGGCGTGACTCGCATTCCTAACGGTTTGCTGTGCCGCTATCGGGGCGATTCCACCGCTGCGGCGAGAGACTGGTTTGTCGGCATTTGGGATTTATTGCGCTTGTCTTTTTCAGAACGCCCTTGCTGTTTGCCCCGAGTTTGGGTAAAATAGGATTTTATGACATCATAAATTCTCTCATTTACAGCTACTTCGATATCAAACTCGATGTATAATTGATAGCCGAACTCGAGCAAATAATACGATCGCACTTACGAGAATAAAAATGCAACTCACCCCCCAGGAAAAAGACAAACTGCTGATTTTCACCTGCGGCTTGGTAGCAGAGCGCCGGAAACAAAGAGGTTTAAAATTAAACTATCCCGAAGCAATTGCCTATATTTCTGCCGCCATTTTAGAAGGAGCTAGAGATGGCCTTACCGTCGCCGATTTAATGAGTTACGGCACAACTCTGTTGACGCGGGAAGATGTGATGGAAGGGATACCAGAAATGGTGCATGAAGTGCAGGTTGAGGCGACTTTTCCCGACGGAACTAAGTTGGTGACAGTACACGATCCAATTCGTTAAATATTCAATCGCATAAACTCGCAGGAGGAAAATATGATTCCAGGGGAAATGATTGTTTTAGCAGGAGAAATTGAACTAAATGCAGGACGTGAAACTGTGCGGCTGCTGGTAGGAAATACGGGCGATCGACCGATTCAAGTTGGCTCCCACTATCACTTTTATGAAGCTAACGAAGCATTAGAATTTAATCGAGAACAAGCAAAAGGAATGCGGTTAGATATTCCGGCGGGGACAGCAGTTAGATTTGAGCCTGGAGATGAAAAGCAAGTGCAGTTAGTACCTTTTGTCGGCAGTCGTGAAGTCTACGGCTTTAATGGGAGAGTGAACGGTATGTTAGATGAATGAGAGAGAATTCGACTATTATCAATAAAAATGAATTGAGGAGTGCATTAATATGAGTTACAGAATGGATCGCCGCGCTTACGCGGAAACCTTCGGGCCGACAACGGGCGATCGCGTCCGATTAGCAGATACCGAATTATTCATAGAAGTTGAAAAAGACTTCACAACCTATGGGGATGAAGTTAAATTTGGCGGCGGTAAAGTGATCCGCGACGGCATGGGACAGTCGCCTATTTCTAATGCGGACGGCGCTGTTGACACGGTAATTACTAATGCTTTAATATTAGATTGGTGGGGAATCGTCAAAGCAGATATCGGGATTAAAGAAGGCAAGATTTACAAAATTGGGAAAGCCGGAAATCCTTATATTCAAGACAGAATTGATGTTATTATTGGTCCGGGAACAGAAGTAATTGCGGGTGAAGGAATGATTTTGACTGCGGGGGGAATCGACTCTCACATTCACTTTATTTGTCCGCAGCAAATTGAAGTGGCGATCGCCTCTGGCATCACGACAATGATCGGCGGCGGTACGGGCCCAGCAACGGGTACTAACGCCACAACCTGCACTCCCGGGCCTTGGCATATGTACAGAATGCTGCAAGCAGCCGATGCTTTTCCGGTCAATCTAGGGTTTTTAGGTAAAGGAAATAGCAGTCAACCTCAAGGATTAGTGGAACAAATTTTGGCCGGTGCAATGGGTTTGAAACTCCACGAAGATTGGGGAACTACGCCAGCAACAATTGACACTTGTTTGAATGTAGCTGAAGAGTACGATGTACAAGTTGCAATTCACACCGACACTCTCAACGAAGCGGGATTTGTCGAAACTACAATTGCCGCTTTTAAGAATCGGGCAATTCACACTTATCACACTGAAGGTGCAGGCGGCGGACACGCGCCGGATATTATCAAAGTTTGCGGCCAAGCTAATGTTTTGCCTTCGTCAACTAACCCGACTCGCCCTTACACTGTCAACACTTTGGAAGAACATTTAGATATGTTGATGGTGTGTCACCATTTGGATCGGGGTATTCCTGAAGATGTGGCTTTTGCTGAATCGAGAATTAGAAGAGAAACAATTGCTGCTGAAGATATTTTGCACGATTTGGGCGCGTTTAGCATGATTTCTTCGGACTCGCAGGCGATGGGAAGGGTTGGGGAAGTAATTATTCGGACTTGGCAATCGGCGCATAAAATGAAGGTGCAAAGAGGGAATTTACCCCCCCTAACCCCCCCTTACCAAGGGGGGGGAATAGGAGTAACTCCCCCTTACCAAGGGGGGGGAATAGAGGGAGAAAATGACAATTTTCGGGCGAAGCGGTACATTGCTAAATACACTATTAATCCGGCGATTACTCATGGAATTAGTCAGTATGTTGGTTCGGTGGAAGAGGGAAAATTGGCGGATTTGTGTTTGTGGAGGCCGGCATTTTTTGGGGTGAAACCGGAGATGGTAATTAAGGGAGGGGCGATCGCCTATTCGCAGATGGGAGATGCTAACGCTAGCATTCCGACGCCGCAGCCAGTGCATATGCGGCCGATGTTTGGGAGTTTTGGTGGTGCGATCGGGGCGACTTGTTTGACGTTTGTTTCTCAGGCTGCGCGCGATCGAGATATTGCCGCACAGCTCGGTTTGCAAAAGCCCACTGTAGCAGTTTCCGGGACACGCCAAATCAGTAAAAGAGATATGAAACTAAACGATTATTTGCCGTACATGGAAGTCGATCCAGAAACCTATGAAGTGAGGGCGGATGGGGAATTGTTGATTTGTGAACCAGCAACTGTTTTGCCGATGGCGCAGAGATACTTTTTGTTTTGATTGGTTATCAAATCATTATCAATTCAGATTGTATTGGAATTCATATAAAAGCTAACATCAAGCTCTCCAATTCCCAATTCCCAATTCCCAATTTCCAATTCCCAATTCCCATTCCCAATTACTATCCGTGTACTTCTCCATTAGGCATGATTGTACCGCGCAACTGAGCTCCCGCTAAATTAGCAGTGCTCAAATCTGC
>JANNOR010000303.1:0-9321 GCA_031399265.1 Cyanobacteria bacterium SOY_34_metabat_3 | reverse complement strand
TGAAACCGCGACTATACAAACAAAACCCGCCTCCGCGGGTTGAAGGTTCTACCCGATTATTTCCGATCTCCCGGCGGTTGAAACCGCGACTATACAAACAAAACCCGCCTCCGCGGGTTGAAGGTTCTACCCGATTATTTCTCATCTCCGAATACCCTATTTGTTGGCGGAGGCAGACATTGTTTGTCTGCGCGTAAGACTTCGCGATTTCCCATCGCTAGAGGCTATTTCCCTTTCCCCCGAAACAGCTTTGCTACGGAGTTTACCAACAGTTCTCGCGGCATCAATCGAGGCATATTTACTATTATTTGATTGGTAATTCCCCCTGTCACGACGTTAGACTCATTTTTGTCTAAAGCTTTTAAAGCATCCCGCACTACTTCATCAGCGGGAACGAGTTTTTGGCCGCTGCTAGATGCGAGTGATTTCGGGAATTCCGCTGCTGCGAAAAAGCCGGATTCTGTCGGCCCCGGACAAAGGCACAAAACGCGAATTCCTAAATCTTTGTTTTCCGCCCAAAGTGACTCGCTGAAACTGAGAACAAAGGCTTTGGTTGCTGCATACATTGACAAGTACGGCATCGGTTGAAAGCCTGCGATGGAAGCAACATTAATGATACTTCCAGATTTTCTTTCCCGCATTCCCTGCAAAAATAAGTGCGAGAGTTCAACTAATGCTACAATATTTAGCTGCACCATTGTTAGTTGTTTGGCAAGCGGGCGATCGGCAAAAACTCCGTAATCTCCAAAACCGGCATTGTTCACCAACAAATCAACCGTCCAACCTTTTTTAACAACCGCGTCAAATACAGCAGTTCCAGCGCCCGGTGCGCTCAAATCTTGAACGATGATTTCAACCAAAATATTGAATTCCTGTTGTAGTTGAGCAGCTAGCTGCTGCAATTTGTCTTCCGAGCGAGCTACCAAGATTAGGTTGTGCTGGCGCTTGGCTAATTCGGCGGCAAAGGCTGCACCAATTCCGCCAGAAGCACCGGTGATTAAAGCAGTTGACATGAACTTATTGCGGATATTTTACGTAGGATTTATATATTTTAACAATGATCTTGACGGGCTAGCTGTACAATAATTAAAAGGGAATAGGTGAGTTTTATGGGGCGTCTTACCGATCGAGCTTTTGAAATTTTGCGGGCCGAAGTTGACAGATGTGCGGCGGCTGATGGTATAGCTGGTAATGTGTACCGCAGCATGGTAATCAAGCGGCTGGAGAAGTTGCGATCGCAAAACGGCACTTTCGCATCAAGAGATGAAATCCGCGACACTTTCAAAGATGAATTTCCCAATTTCAGCGAAAAAGCTCTCAAAGAAGCTGTTAAAGCCAACAAAGCGCCTGGATTGTTCGATAAAATCATCTTTGCTGGGAGTTTGCTGGGAGGTGCAGCGGGGATAATTTGGGTGATTAACCTGCCATTTCCGATGATTCGGTGGCCGGTTGCGAACACGATGCCGATATTATTATTGCCCAGTTTTATCAGCATGGATTACAATTACCGACAGGCGATCGCCCTTGTGGAACAATCCGATCAATTGATCAATAAAGCCACAGCGGCGGCTGATTTCGATTTGGGCGAAACTAAATCAAAACAAGCGCAAAAACACCTCGATGCTTTGCCGGTTTGGTTCTTAGGTTATTACCCAAAAACTTACTGTTCTTTTGCTGGCTGCACTTGGCGCTTTACTGTGGATGAATTTCAAGCCGCCCGCAAAAATATCGGGCGGATGGAAGCCCAGATTTTTCAACAAAAAAATGCTTTTACTCAGCTAAGCCAAGTCGAACAAGCCCTCACTACAGCAAAACAGGAATATCAGCAAGCCAAAAATGCGGCTGATCGACAAAAAGCTAGCATAAATTGGCAAAGTGCGATCGACCAACTCAATCAAATTCCCGCAGAAACACTCGCCGGAGAAACTGCTAAGAAAAAACTCCAAGCAGCAGACAGAGATTTTCAAGCAATGGGCGGCGTCGCTACCGGTTCCGTGCGCGCCGACAACTTAATCGAAGCAGCAAAAGAATTTGCACTGTCGGCGGCTGTAGCATCGCAAAAACCGCCGCATCCCGCCGCCCAGTGGGAACAAATAGCAGGATTGTGGGAAGAAGGAATTAACCGGCTGAAAATGGTTCCTGTGGATAATCCGGGCTATCTTGACGCCCAAACTAAACTAGCTGAATATCAAAAAAATTTAGGAATTGCTCAAATTAGGCTGCAAGCTGAAAAAGATTCTGGAACAGTTTTGCAAGAAGCTAAAAGCTTGTTTGCTAACCTGCAACAAGATGTGAATTCTCAAAATTCTGGTAACTCCCTCAGCCAGTTGCAACAAATTATTAATAAATTAGAATCTGTAAAACCGGGGACAACTGTTTATCCAGAAACTCAAAAATGGCTGCAATCGGCTCGTAAAAAACAGCAAGAATGGCAAAAGAATTAAAGATTGGGAATGGGGCATTGGGCATCGGGCATTGGGCATTGGGCATTGGGCATTGGGCATGGGGAATTGGGCATCAGTTAACAGTTAACAGTCAACAGTCAACAGTCAACCGTCAACTAATAAATTACCAAACTGGGTCAACATACAGATTAATTGTGACTTGCTCTTTTCCTGAAGGTACGCCGGAAATACAAGCACAAATTACTTGTCCGTTTTCTAGTTCGACTTCGCAAGCGTGACAGGAACCCATCAGACAACCCGTAGGAATAGAAATCCCTGCACGTTTTGCTACATCCAGCAATAGCTCTCCGGCTTCAGCTTCTACTGTCACATTATCTGGTAAAAAACAAATTTTTGTCATTCAATTTTAACCTCCAATAACAAACAACCGTCAACCGTCAACCGTCAACCGTCAACCAACTAACCTAAAATATGCTTGATATCTAAATGCTTTTCCACTGTATCAGCTAGAGATTCTAACAGAGCTTCTCGGTGTTCTCGGTAATTCGGAATACCTGTAGGTAGGGCGCGGAGTCCCCGCTGCTGGCGCAAGTGATTTAACCAAGCTCGCCTCCAAGCTCCGTTGTCAAAGACTCCGTGCAGGTATGTGCCCCAAATTGATTGGGAAGTGTTGACGATTCCTAAAGTCGGATCGTCAAATAGGGGTTGAGTCAAATCTGACTCCATCATTTGCGTTCTTCCTTGATGAATTTCGTAACCGGAAACTGGTAAACCGGGTTGAGGATAGTGGGATGTGACGATTCGCTGGCGGGCAATTTTGTTAGGTGCGATCGCCGTTTTCAAAGGTAGCAATCCCAATCCTTCAAATTCTCCTTTTTCTCCCTCAAGCCCTTCTTTATCGGTGATACTTTCTCCCAGCATCTGAAAGCCGCCGCAAACTCCCATGACTGTACCGCCAGCTATTAAGTAATTTTGAATGGCTTTTGCCATACCTGTTTGGCGGAGTACGTGCAAATCGGAAATTGTAGTTTTAGAACCGGGTAAAATTACGGCGTCTGGATGGCCTAAATTGTCTCTGGGGCTGACATATTTGACTGTGACGGTGGTTTCCGATTCCAGGGGGTCAAAGTCGGTAAAATTGGAAATACGGGGCAGGCGGATGACGGAAATATTTAGGTCGGTTTGAGAATTGGGAGAACGCCGATCGAGCAAATCGAGAGAATCTTCTGAGGGAAACACTTCGTCTATCCAAGGAATCACCCCAACTACGGGGATTCCAGTCCTTTCTTCCAGCCAAGTCAGCCCCGGATCTAGGATAGATTTTTGTCCTCGGAACTTATTAATGATGAATCCTTTAATTAAAGCGCGTTCGTCTGGATCGAGCAATTCCAAAGTACCAATGATGTGAGCAAAAGCGCCGCCGCGATCGATATCAACTACTAGCAAAGTCCGAGCATTTAAATATTTAGCTACTCGCATATTTGTTAAGTCGCGATGCTTGAGATTAATCTCCGCAGGGCTGCCGGCTCCTTCACAAACAACCATGTCAAATTCTTGCCGTAGAAATTCTAAAGATTCCTTGATCGCTTGCCAACCAATATCAAAATACTGCTCGTAATATTGAGATGCTCGCACATTTCCGACGGCTCTGCCTTTGATAATTAATTGAGATGTCATGTCTCCTTGCGGCTTGAGCAAAATCGGATTCATTTCTACCCAAGGTGCGATACCCGCAGCCCAAGCTTGCACTGCTTGAGCGTAGCCAATCTCTCCGCCGGCGGCTGTGACGTAGGAATTCAGCGCCATATTCTGACCTTTAAACGGAGTTACCCGCCAGCCCGATCGAGAAAAGATGCGGCACAAGGCTGCAACCAGTAAAGATTTTCCTGCGTGGGATGTTGTTCCCACGACCATAATTGCTTTCATAATATTTAAGAAGGTAGAAGGTAGAAGGCACAAAATAGAAGGTAAAAGGAATGAGGAAAAAGTAAGAAGGTAGGGCGTTGCTGCTGCAGGAGTATGATTTGCCTCCGAAATGTAGGGGCAATTCAGGGATTCACTCGCCGAGTGAATCATACCTAAATTCAGCAACGCCGAAGGTAGAAAACACAATCGCAAAAATTCTGGTTTCTACCTTTTGGGTTTTGCTTTAAGTTAAGGGCTTATCTTCGTCGGATACATTCTCGGACTTGGATTCACCGGTTGGTTGGGCCGCTTCTACTAACTCCGATGTGGGAGGATTAGGGCGAATCAATTCCGGTTGTTCTTCCTCAGAAGATGGTTTTGGATCTGCTGTGGATTCGATCGACATTATTGTTACTGAAACCGCTTCCACCGCGATCGACTCGGGTTGTTCCGATCCTTCCATCTCCACAGAGGTTGCGGAAACGATTTCCACTACAGTCATTTCTAGGGATACAGCAGGGGCTGGCGATTCCGGTTCAGCAACCGCAGCGGGCGATGTCTGGGTTTCAGGGGAGTCCCCTATTTTGGCAGAACTTGCGGTTTCTGCCACCATCAACTCGGCCATTGCTTCAACATCGGTGGGAAACGGCACTCCTTGACCGGTTTCAACAGCAGCGCTGCTGGTTTCGGCTGTCACTTCGGCGGCGGCTTCGGCTAATTCTGATTCCAGAATTTGGTCGATATCCGGTGCTGGAATTGCGGTTATTTTAGGTTCAGGGGCGATCGGCTCTGTCGCCGCTTTCGGTGTTGGTGTCTGGGGAGCTGCATCCGACTTGTTTTTAGGCGCACCCCGTCCCAACATACCGCCGAGACTATTTTTGAGATTGCCGAAGAGACTGCCAAAACCGCCGGGTTTTTTAGCTGTTTTGGCAGGAGTTGAGATAGCTTCTGGGGCTGCTGTCGGTGTCGCCGCAGGGGCGATCGAACTCGCAGCAGACTGAGAATCTTTAGCCATCGCCCTCCACATCTCATCAAAATCATCGTCTTCTGGCTCCTGTTTGACCTCTGACTGAGCCTCTGCTGGCTCCGCAGTTGCTGGGGCGGCAATTTCTGACAATTCTAGAGCTAGAGGCAGAGGAGTGAAGCTGCTGGCTAATTCTGCTGGGGTGGGTTTAGTCTCAGCAGCAGGAGTTTCGACAGAAAACACGGGTATTTCTGAAATTGCAGGTGCGATCCAGTCGGGATTTGTCGGCTCAGGGGCCAACGAACTTTCGGCAAGAGTTTGAGGTATTGATGAGGGAATCGGCGGCTGTTCTATTTTCACCTCGCCTTCATTTACAGCGGGTGCTGGAACAGCATCGGCTTTCGGTTTGGGCGATCGGACAAACTTAGGTTTTTTGGCTGCGGGCTCTTTTTTCTTGCCAAACAAGCCTGCAAACGGCACGCCCGCCGCCGCCAAAGCAGCCGGCCCGGGAACGGGCGTTTGCTGAGCAATTGGCGTCACCTGTCTGCGTAAAGTCAGAGTTTCCCAAGCGAAGAAACCCAACATAGCCACGCCCGCCATTTGACCCAGCAGGAGAGCACCGGTAATTCGCCCCGCACAAGCCCATAAAATTAACGCGTAAAAAAGCCCTACCCCGCTCCAAGTAAAATCACTTTTGCGGTGAACTTCTGGAAAAAAGAAGGCCGCCATGTAAATACTAAAGCTGCCTAGACCGACCGCCAACGCCAGAATGTATGCAAGCATCTTGTCGGTACCTCCGCTGTGTCAAATAAACTTCTACGCGCTAATTCTACCTTTGACAGAGACTTAACGGCTTCTTTCTCTAGGACAATTCTCGATTCGCAACCGAGAAGAGGGAGGACTTTTTTCCCTCGCCCTCTCACCCCTTCACCCTCTCACCCTCTCCTGAGTCGTGATGTTTGTCACTCTTTCTATGCTTGTACGATCGCACAAGCCGGAGAATATGTTCTGTATGTTGTAGGTGTCAGAAGAATTATGCCCGCAGCGGTGTATGTATTGGAGACAGTCCCATGTTTGAAAAACTGTTGTTATCGGCGGCCTTAACCTTATCGCTTCACATCTTTGCCGGAGTCAGCTCGAACGCGAAATTTCCGAAAACTTTGGTATTGCGATCGGGCGCAAGTCCGGCTCAAACCCAGAAACTTCCCTTGATTGCAGTACCTGCGGGCTTCAAGTCGAACGTGGAATCCTAACGATCCGCGCCCGATGATGCGTCCAACAAGTGCGATCCTCTTCGAGGGCTTCGCTAACGAGCGATCGAGCCAAGTTTGTCTGCAATATTTTTTGAGAGCTGTTCTCTTTTCTATTTAACCTTAAAATACTTGTGCAATCCTGATTAAAGGATCGGATATAGATATATACTTTCCAGATGCAGTTCAAAGCTAATCAGCATATCGACTATTAAATCAAAGAGAGTGAAAATGGGACTTAGCGATATTCTATTGAATGAAAACAACAGAGATACTTTTGTTGATGACTGTGTAAAGTTGATCGACAAACAAGTTGCTGCCGCGCCCGGATTGGGCGGTCTTGCTCTGAAAGCAGCCTACTCTACTGTCAAAGGGATACGATCGGACTATTGCGCCCAAGTCGTCGATCAACTTTTGCCCGAAATCTCGATCGCGCTCGATCCGATGTGGGCTGAAGCAGTAAACAATGGCAACCCAGTCGAATATCTAGCCCAAAGAAAAGCTGAAGTAGCAGATCAATTGCTCCAACTCAGCGACAAAAAAGCCGAGAATAGCACAAGAGCCATAGTCAAAGGTGCATATAGCAAACTCCGCCCCTCAGCTAAAACTTACGTGGAAAAAGGAGTGCCGGATTTAGCCGAAATCATTAATAAACATCATACTGCGGCGTCATAAACGAGCAACGGCTAAAACAACAGAATAACCAGATACCAGACTTCGCAAAAGTTGTCTGGTATCTAAAAAAACGATATTATCCATTACCAATTATCCATTGATTCGCAGCCAATATCTTCAAAATTGCCTCTCCAGTAATTCCTAAACCTAATAACATTACCAACGTCGCACTAATCGCAGGCAAAAACTTAACTGCTGTTATCTGTTTCGGCAATTTATCAAAATTCTGTTTCGCATAAACTAAGATTAGCCCGATCGCACTCAGCACCAAAGCCAATCCCAAACTAAAAGCTACAACCAGCGTCATCCCCAAACCAATATTGCCCAAAGCCGAGGCACTCAACAGCATCACCAAAGCCGAAGGACAAGGCAGCAAACCGCCGGAAATCCCCAACGCTAGCAAGCTTTTCCAAGTAATCGGCTCACCATCAGAGCCGGGCGGCAAATGCGAGTGAATGCGGCCGCCATGACTGTGATAATGATGTTTGATCTCTGGCTTGACAGGTTTAAATTCTCTCTCCCAAGTTCCCCTATTTAACAGATTAACTGGTTCCTCAGTGTTCGCAGTCAGGACTTTAGCCGTCCTTTTTTTGAGGACTGAAGTCCTGAATGCGAAACCCTTTTTGATTCTTGGCAAGAGTAATTTAAAGCCAATAACAGCTACCAATAAGCCAGAAATTAAACTCAGCCAAGGATGCAGTTTTTCTGGGTCGATTAAATGAGAAGCAAACAGCGTAATTCCACCCACCGCAAACACGCCAGCAGTATGAGTAATTGTAGTTGTTGCTGCTAAAAATAAAGCGTGTAACCCAGTAGCGCGCGAACCTACTAAATAAGCACCTACGATTGTTTTTCCGTGCCCGGGCGACATCGCGTGCACAGCACCCCAAACAAATGCTCCTGTTAATGCTAGCACCAAACTCCAACCCGAATCCCAGATTGATTCATTTCCTGTTAATAAAAACTCTCGGTTTTGTGGAGTAAATACAAAGCTTTTGACCATACCTGCTTGGACAATAGTAGCCTGACAGCTAGCTGTGGTTACTCCAGGCAAAAATAGATTGTAGTCGATCCGCAATTGATTTTTTGAATTTAAATTTGAGCCTGGTAAATTTGGTGTTTGAGTTTGAGCAGACTGCGGCCAGGTGTAGTCTAAAATTACAGTGGTGTGGGTGTTTGGCTGCTGGATTAAGCTGGCAGTTTTAGCTGCTATTTCTAGCGCTTTTACTTCTATGGAGCCTTGAATGTTGCTACTGTTGGTAATGGGAATTTGTTTGCTAAAAAATGTTTCGAGTTGTGCTTTGTGGCGGAGGACTTCGGCTGGTTGTAGCTGGCTATCTCGATTGTCATCGGCGAAGTTGGTTAAGCCGGTTGGGTAAGTTAAAGTTATTTCGGTTTGTCGATCGCTGACTGTTATTTCGGCTACGGATAAGTCTGCCCAGTGAGGGTAAGCTGGACGGATTGAGATTGTTAGTAATAATGAAAGTGTTGCGAAGAATAAGAGGAGAAATTTTGGCGATCGGTTTAGTTTGTTTGGCATAAATACTTACTTTTATAAATGATTGAACCGCAGAGGCCACAGAGAGCGCAGAGGAAGAGAAGAGAGAGATGAATAGTTTTGATATAATCTCAAAATTCATCGGTTGTTAAACCTGATGCTTGGCCCGATCGCACATCGAAACTGGGGTCAATTTCCTTGGCCTTTTGCAAATAAGCGCGAGATTCAGCATCCTTACCCAAATTGCGGGCGATCGCACTTGCGCGATAAAAGATCCCCGCATCTCGAATTCCCGATCGCAAAATCTCGGCCATCACTCGATCGGCCTTTTCCCACTCACCAGCCGCCAAAAGCGCCCAGGCTAAAGTATCCAACGTCAAAGCATCCCTGCGAATTTTCACCTCCTGCTGCATCAAAACCAGCGCTTCGGTGATATCCGGCGATCGGCCTTTTTCCAGCAGCAAACGCGCCAAATCCCGGCGGTGTCCAAAACCGCCAGAAACTTGTTCCTGTCGCAGCCCAGCTTCTGCTTTGTCGCGCAGTTTCTCCGAGGCGATCGCCTCTCCCTGCAACTGCTTCACCCTAGCCATACCGCGATCGACAGTGCGATCGAACACCGTCGCA
>JANNOR010000299.1:0-48912 GCA_031399265.1 Cyanobacteria bacterium SOY_34_metabat_3 | reverse complement strand
GTGGTATCGGGATGGTAGAGTTTGCTCAGTTCTCGGTACGATCGCCTAATATCGATCGGCGATGCGGAAGGATGCAGCCCTAACAAGGCGTAGTAACTAGAACCCAAGGGGGTTTTTCCTGACATTTTCTGACTTTGGTTTTGTGCAGTTGCCTCGTTAGAAGTCACCTAAGTGCCCCTGGGCTGATTGATAATTTTTGATTATTTTAGACCAAATTTGATGGTAGTGCCACTGTCTGCGATGTTGAGGGGTTGACGGTGGGCGATCGGCTCAACCGACGATCGCCCAATTTAAACTATGAATCTCCCCGCAAATTCTGCACCTCCTCAACGCTAAGCCCGGTAACTTGGGCGATCGTGGCATTATCTAGCTGTGAGAGTAATTGTCTGGCGATCGCGATCGCCTTTACTCGCATCCCTTGTTCTATGCCTTGTTCTATACCTTCGTTAACCGCTTTAATAATTGCTCCCTGTTGATCATAAATAAACTGTTCTCTTTTGTCTAAATCTGCCACTTCTTCTCTGCTCAAACTCGCTTGACTCGCAATATTAAAAGCTTCATGTATTTCTGGTATGCTATCCATTGTTTCTGGAACCGATGTCAGAGTTCTGGCATTTTTCATAAAATAAATCCATTTGTCTGCTAAAGTTTCAAGTTCCTCCTCTCCTTTGATAAACTTCGGCAACTCTACAAATACTAAGTCTAGATCGTTTTCGGAATATGTAAAGTTTTTATTGACTTCCTTTAACACAAATCTAGAAATAAATTCTGCACTCTCAGGAAACATTTCAAAATCCGTAATTGTCAAAGCAATCACTGGCTTCAATAGTCGATAGCCTTGGGCTGCTTCCAATTGAAAAGCATAAGTCTTTGCTGCATTGTAAAAAACTCGCTTGCCAAAAGACTGGACGTTGAGCACTTGCATTTCAATAATTACTAAAGTGCCGTCGCTCAGTTGGGCTTTTACATCCAGATAACTATCTTTTAAGCCTTCTAGTTTTGGTGGCAGATTTGGGTTGATTATTTCTAAGTCTTCGATGGTGGAATTGCCTTCATAAATTAAGGCGTTGAGAAAGCTAATTAGAATCTCTTTGCTTTCTGAGGAACCGAAGATTTTTTTGAAGGCGTAATCGGTTTTCGGGTTGATAAATATCATAGTTGTCAGATTTAGCTTTAAGGTTATCGGTTTGGTGGCGAAACAACGGGATTTGAGAACCCTCAAACGGCTGATTTTGTTTCAGGTAATGGCTTGACATTTTCTGGCAAATGTGCGTTGCCGATCGCCAGCACGGGCCGATCGTCCTTTTGTTCGTCATCGATCGGCAGTTGGCAAGAAATCAATTCTGTGACAATCCGATCGCCCAAAGCATCTTCCCAATCCTGCAACTGTTCCCTGGCTTTGATCGGCTCGTTGACAGCCACATCTACGCCCATTTGCTGGAGGTTGAGGCTGTGGGCGGTCGATCGGCGGTTGACGCACTCCACCAGCCAAACGCTCAATCCGACGGCCGCCATCAAAGGCAAAACAATCCGGTAATCGCGGGTTAATTCAAACATCAACAGAATTGCTGTCAGCGGCGCTCTGGCGCTACCGGCGAGCACAGCAGCCATTCCCACCATTGCGTAGGCGGGAGGGCCGGCAACGTGTTCTCCCAAAGCCGGCACCATTGCCAAAAAGAGACCGTAAGCCGAACCCAGGGAAGCTCCCAAAAACATCGCCGGAGCGAAAATACCGCCGACTAAACCGCTACCGAGGCTGATTGCTGTCACCGCTAGTTTGACGAAGAGCAGAAGTAGCAGTAAAGGCAAAGAAAACTTGACATCTTGGAGCATTGCTTGGACTGTTTCGTAGCCCACGCCCAAAACTTGAGGCAATTGCAGAGCCACTAAGCCGACGCAAGCCCCGCCGATGATGGGGTGAATCGGCCTCGGCAGTCGTCCGAGCCAAGCAAATCCTCGGACTTTTCCTTGAAAACACCGATCGGCCAATTGAATTGCTTCTGTATAAGCTAAGGAAACTCCGCTGGCTAAAAGCCCCAATCCCATGTAAAAAGGCAATTCCAACGGGCTGCGGACATCGTAGACAGGCAAAGCAAAGGCCGGCTGAGCTCCCAAACAAATTTGAGCGATCAGCGCTGAAACGACGGCTGATAGCAAGAGAACGCTGACTGACGAAGTGGCAAAGGTGCTGCCGAGCACGACTTCTAAGGCAAAGAATACTCCGGCGATGGGAGCGTTAAACCCGGCAGATAAGCCTGCTGCTGCTCCCGCGCCCAGGAGCAAGTGCTGCCTTTCTGGGGATAGCTGCAAGACTTGAGCGAGCAACATCCCAAAATTGGCACCGATTTCGACGCTGGGGGCTTCCGGGCCCAGGGAGGCGCCAGTGCCGAGGGAAACTGAGGCCGCCACCATTTTCGTAATGGGTTTGAGCGGGGAAAGTTCTTGTAGTCCTCTGGTGGCTGCAATTAAGGACGACATATTTGGGCCAAAGTCCCGAAACCGCCAGCGCATCAGCCCGATGATGACTCCGCCGAGGGTGGGAATGCAGGCTAGCGTCCAAGAGCCTTTGGAGGCGATCGCCCCCATGAAGTCTCCCAGCATCAGGCTGTGGATCAAGTTGATCAGATAGTGAAAGGTGACGACGCCTGCGCCCGTAACCCCCCCTATGACTAGGGAGAGGATGAGTAGGAGGGTTTCGGGACTCGGATGCAGGCGGTTAAATAACGGGCTTAGGCGGGAGGCTTGGGGAGTTGCTGCGGTTGGCGCGGGTGGCGGCAGATCCACAGGATGGGTGGCTCTCATTTAGCGGTTAATTCTTCTGTGAGAAGTTAGATAAATATTACATTTTATTTCTTATTTTCATTTTGAGTGATTTGGAGAGAATTGACAAGTTAATTAAGGCGTATTTTAGGGAGGATTTTTTGGACTTGCGGCTGGGGTGGAATGACTGATTCTGAGGAGCGGCGGATTTGGGGTGATTGTATGCTCAGTTACATTGAAACTTAGATATACTCTGTTCATCAGTTGACCTGTGACAGTTGACCTGTGACAGCTACCTCTTCCGTCGATAGAAGATTGGAGCAATGAATCATTTTGTTTGATTTCCTCCTAAACGGGTAGGCTTCAGACCCAATCTTCTCAGTGAACTTGCAATATCGTATAACTCAGTTAAACACAACATTCAGATTAAAGAACTGGCGATTTGAGACTTTACCTTACAATCACAAATCTCAAACCACAAATTTAAAATCCCTCGATCGCACATAATATTAGAGCGGTTGTTGAGCGGGCGGGATTCTTGGTCTGGGTTTGGCGATCGACATTAGCGGATCGCCGATGGTGGCGACTTTCCAGGGCGGGGATTCTAGCTGGCGCGCTGCGATTAAAAAGGGTGCCCCTCGCTTCAGGCGATCGACCATTATTTTAGGTGGAATAAATGCAGATAACAAAGGTTCGTTGACGCTGCCAATATATGCGTAAGCACCATTTTGCAACCACCTTCCGGCAACGGTGCTTGTGTCATCGGGCGCGGCTGCTGACCAACTGTGAATCATGTGAACTGCTGCGGGAAATTGAAGTTTTGGTATGTCATCAACTGAGGCGTCGCCGTTGCCGACTTGAAATGATTTTGGATAGCCTTTGGAATTCATTAATATTAAGTCAAATGTCCACGGTTTTGAGGCTAAACTCCGCCACTTTTCCAGGCTAGAATCTGGTTGCTGCACTAATTCGACATTAACACCTATACTTTTTAGTCCGCTAGCTGCTTCCTCCATTTCATATTTTGCCCAATTTCCTTCCTTGGGGTAACTATCATAAAGCATGGCTGTTTCGCTGTCTAGAAATATGGCGCACATGGCTTGATAGATCGATCGTACTTGGGAGCCGTAAATCCAGCCGACAGCCGCCCAGCGATCGCCATTCGGGTGTCGTCCCAAACCGTCGGTAACAGCTAATTGTTCGTCTTTGTTTTGAGGGGATTGATATTTTACTGCTAGTTGGCGTACAATAGTTATTGTGTCGATCGCATCTCCGAGTTGAGAGTAAAAATATCCAGTAGATTCGACGGCTTTTTGAATTGCTATTTGCAGAGTTTTCCACTGTGTGTTATTGAGAGTACCGTTGGGTTTTCCGAAGTTGCCTTCGACAAATACTAAAGGTTCCCCGCGGGCCGCTGCTAAGGCCACTGCTGCTAAACGTGCGGGGTCATTTTCAGATGTGATTACTACTCCTGGGGGCTCCCAGCCGAGTTCAGTCCATTTTGCTTTTAAGGTTTGAGTATCCGTGGCATCCCAGGCTGCTGCGGCGCTGCTGAGCATTAATTGTTGGAGTTTTTGACCTTTTGGGAGCTGCTGTTTGATGCTGGGTAAACGGACTATTTCTTCGGGTTGAAAGCGCTGCAAAAATATCGGCGTATATTTTTTATCTTCGATGAGAATAGGCCAGTTTCCTTTGAGATTCCACTTTTGGATGGCTGCTAAGAATGTGGCTTCGTCGGGTACTAAAACTATACGGTTGACTGTTGGTATGTTGGAGCGGAGGATGGCTGCTCGGAGGCCTGTTTGAACGGGCCAGGGTTCTTGTTTGGCTGAGGCGGGAAGTTGAAAGGGTTTTGCTAAAATGCGATCGCATCCGACACCGATTATTGCTAAACTTACAATAAGTGCGATCGCTAGCAATTGAAGTTTTAACTGTTTTTTCATAATGGAACGGGGAAAGCAGCAAAATATTAATTGTAAATACTAGATTTTATAGGTATATTTTTATACTAATCCCGGATTTTCGAGGCATGACACAAAGAAAGATTGTAAGTGCGATCGGGATGGGGACTGTTTGGGCGATCGGCTTAGCAACTACAGGTTTAATAATTTTCGCAGCCAACGGTTCCTCAGTCAAGCATCAAGTCCGACAATTGCTTGTAGCGAGAGAATGTCGGGGGTGCAATCTTTCCGGGGCTAATTTGAGCGCTGTTTTTCTCGAAGGCGTCAATTTAGAAAAAGCCAACCTGAAAAATGCCAATTTGTGGAGTGCCCATTTGGTAAGTGCTAACTTGAAACAGGCAAATTTGGCTAGTGTTTACCTGATAAGTAGCAATTTGGTAGGAGCAAATCTGGAAGCGACTAATCTGGAAAGTGCTTGGTTGGAGGATGCTTATTTGGGAGGTGGTAAGTTAAAAAATGCTAATTTAAAAGGTGCTTTTATGAAAGGTATTTTTCTAGTTAATGCTGACTTGGAGGGGGCGAATTTGGAGGGGGCGAATCTGTGGATGGCGAATTTGGAAGGTGCTAATTTGAAGGGTGCTAATTTGAGGAATGCTTTGCTGTTGGAGACAAATTTGACCGGGGCAAACTTACAGGGTGCAATGATGCCTGATGGTACGCGGCAGGAATGAAAGTCAGTTGATAGTTGACAGTTGATAGTTGACTGTTGACTGTTGACTCCGAAAGCAGTTATTAGTAAGTAGTTATCAGTCATTAGTATTAATCAGGGGAAAGAGCTGAAGTACATCAGCGCAATATTGAAACTATGAACCGCAATATCGAGGGGATGTTTCACATCATGACTCAAAGCCTTCAGCGGATGGAAGTGATGGAATCAGATATCCGGGAAATCCAAACGGAGATTCGGGGGTCTTTAGACAGAAAATCGACGGGTGTTAGATATTTTACAGCAGCGCAACACAGACGATACTTGACACTCCGTATAAAGTATTGGGGTGTGGCTGCGACGCAGGATGTTCAACTGTAAGAGTTTTCTATAGGGCGCTTGGTTGCTTCTTCAGCGCGCATCTTCCTAAATTTGTCTCGAATCAGTTGTAAATCATCTTCTGTTTTGATTGTTTCAAAATCTTCAAGTAACTCTTCAGCTTGCACAATGTATGCTGGATAAAATGCTATTTTCCCCTGAATATTGTATAGTTTTTGAATACTTAACAATGCCGTAGATATTAGACCTAGCCATGCTGAAGCACTAACACCCAAAGGATTTGCCCAAGGATTTTGTGGATCTTTGAATGTAGGGCTAGTGCCAGTAATAGCAATCAAAATAGTTAATAGAATAGAAGCTCCTATTATGGTATTATTCAGGTATTGATTGCGCTTAAAACGGAATTCATAAGCTTTCTTATACTGTTCTATTTTCTCCCTTAACTCTTCGTGCTTGAGGATTTTATTTTCAGGTAGCATAGAAACAATGACAGGATTTTGTAAAACTTTGTAAGTCTGGAAATTGTTGAGCTAGGGGAAAGAGCGATCGCACTTGAACCTGATCTACGATCGCCCGATTTTACAAGCACGTCGGCTGCTTTAAATGAGAAATGTACAAGAGCTTACTCAAAAATGCGTCTACAAGCGAGTCTCGCAGCAGGAATTCCCGCACCTGCTCCAATAGCTGCCCCAATAATTGCTCCTACTCCTGCTGCTGAAGAACCCATCGCAGCTCCTGCCGCTACCAGTCCTGAAGCAACAACTGTAACGCAATCATCAATGTCTGATTGCGAATCTGACTGTGCAGCAGGATGGTCGGATTTCCATTGTTGAGCGAGAGGCATTGCCATTGGTTCCAACAAAGCTTGTGTATCACCAACAAGTAATGTTGGATCTACTGCTCTCAGTGCATCACTTACGGCACTATTTGGATTAGTAGGATCTACGTCAGATAAAGCATCACTCACAGAAGAAACTTTTTCACTGAACCAACTCATGATTAAATACTCCTTCAATAAATACGACTATGAAAACTCACACGTTATTTGATGATTGCAGCCATCAGCGGTACAATACTCTTCCTAGTCGGCCGATCCCGCACATCTGCGGTTTAACTCCGAACAGTCTGAACACCTTCTGCTCTGCCTTAACTCAAAGAATAACTAATGTCGATCGCCCTGTCGGTGAGAAAAAGTGACAATCTTTTGTAAACTTGCGTAAATTCCCTCGATCGCCCTGCCGGTGAGAAAAGCCGCTGCGATCTATCAAATGCAGACTCGAATTGCTTATACTTTCTCTGTAGGATCGACATCAATCTGAATACGAACATTTGCTTTCGCATTTTTAGCAGCGATCGCTATTGTTGAGATAAAAGTTTCTAAAGTCATATGACTTGGATCATTGTTTAAAGACTTTTCCTCAATAGCATCTCTGGAGCCTAAAGTTAAAGAGTTTACAGGCGTTGCTGGTAATTGAGAAAGTATTGTAGAAAGACCATCAACTCGTCCTACCCCATAACGAGAATGCCAATTAGTTCCTAAAGGAGAATTATTTCGAGTATTGTTAATAACAATGTCGCGTATTTCATCAATGCTTAAAGCCCTTCCAGCAGCTTGCATCAATAAAGCAATTAGACCTGTGACATGGGGAGCAGCCATACTAGTACCTGACATTCGAGTTGCACTCTGAGATGAAGATCTTGCCGCCAAAATGCCCCATTCCCAGTAAGGATTTAAATACTGTCCAGGTGCACTGACCTCAGGCTTTTGTCTTCCATCTCGTGTAGGACCTTCAGAAGTGAAAGGAGACAACTCAAAATTGGGAACGCCTGAAAGATAAGAACCAACTGCAATTGTGCTTTTTCCACAAGAAATAGAGCCGATAGTATAACTGCGATTATCATCCTGCTCAGAAAAAGTAGATTGGGTCGATTGACTACGATCGTCTCTCTCGATCCAAGCATGAAAAGAGACTGGTCTAGTATCCTGAGTAGTCAACTCGACCTTCCATTCGCCACTGGGAAGTGAAGTTTCCAGGAAAATTTTAATACAGTTATCACTATTGTTTGGGTCTTGTCATTGATGAATGATTCTGCCACTTGTAGTTGTTCCAACAATAAGAGGAATATTATTACCAAGAGCAACTGGACCCAATCGCTTTCCGCTAGGAGTAATCAAGATCACACCTAATTCTCGATCTCCGGGATACCAAATTTCAAGTTCATTATCGGTAGAATCCCCAGACTTAATTTCCCAAGCCAAACTCCGAGGAGCAGTGCTGTTAACCTCCCCACTTGCATGAGAACGTTGTTCCCATGAATTTCCTGCAGCAAGGACAATTGCTCTGCCGGGTTTTTGCAGCAATTCATCAAAGCCTTGCTCTGCTAAAGTTGAACCATCATGGGGTCCACCAGAAGTTCCTAAACTGATATTGATAACCGCTGACTTGCCTAACTCTTCAGCCTTTTTGAAAATATAATCTGCTGCCTCCAAGAGCATTTTGGAATTGCCAAAGGAAGTTTCTTCTGTCAAATCATCATGGGCTATATTGACGAAGATTAAGCTAGCTCCAGAGGCGACACCTGTTCTGCCAGTTGCCCTTCCATTTCCCGCAGCAATATCCATCACATGAGTCCCATGACTACCATTCCCTGGCTGATAAGCTAGGTGTTGATAAGGTTCGCTAGTTTGCAAGGTTTGATTAATCAAATCTTGGGTAAACTCTCTACCATATGGAAACCCTTGAGGAGACAGAGTTGTTTTGCCTCCGTTTTGATCCCAAAGGGCTAGGATACGGGTAGTGCCATCGATGTTGCGAAAGTTATTGTGCTTGAAGTCGCAGCCATAATCGATTATTCCAACAATCACACCTTTACCATCAATAGAAGGTGTGCCAGCGGGAATAGCTGCATTAATCTGTGCTTGAGTAGCTCGGATTTCTGGCACGGAAAAATTTAGCTCTTTATGTAATCTTCTTGCCAGTTTGAGACTAATAATGTTGGGATTAGAACGCAAATCTTCAAGATCTTCAACACGAACGCTTCCTGTGATAATCTGACCAATCTTGCTGACTATGTCTAATTTTGGAAGCGATAGATCGGGATTTTCTACTTTAACAAGAACATCAACAGTAACTGACCCATCTTCGAGGGTACTGCTCAATGAAGGGTCAAGACTATCACCACTTCTTGCCTTCAGTAGAGCATTCTGAAGACGTGGATCTAGGTCAGTCTTAACATCTTCTGGTTGCCCAAGCTCGATCTCAATATGCTGATTGCCCAAATTCTCATGGTCGCTAGTTGGCATGGTTATTCTCCTAAGTTTTGTCAATCAATGGTTCTTGGATTTATACGTATTTTTTCTTCGCCCAGCAAACAACTTTCAAGAACGGAATTGACTAAAAGTTGATTTACTGAGATCAGGCACCATTCTCAATTAGCCTTTTATGAACGGGCTAGAAGCCCATTCCACAAGAACATTGAATTTTTGTGGAACGGGCTCTTCTGCCCGTTCTTGAGAATGGTGCCTGATGTGAGTTTACTTATCTTCTTGTTCGTAACTCAACAGACCGAGACACAGTTACGGATTGCACCGCCATTTCAACAGGGCTGAATTCTGTCATTGCTGCTACGGTGGGAACCGTAGTTCTGCTAAGTGTACCTGGTGAAACAACCGTCAACAAACCAAAAACAGCAGGACCACGATAGTAATATTCGTTAAGGTCAATTTGGGTAAGGTCAATCGGATTTTTTGGATCGGGGTTCTTGAGGCTTTTCAGCAAATTTAGAAAAGTAGGGAGAGCATCCGGATCGAGGTTTTTCAAAAGAACAGAACGATTTCCTAAGGGAGCATCGGATGCAGCAGTAATTTTTAAAGTAAAAAATTGAGTTTTGTCCTTCTCTTCAAACCCTGTTATTTCAAAAGTAATGCCTGGTTCAGCAACAAACTCAATAGTGGTATTGCGATCGCAATTAATTGCTTCAAGTATCACATTCTGAACCGTAGTTCCTGGCTCGATCTGCATATTTAGACCAGAGCGTTCGGCTACAGACAACATCTCTGACTCCCTCAAATAATATGCGCGAGGTAGCAACCTTGGTTGATCTGCACAAATTAATCCATCTGTCATCACCTGAGGTAAGGGTAAACCTGCAAGTGCGATTTGGAAGGTTTGGGCAATCTGCGCTCCATATTCAATATTGAATCCGTTAATTGCAATATCGCTGACCGTAAAACCAAGCTCTTGGGGTACTTCATACACTGCATGAAGGATATGGTCGATCTCTTCACCATCCTGACGTTGATGACCACGCACTATCTTCCAGTAGTCTGATGGCTGAGCATCTGAGGGGGCACTTAAGGGCAATTGATAGGTGTCAAAACTAGGTTCTTGAATGTAAAGACCGACTGGATTTTCCAGAGAAATCCGCACACCAGAACCTGGTACTCCTGTTCCACGCACTAGCGCATTAACTTCTGCCCCAATGGTGGGATCGCTATTACGATTTGATGTACCGTACTTACTGCAATTGATCAACTGATTCTTGTCTGTAATCGGATTACCAGTTGCATCTTTACGGAGGACAGTTGCTTGTCCGGCAAGAAAGATCTCGGCACTGAGCGCATTGGGATTGCTAATTAGGTGAACAGCGCCTTCAGTTGTTGTACTATTCCAAGGATTGAGATCGTTATAAGCTGGTCGCCCCGTTGCCGGATCAACGACCAAATTACCCTTGTCATCTCGCAGGTAAAGATCCTCAAGCTTGACCTGTGAACCAACTAATTCTTGGTAAAGACGCAACACAACATTTGGATCAATATCCCACAATGTATACCAATACTCTCGATTCTCACAGGTAAACATTACTTTGGTGATCTGGCCTTCTGGATTACGGGTAACACTCCATTCGCAATATTCATCTTGCCAGCCACGAGGACCAGACGGGCGATAGTTATCAGAAGCTGGCGGTCCTTCATCAGCATATTTCCATTGCGTAGGCTGTCCAACATTGGGATACTGAATTAAGATCCGATTAGGAAATGCTGTCCATTGAATGGCTGCGCCTTTTGTTCCAGCAGGAATATCAGTATTCAACGGGTTGTAATACTGAGTTAGTGGCGGCTGATTCACTGAACTCCACGGATCGTTTTGTAGCGTTTGTTCCGTAAACCGATTTATGTTGTCGCTCCAGCGATCGCGAAAAGCTTTCTCCTGTGCTTGTTCTTGGCATTGAAAATCGTTTTGGTAGGCTGGTGGATCGAATTGAGGTAATTTAGGCATTTTTTGCTCCTAATTGTTGTTTTATTAATTGGTTAAATTGCTAACGGGAAGTAGCAAGCTAAATTCATCGAGATTGCCAATTGTCGGCTGGGATTGAAACTGTTTTTGACGTTGGGCGACAGATGTGCTGATCGCAGATAAAAGTTCTGCGGGGCTAAGCGAATTAAACTTATCTAAATAAGCTTGAATTCTGGCTCCCAACGTCGATTTCCAGCTATCGTCAGGCAAATTCCATGCGTACAAAAACTGTTGTTCGGCAGTACATAGATCGAAATTATTTGCAGCATCACAACTAGATTGTGTGGCAGCAACTGTTCTGAGTTTGGCAGCAAAATCTGTAGGTACGCTACTCACTCCAGCCACAATTGTGCCTGTGGTTAATCCTTGGGCATATTGTTGCAAACTAACTCGTTTGGCTGAAAATACTGGGTTTTGAAAATCTACCATCAAGATCGCGGCGATGAATTTATCGCTAACAATTTTGGTCGATCGCATTTGCGTCAACAGGTATAAATCCTCTGCTGATGGTACGGGTACAAAGAACGAGAAATAGGTCGAACCATCTTGTTGATAAAGTGGTGAACCATCTGGTTTGTTAAAGTCAGATTGTACTAATTTGACTTTATTAGTGTCTAAAAAATTGTCATAGTCTTGCCGTTTAAAGACGATATTGGGGATGGTGTAGTTGAGATTTAAGGCTGTTCTCAAAGCACTATCCCAGAGGAATAGATCGTTGGGTATGCCCGAAACATCCTTTTGCGGGGGACTGGTATTATTGCCGCTGCTTTGAATGCCACTGGAAATAAAATTGACAGTGGTGTTGGTAGTGAGACGGCGCAACATCAGATCGACATCTTTGAGTCTAATAGTTTCACCTTGCTTTTGGTAGCGATCGCTCAACCAACCGCGATAATAAGTTTGAAAACCACTGCGAATCGCTCTTTCTAAAACTTCTGCTCCATTTGAATTCCTGAAGAACTTTTCTTGAGCTACCGCCAAAGGAACGACTAACGGGGAAATAGTTGATTGCTGAGATTGCCAATTATTCCACGGTACGTTTAACTCTTTCATAATGACAACGCCATTATGATGACAGTCAAAACAACCATGTCCGATCGTTTCTTTGGCTTGAGCGATCGCGGATTCTCCCGCCCAACTCCATACCTTAGTTGAAGTTCCATTCCCTTGCCCCACTTGTTCGCGAAATTCATAAAAATTGAAAGTTCGCGCTTGTGTATCCCAAGCAATTACTTGTAGGAAGCTAGAATTTCCCCCAGGTGCCGCACTGAGAAAAATCTGTGCGCTGGTTGGAGTAGCTCCCCAACTGAGTACATAACGCAGGTTGCGCGGCTCATCGCGATCGGCTACGGTGGTAGGAATTTGACTGCCTTCGCCAACTACGTAGTTGGCTTGTTGTAGGTTCATTCCAGCACCCATGACGGCCGTAGTTATAGCATCTACACTATTAGGAAACGATCCTTGACGCAGCAGATTCTTTGCAAATCCATCGTTGAGCTTTTGAGTAATCTCTGAATCGCTTATGGGAGTGAGACATTTATCGATCCCATCGACGAAACGATAAATTTTTCCACCAACTATGGGCGTACAGCTTGGTGCTGCTAGGAATGTTCTTCCTTGAGGAATGTTGCGAAATTTGGGATGATTAATTCGCGAATAACTTCGCCACCGAAAATCACCCGTCGGCAATTTTCCCGCTTCAACAGCGATCGCTTGACTGTCAAACCGGAAAAACAGCATCAACGCCAATACAACAGCAAAAAGACCTGACTTCTTGAAACTAAGATTTGGCATTTATTTACCTAGATTGATTTCAATTTAGCCTTGAATACTTATCTCAATGGTTTGGCTTTACTCTGAAGATAATCCAGCAAAGGTAGAATACTTTCAGGTAAAGTTAAATCATCAAATTGAACTTGGTGTATTCCCTCCTTCGTCTCGATCGTAATCTCATAATTGATTAAATCTGCTGTATTTTCAGAACGACTGCTGTTCGATCTAAGAATCCCACTGGTTTTCACTAAAGACTCTAGCTGAGAGAATTCAGCGGGGCTTAATGACTTGTTATCTAAGTCGCATCCCCTTTGCAAACCTGCATATCCTCCCGATTGACGAAACTTGATTTTCACGTGCTTTTTAACTTGATTAATTGATGCTTTTTTCTTTGACAACTCACCGCAAATATATTCAGGATTTTCACTCAATAGATCGATGCGATTGAGCGCGACTGATTGAATTAAATTAGCTTGGGATATTTGGCAGCAAGAAAAGCTATTCTCTAAACTAGGATAGTTTAGCATAGGGAATAATTGCGTTAATAAAGTCACAATTGCTATGGTAAATATCAAAACAATCGGTTTTACTAATAACACGACTATAACCCTCTGGCATCCCAATAGCATTATCAAATTACTCGGCTAGAGCAGAGACGATACTAGACTGTAATTCCTACAGCACTCCAGCCATCTTTGACAGCTTTTTGTTCTAAACTACCAGCACCAAACATCGAACCTGCAACCAGATGAGTCATACTGGCTGCTTCTTGGAACTGGCTAAATTGATTGAGATTTTTTAGAGTTTGATACCAGATTTTGCCAGTTTTTTCCCACGAATTACCGCCTAGGGCGATCGCCACTCGGTAGAAGGCGTGATTCGGAATGCCAGAGTTAATATGTACGCCGCCAGCATCATCCTCTCCAGTGTATTTATCGCGGATGTGTTTGGGCTGGGGATCTGTACCCAGCAGCGGATCGTTTTCGTAAGCTTTTCCTTCTTTGAAGGTCCGAAGACATTTTGCTGTAACTCCGGGTCCCATAATTGCGTCACCATTCAACCAGTTAGCTGTATTGACATCTTGTTTGAGATACCATTGCTTGACCATTGCTCCCATCGCATCGGCAAAATGCTCGTTCAACGCTCCAGGCTCATCCTCATAATTTAAATTACTTGTATGAGTTACTACTCCATGAGTTAGCTCGTGAGCTACTACATCTATTGCTTTGGTGAATCTGATGAAAATCTGGCCGTCTCCATCGCCATAGGCCATTTGTTTCCCATTCCAAAAAGCGTTATTATATCGCCGTCCTTGGTGAACACTAGACTTAAGAGTCATCCCACGATCGTCAAGGGAGTTGCGTTGGAATATTTCTTTGTAAAAGTCATAGACAACACCAGCATAGTCATAGGCTTCATTGACAGCTTTATCTGTGACTGCCGCATTACCTTCAGCACGAACCAGTTTTCCGGGAAGGGGAGATTTTCTGTTTTTCATATCGTAAACGAGACGATGTTTCGTACCTGCTGGGGAGGGAATAGCTGCCATCATGGGCATATCAGCAAAAGTCGATCGAATCGCTCGTGCTTCTGCGGAACTAGCAAGAGCATCAGTACCTAAACGACGAATTTCTGGATCTTCAGATTCGGTAAGACGATCGATTATATATGGTGGCAAAAAGCAATGCAGGGGATTATGACAAGAGGGATTATTACAAAAATGCATTTTTTAGCTCCTTAATATTAAAGAATTTACAAGTTGGCTGTTAACTCAGATATTGCATCAATGTCAATAAAGGGATTTTCGATGGGGGAGGGAGGGCGGGTTTACTTAACCTGTCTACAAGCTTTAAGGCGTCGGGCGAACCCGCCCCTACAGCTAATTGAGAATGGTGCAATATCTTGGCTGTTAACCAAGTTGCTGCTTACACAGCCTCAATTTTTACCCTCACCAACAAGTTTCGCAGTACAATACTCTTCCTGGTCGCTTTATCCCGCACATCTGCGGTTTAACTGTGAACAATCTGAACAGCTTTTGCTCTGCCTTAATTCAAAGAATAAACCACCCGTGCTCGCCCTGCCGGTGAGAAAAAGTGACAGGCTTTTGTAAAGATTTGTAAGTTGGTAAATTGTGGAGCTAGGGGAAAGGGCGATTCCCTACCCTTCGGGGAACGGGATAGCTTCGCTCGCGCGCACTTGCAACCTTCATTTCCTGTTATTTGGTGAAGAGATGAAGGAGTGACAAAGTGCGATCGCCTTAACTCGACTTTACTTAGGCGGGGGACCTTCTGCAAATCTTTGAATAGCTTTTGGTGCGAAAGCAGCAGCTAAAAAAGCAGTTGTAATGTCTTTGCCAGCAGAATTATTGCTAGTTATTGTCATTGTGCCAAACACAATCGCTGCAATCAGTGCAATAAAACTCATGGCTCGCATTGCCGAGCATTGTCCATTTTTTTTCTGCAAGAACTCGGCAATTTCCTCTCCATGTTCAGCAGAATTTGGTTTGGTTTCAATGATAGAAGAATGTGTCATTTGATTAATTTTCTAAATGTTTAAAGTTTAACTAAGTCCTAACTTAGACTGAAATACGGAATGTTATAATTAGCAGCCATAATTCACCTCAAGCTAAGTTTTTTATCGGAATTATAAATATGGTGTTAGCAGCTTTTGCTCTGCCTTAACTCAATCAAAACCCAAATCCGATCGCCCTGTCGGTGAGAAAAAGTGACAGGCTCTTGTAAACTTACGTAAATTTACTCAAAGGCTGCTAGCAGTCAATCGATTTTAGATGTTAAATTTTAGATAATGGAATTGATCTTACAGCCCGTACCGGGGGCTTGTAACCTTATTGCTTTCGGTGAATTGTGTAAATTTGTTTAGATTTCCTGAAAAGCAACTCGCACTTATGAAACATCAGTAAATTTACTGAATAGGACAAAATGGCAAGCTATGACAGCACAAGAGGCGATCGCCCTAATCGACAATCTGTTACAATCCGTTAACAAAAAACACAAACTCAATGACGTTCAATCCATCGTCTTTCTAGAAACTTGGGAAGGACACTCTTATCAAGAAATAGCCGATCGCCTACTTTACGAACACGAGTATATCAAACGAGTCGGTTCGCTTTTGTGGCAAAAGCTCTCTCAAATCATCGGCGAGAAAGTCTCAAAACACAATCTGCAAGCAGTCTTGCGCCGCTACCAGCATGGCTGCGGATCAGATAACTGCATCCAAGATTGGGGAGAAGCGATCGATGTTTCCTATTTTTACAACCGCCTGCAAGAATTAGAAACATTAGAAACTTGGATTAGTGACAATTCTACCCGTTCGATCGGGATTTTTGGACTTGGCGGGATTGGCAAAACTTCTCTGTCTGTCAAACTCGCCCAACAAATTCAATCTCAATTTGAATTTGTTATCTGGCGGAGCTTGCAGCAAGCACCCACCTTAGATGCTATCCTCAGCAATATTTTACCGATTTTAATTGGTTCAGAAGCGACAATAAATAACTCTATTTCTGCTCTCATGGAACAGTTACGACAAAAACGCTGTTTGTTAATTTTCGACAATCTGGAATCCATTTTGCAAGGGGGAAATCGCAGCGGACAATACCAACAAGGTTATGAAGATTACCGACAGTTATTTGCCCGCATAGCTGACGAAACTCACCAAAGTTGTCTGATTTTAACCGGACGAGAACAACCGGGCGGGTTTGCCGTGCGATCGGGCGAAAACTCACCCGTGCGATCGATCCTACTCTTCGGAGTTTCACCGCCCGTATGCCAGAAAATCCTCGCCGATAAAGGATTAAAGGCAACGTTATTGCACTGTCAAGATATTGTCAACTACTTTGGCGGCAATCCCCTCGCCATCAAACTTGCTGCAACTACGATTAAAACTATTTTTGGTGGTGATATTGACGCATTTTTAGCGCAAGGAAATACTGTTTTTAGCGATTTGTGGGATTTGCTCGATCGCCAGTTCGATCGCTTGTCTCCTTTGCAACAAAAAATTATGTACTGGATCGCCATTAATCAAGAAGGAGCGACCCCTGCGAAGTTAAAAGCAGAAATTTTACCCGAAGTTTCGGGACGGCAACTGATGGAAGCATTGGAATCGCTAGCGGATCGATCGCTCATTTTCGATGAGCGATCGCTCAATTATACCGCATCAACAAATTTAATGCTACAACCTGCGATCGCCGAGTATGTCAGAGAACGATTCCTCGAACGAAACTGTCGTTCGAGCAATATCGAGCTTTTAATAAATTCCCGGAATTAGTTTTTTGACTCGCTGGCAGTAGTCTGCATAGTCGGGATATTTATCGCTCAACCAGGTTTCTTCACGGTTCGATTTGATGTCAAAAAATATCAGTAAAATTGTACTAGCTATGAAGTGGGATAAGCTGAATTGAAAGATTGTCCAGCCAAGGGCTGCGAAGATTCCGCCGCTATATAAAGGATGCCGGATGATTCCATAAATGCCTGTTTGGACTAATTCTCCGTTTTCTATTGGATAGGGTAATGGTGTGAGGTTTTTTCCTAAGTCTATCAATCCTTTGATGATGAAAATTAATGCGCCTAAGCTGAGGATACTTGCTACAATCCAGCTCAGATAAAGTAGTTGAGTTGATTCAATTTTAAATCCTGGTATTTGATAAACTGGCAAGATTGTAAATCCTGCAAGTAATACTACTTGCAGTAAAACTAAATATTCGCCGTGGCTGTTGTTGCGCCAGCCTTCGCGCGTGAAACCCCAATCAGTTAATATTTTCATAATCGAAGGAAGAAGGAAGAAGGAAGAAGGAAGAAGGAAGAAGGAAGAAGGAAGAAGAAGGAATAACTACTCGTTCCCCGGCTCTGCCTAGTAACGCAGATCCGGAGGCTCTGCCTCCAATTTTTATGAAAACAAGAAGCGAGGCAGAGCAAGAGTGACATTGGTTCCCAGGCAGAGCCGGGGAACCAGTTAACAGTTAACAGTCAACAGATTTATTCGAGCCAAGGACGAGTCATTAGTTCTAGTTGGTTGACTTCATCTTGGCTTAAAGTCCAGCCTAATGCGCCTGCGTTTTCTTGGGCTTGTTTTGCGGTTTTGGCGCCGGGAATGGGGATTACTCCGTTTTTGGCTATTAACCAGTTTAGGGCAACTTGGGCGGGCGTTCGATCGCGCTTTTTGCCCATTTTTCGCAGAGTGGACATCACTAATTCGATTTTCTCGATACCAGTTTTGCTGAAGCGGGCATCAAATTTACGAGCTCCGGCTGGTTGTTCTTGGGCGCTATATTTGCCGGTCAGCAATCCTTGGGCTAAGGGGCTGTAAGCTAAAATTGTGACTCCTAATTCCGAGGCGGCACTCACAATTCCTTGTTTTTCTACTTGCCGCGACAGCAAGGAGTAACGGACTTGATTTGTGGCTAGGGGAACGCCTCTGGCTGCTAGTATTTTGTGGGCTTCGCGCATCTGTTCTTCTGAATAGTTGCTGACTCCTACTGCTTGAATTCTGCCTTGTTTTACTTCGTCTGCTAAGGCGTTCATCAGGGTTTCTTGACTTAGTAAAAAAGCGAAAGGCCAATGTACTTGATAGAGGGCGATTTGTTCTACTTGCAAGCGTTTTAAGCTGGCACTTAAGGCTTCGGAAACTGATTTTCCGGTGATCCGCCACGGTACGGGCCCGAATTTGGTGGCTATTTGCACGGGTTGGCTGGTTTTTTTGATAAACTGTCCCAGCAATTCTTCTGATAAGCCGTTACCGTAGACTTCGGCTGTGTCGAAAAAGTTGACTCCGGCATCCAGGGATGTTTTGAATGCTGCTTCTACTTCGGCGGCGCCGTAGTTGCTGCCGTAATTCCAAAATATTTTGTCGCCCCAAGCCCAAGTTCCGACGCAGAGGGGAATGACGGCTGGGCCATTTTGTCCCAAGGTAATTGTTGTCACGGTTGGTAAATCCACAATTCTTTATTGTCTATTATTTTTATATAAATAGTCGCTTTTGAGCTTCTAGCTGGGGGAGGAATGGCGGCTGGTGCGTGGGTATGTCAGTTACTATGAATGAGTCGTGCTGTGTTTATTTGAATAGTTATGTCGATCGACCGTTTGCCAGATTTAAGATTAACAGATTCCGCGACTCCTGCTATCAAAAGAGTTAACCTGCTGACTATGTTCCGCCTGGGCTTGTTTCAGATGGGGCTGGGCATGATGTCGATTTTGACGCTGGGAGTGCTCAACCGCGTCATGATTAAGGAGTTGGCGATTCCGGCTACTGTGGTAGCCGGTACTCTGGCAATGCACCAGTTTGTCGCGCCCGCTAGGGTGTGGTTCGGACAGATGTCTGATGCTAAGCCTTTGTTTGGGCATCACCGCACGGGTTATGTGTGGGTGGGAAGCGTTTTGTTTGTGATTTCGGCTTTTTTGGCGGTGCAGGTGATGTGGCGCTTGGGCGATAGTTTGGATGCTGTAGGGTGGACGAATCCTACTTACGGTTGGGTGGGTTTGTTGGGTTTAGTTTTTGCAGTTTACGGTATTGCTATTTGTTCGAGCTCGACTCCTTTTGCTGCTTTGTTGGTGGATGTTTCGGATGAGGAAGATCGATCGAAGTTGATCGGTGTTGTGTGGTCGATGCTGATGGTTGGTATCATTATCGGGGCGATTGTCAGCAGCGGTTTACTCAAACAAATTGATGGGGATGTGCCGCGCGAAGTGTTGCGGGCTTCGATTAATGGTTTGTTTGTGAAGGTGCCGGCGGTGGTTTTGCTGTTGGTGGGGATTGCGACTTTTGGAGTGGAAAAAAAGTATTCGCGCTACGGATTGCGATCGACCGCAGTGAATCGAGAAGATAAAATTACTCTGGGAAGAGCTCTGCGGATTTTGACTGCTAGTCGCCAAACCGGTTTGTTTTTTACTTTCCTGTTGGTGATGACTATTTGTCTGTTTATGCAGGATGCAGTTTTGGAACCTTACGGCGGGGAAATTTTTAAGATGCCGATTTCGGAAAGTACGCAGTTGAATGCTATTTATGGTACTGGCGTGCTGTTGGGTTTGAGCGCAACTGGTTTTTTAATTGTACCGCGAATTGGCAAGCAAAATACGATTAGGTTGGGCTGTTTGTCGGTGGCGGTTTGTTTTGGTTTAATTATTGCATCGGGATTTACTGGTAATCCGATTTTGTTTAAGTCGGCTTTGATTTTGTTTGGGCTGGCTTCGGGAATTACAACGACGGGCGCGCTGAGTTTGATGTTGGATTTGACTGCTGCGGAAACTGCGGGGACTTTTATTGGCGCTTGGGGTTTGTCGCAGTCGATGGCGCGGGGTGTGGCGACGGTTAGCGGCGGTGCTATTTTAGATTTTGGCAGAAGTTGGTTTGGAGTCGATCGACCAATGCTAGCTTACGCATTAGTGTTTGAGGTGCCTGCGGTAGGAATGTTGGTGGCGGTTTGGCTGTTGAGTAGGGTGGATGTGAAAGAGTTTCAGGATAATGCTAAAAGTGCAATCGCCACTATTCTTGAAAATGAACTAGACTGACAATACCCGGCGGTTTCAACCGCGTCTATACAGACAAAACCCGCCTTCGCGGGTTGAAGAAATTTATCTTCAGTCCGCGGAGGCGGACTTGGTTTTTTTAGACGCGGTTTCAACCGCCGTATAATCGTACAAACAAAATACAAATGAAAGATTTTTGGAACTCTATTTTAAGTTTTTCTCAGACTACTGCAAAAACAGTTGGGCAGCAGTTTTTGAAGGATTTCGGTTCTGCACAAGCGGATGAGAAGGATGACGGCACTTTGGTTACGCAGTCTGACAACTGGGCGGATGCGACGATTAGAAGTGCGATCGCATCTACTTTTCCCAATCACGGGATTTTGAGCGAGGAAGGAGAACACGTTTTCCCAGATACTGAATGGTGTTGGGTTGTCGATCCTCTGGATGCTACCACTAATTTTGCTCGGGGACTTCCGATTTGGGGTATTTCTTTGGGTTTATTGTATCGCGGAACTCCGGTTTTTGGCTATGTATATTTACCGCTGCTGAATCAATCTTTTCACGGTTTTTATGCAGGGGATTTGACGGGTGAAGATGTATTGACAAATATGCCTCAAGGTGCGTTTTTGAACGATCGCCCGATTCGCCCGACTGCTGATAAAATGAGCGGAAATCATATTTTTAATTTGTGCTCGCGCAGTGTGGGTATCGGGCCTCATCTTCCGAGTAAAATTCGGATGTTGGGTATGGCTAGTTACAATTTTTTGACTGTAGCTTCTGGTGCGGCTATGGGAGGCGTGGAAGCGACTCCGAAAATTTGGGATATTGCCGGGAGTTGGGTAATTGTGAAGGCTGCGGGTGCGGTTTGGCTGCCGCTGGAGTCCCAGGCGATTTTTCCGCTGGAAGTGGGGAAGAATTATGGGAGAGTTTCTTATCCGACTCTGGTGATGAATCGGCAGGAGTTGGTGTCGGTATTTTTGCCGTTTGTGGAGGCTTGGAAGAAGAAAAAAATGGGTGATTGATGTGAAGCGAAGCTATCCCGAACGTGAATCGGACTATTAGTCAAATAAAACCGCATGGTAGGTGTGATGGAGGAGTCTCCCACGCCTACCGTGCGGTTTTTTACAAGTATAACCGACCGATGACCGATGGCTTAAGTATGCTTGCTGTGGTCTATTTCTGCCAATGTGCGACCGGGTGGTTTTCTTTTAGGTCGATCGGGTGATGCGATGCTGCTACAATTTGTGGTAAGTGTTCAAATAGCTATTATTTGTATGGAATGAAATTATAACCGTTTTCAAGTAGAAGCACAATAGAAAATATTGAAATAAATCAAGAAAAGTCTGCGGTTTGCGATCGAACTAATCTCGATAGCACAATTCTCGCATCCGATTCGCTGACAGCGGCAGTCCCAATTCTACCAGCGTTTGCAAATACTCGTCAGCCGTTTTTGGCGGATTTTTGAGCCTGATTCTTTGTTTTTCTATGGCTTTGCATACACCTTCAAACTTAAAGTTGAGAAGGCGCAGGATGAACTCATCTGGGTGCAGCGGTTCAATGTTATATTGTTTGAGATTCTCAGCCGGAAAATCCCTGAGATTGAAAGTAACGATAAAATTTGCGCGAGAATGAATTGCTGCTGCTAGAACGTGCCGATCGCCCGGATCGGGAAGTTCCAACTCTGGTATAATTTGCTCATAACCTTGCACCAAGCAATTTTCAACATTTTCATTCATCAAGTTTTTGGTTCTAACAAGCTGTTCCGATCTGAGATCCGAACGGTTGAGAAGTACATTTCTCATCCATTCAGTGTGAATTTCTTCTGTCCAACGGGCCTCAAGTATTTTGCTAGCAGCTAACTGGACAAAGAAGTCCCGCAGCGGTGCAGAATATAAAATATTAGCATCATAAACAACAGTGAAAATAGTCATGCTTCAACCGTACAAGCCTAGTGCTTCTGATTCAGCTACAAGCTCATCCATCCCTTTCATACTTTTGTCATAATCCTGCTTTTTATATTTCATTACATCTTCATAACGTATCCGGCGACAGGTAGTTACCATTTTGTAAGGAATTTCGCCAGAATCTAGCAACTTCCATACATACTCGCGGGAGACATTCAGTATAGCCTCAACCTGCCAGATATCTAGTTCCTCAGTAATTGGAATCATCATGACAGTATTGCCGCTGCTTGTTTGTTGCAAAATCTCTAACAGCAGTGGCAATGCTGCGGCAGGTATGTCAATTGTCTTTCCCTCTTTTTCGTTTAAGATTAATTTGAGGGATTCGCCAGACGGATGATTTTGCAAGTGCGATTTTAAAGCGCGACTGCTGGTTTTGGCAACCGCTGCTTCTTCGGCTGTTGGCAAAGCAGGTGCTGAGTCGGGATCTCCAGTGAATGTCATGTTAATTTGGGGGTTTAGTATGACAGGCAATCAACTATAATGATAGCAATTTTGCTGGTCGATCGCACTTGATCTCAAATCCAATAGCATCGGAATTAATATTAGCCACAGTCAGGACACGGCAGTGCCGTTTCCCGACAATTAATTTGGCGATAGTTGCATCCGAGGGAGCTGATGATTATTTTAGGGTAGGGACACGGCACTGCCGTGTCCAGAGTTGCTTTATTGCCTCACGCGATTAATTTCGACAGCACATTAGACAACTTAGCACCGAGATTTTCAACAGACTCGTGCTGTTTGGGATCGTTCATCCTACCGTCAGCATTAAATACTGCAAAAGCTTGGGGAATTGCTTTTTGATCTGGCAGTACGAATACGTTAATATTCCCCAGGATTGATCGCAAATGAACCAATCCCCGCAAACCGCCCAAACCGCCAGGGGAAGCACTCATAATGACCGCTACTTTATCAGTAAAAGCCACCAATCCCGGTTCGCCCGGGGCTGGGCGCGACACCCAATCGATCGCATTTTTCAACACAGGGGTAATTGAACTGTTATACTCGGGAGAAGCTATCAAAAACCCATCGTGCGCTACCATCAATTCCTTCAACTTCCGCGCATTTTCTGGCATTCCCTCCTTGGCTTCCAAATCTTCGTCAAATAGCGGCATCGGCAAGTCGTGCAAATCTACATAAGTAACTTCTGCGCCCGCCGCCCTAGCCCCAGCCGCTGCAACTTTTACCAGCAGTTTGTTGTAGGATGCTTCGCGGGTACTCCCAGCAAAGGCGAGAATCTTTGGTCTATTTGTCATTCGTTGTTCCCGATCGTAGTTTGCGAGTAAGATTGTACTATTCGGAATGCTTCCAAACAAAGTCAACAATAGATTTATCTGCGGACAAAGCAGTGTCTGCGGGCGAACTGAATAAGATCGATCGTACTTTCACATTTCCGACTCCCAAACGCCTCTCGACGCGGCTGGGAATGCCGTAACCGTAGATAATATGCCCTTTTCCTGCCAACACTACAACTTGATAGTCGGGGTTTGCTTTGACAAATTGGGCTATGCTTTCGGCCATAGTTTCGTCCCACAAAACTTGAGCTTGCAAAAATCTTTCAAAAGCTGTACTATTTCCCTGTGCAGCCTTTTGGTGCTGTTGGTAAACTTCTAACAACAGTTGCCGATATTCGGCGTTGTCGGTGCGAATTTCCGAGATTGGTGGAATGTACTTTTTGTCCTCTGCTGTGAGGCTTTCTAAACCTTGAGACGCAACTTTTCTGGTTACTTCGGACGGCGTATTTAAGGCGATTACAGGAAGTTTGTTTTCTTTGGCAAATCGCATTATCGGCGCGTAATATTCCCAGGGAAAACGCCACCTTTGATTGTATTCTGTTTGCTCGACTAATTGCTCTTCTGTGAGTTTACCTGCTAAATATTCATCTAGTACGCTTTGGAAAGGACGCTGAAACATTTCCATCGCGATCGCAATTTTCGGATTCTGCCGCTGCATTTCTTGGATAATTGCCAGTTGAGCTTGGTGGTCTGACTCGCTATCGTGAGTTTCTCCCAGATACACGATTTTCGCCTTCACCAACTGTTGCAAAATCTCTTGGTTAGTGTAAGTCTGCTGGGGTTGAGGGTTCGCCGTCGGTTCCGCTGTCGCGACACTGCTGCACAGCAGAAAGAGGCTGAGCGATAAGGCGCAAAGTTTGATGAGTTTGGTTGTTTTCATACAGATATTATGCCTGTTTCTCGCAGTAGCAGGCACTGCCGAACTCTACTATTTTAGCTGAGCAGTCAGAAAGCTCGCTCCTTGATTTAACTTCATAATTATCGGCAGTTACTGCTCAAACTGTAAAGTTTAGTTGCAGGTACTGGCGCTTCTAGAAGAAGGTGCTACATTAATAACATGAAGCAAACAAAAAGCTTCTCCGACAGATCCCAAATCTAGATATCACAGCGAAGTTCAAAATAGAATCTAAGGAGTAAAACGCTGTTTAATCTCACATCTGTCTCATTAAAAAACAATAGCAGCACCCACCAACAAAGCTGATACTTCCTCAACTAATTAGAGGGGAGCAATGCAAGTGAATCCGAGGATTATTGCAACTCTGCATCGAAGTTGAAAAAAGAGGAAATCACTCGGTACATATGGCTAGGGTGCTGTTATTGTTAACAGAAATTTTAGGTTTTTGATGTTTTGTGTTCAGTAGAGACAGAGCCTGGTAACGAGCATAAAAAGAGAAAAGCCCGAAAGTTACTGAAAAATTGGGCGTTGCTAATATGGAGTATGATTTGCCTCCGAAATTTAGAGTAGGGGCAATTCATGAATTGCCCCTAAATTTTACGGATTCACTAGCCGAGTGAATCATACCTAAATTCACCAACGCCAAAAATTGTTTACTGAAAAATTGTTTCGTCTTCCTTTCGCCACGCGGGATCGACGATACAAATAAATATTAGCGGTTGTTTGCCACAGTTGCAAATAAACTGCTTGGCGTTTGGCGGAATGTAAACTGTATCTCCGGCTTCCACAAATTGATTTTCGCCGTCGATGTGCATTTCCCCAACACCGCTGATGATATAGTAAACTTCAGAAGTTGTCAGCGAATGTAGCGCAGAAGTTTGTCCCGGTGGTAAAGTGGCATGGGCGAAACTGTAACGCAATTCGACAGATTGTTTGTCTGGATGCAGCAATTCTCGCAGTTGAGTTCCGTCGCCAGCAATAAACTCGTCGCAGGCATTTAGCTTTTGAATTAGCATTCTTTCGATACTCCTGAAAATCTCTTTACCACAACTTCAGTTTAATTGAAGGAGTGAGAAATGTTAAGAAATATGTAAAGTGAGGGCCGGATTTTTTAACCGTAAGTTCCAGAATGCGATCGATAATCGGGACAGTCGATCGCATCTTCAGACAAAGCTATTGTAGGCTGAACAGGACACTTAAGACGGTAGTCGTCGGTGAAAAATACGCAGTTAGCACAAGGAATTTGGTGCATCCGCCGAGCTCTGCGCGCAGAGTCGGTGACAGTACGCCCGACACTCGAACATACCAAAAAAACTAAGCCCCAGGCGGACACGAAACACAGCGGGACTAAAACAGGCTGTATTGCCTTCAGCAGATAGTAAAGCATAGGACAAAAATTCAGCGGTAGAAGCCGCACGTATATTAGATTAGTGGCATTGGTTCGCGATCGACCAAAAATTGGAGAAACTTTCTCGATCGTGAGATGATAGAGAACTGTAGTTAAATACAATTAGAGGAAATCAGTTATGTCTCTGCGATTAGGCGATACAGTACCCAACTTTACCCAAGCCTCGTCCGAAGGCGAAATCAACTTCTACGACTGGGCCGGCGATAGCTGGGTCGTGTTGTTTTCCCACCCGAAAGACTATACTCCAGTGTGCACCACCGAACTCGGTGCTGTGGCCCGTCTCAAGTCTGAATTTGACAAGCGGGGTGTCAAAACTATCGCCCTCAGCGTCGATGATGTGGATTCTCACATGGGCTGGATTAAAGACATTGAGGAAACTCAAAATGTCACCCTCAACTATCCGATTTTAGCAGATGGCGATCGCAAAGTCTCCGACATTTACGATATGATCCATCCTAACTCGCTGAACAACCTGACAATCCGCACAGTTTTTGTGATTGACCCACAAAAGAAACTGCGTTTGAGCATTACTTACCCGGCGAGTACCGGTCGGAATTTCAATGAGATTTTGCGAGTAATTGATTCCTTGCAACTTACGGACAAATACGGCGTTGCGACTCCGGTTGATTGGAAAGATGGCGACGATTGCGTCATCGTACCTTCGATTACCGATCCCGCAGAATTGGCAGAGAAGTTTCCTAAAGGTTATACGCCGATTAAGCCTTATTTGCGGATGACTCCTCAGCCGAATAAATAGGTTTAACATTCCTGGACGCTGAACCATATTATGTAGGGTGTGCACTGCGCACCTTACCTCTAAAAGTCGCGCGTCAAAGCTGTTTGCAGTCAGGACTTTAGTCGTTAATCCTAATTTTTGAGGACTAAAGTCCTCACTACAAATAAATAACTTGTGCAATCTTGTCTTAATAATTGAGATTTGAGGAAAGGCAAAATGTTGACATCAACAATCGTATTGCGAATACCACCAAAATTGCAAATGACAGACGACGAATTTTTCGATTTCTGTCAAATCAATAGTGAATTACGTATCGAACGCAACAAATCGGGAGAATTGCTAATTATGCCGCCTACTGGTTCAGAGACGGGAAACCGAGAAGGTAATATATTTGGGCCGCTATGGGTTTGGGCAGAACAAGATGGTACAGGTTTAGCGTTTACTTCAAGTACGGGATTTAAACTTTCAATGGGTGACAAGTCTCCAGATGCCTCGTGGATAAAATTGGAACGGTGGAATGCTTTGTCACCAGAACAAAAGCAAAAGTTTGCCCCGATTTGCCCAGATTTTGTAGTAGAACTGAGGTCTGCTTCTGACAATCTCAAGCCGCTGCAAGAAAAAATGCAAGAATATATCAGAGAACCCGGAGTGCAGTTAGGTTGGCTTATCGATCGCAAAAATCGCCGAGTTTACATTTACCGTCCCGGTTTTGCAGAGGAATGTTTGGAGAATCCGGCGACAGTCAGCGGCGACCCAGTTTTGCCGGGATTTGTTTTGAATATGAGCAAGATTTGGTAGCACTGCTAGCAATAAATATCAACTTATTGTAAAACTTAATAATAGGATGCAAACACGCAAAAAATATGGATATCAAAAACGGCTTTGTAGGTACGATCGGCAATACTCCCCTCATCCGCTTAAACAGCTTCAGCGATGAAACGGGCTGCGAAATTCTCGGCAAAGCAGAGTTTCTCAATCCCGGCGGTTCCGTCAAAGACCGGGCTGCTTTATACATCATCAAAGATGCAGAAGAAAAAGGCTTGCTGAAACCGGGGGGAACTGTAGTAGAAGGCACTGCCGGCAATACTGGCATCGGTTTAGCGCACATTTGCAACGCTAAAGGTTACAAATGTTTGATCGTGATTCCAGACAACCAATCTCAAGAAAAAATCGATGCTTTGAAAACCTTGGGCGCTGAAGTTCGGACTGTGCCCGCTGTTCCTTACAAAGACCCGAATAATTATGTCAAACTGTCGGGAAGGTTGGCGGCAGAAATGGAAAATGCAGTCTGGGCTAATCAGTTTGATAATTTAGCAAACCGCCGATCGCACTACGAGACAACTGGCCCGGAAATTTGGAAACAAACCGACGGCAAAATTGATGCTTGGGTAACAGCTACCGGTACCGGCGGCACTTTTGCTGGGGTAGGAATGTTTTTGAAAGAAAGAAATCCGGCTGTGAGAATTGTCTTGGCAGATCCGATGGGTAGCGGGCTTTACAGTTATTTCAAAACAGGGGAAATTAAGACTGAAGGTAGTTCGATTACTGAGGGCATAGGAACCAGCCGCGTGACTGCAAATATGGAGAATGCCCCGGTAGATGACGCTATCCAAATTGACGATACTGAAGCTGTCCGCGTGATTTACCAACTGCTGAGGAAAGAAGGGCTGTTTATGGGCGGTTCTGTGGGAATTAATGTGGGGGCGGCCGTGGCTTTGGCGAAGCAAATGGGGCCAGGAAATACGATTGTTACGGTACTCTGCGACGGCGGGGCTCGGTATCAGTCGCGTTTGTTCGATCGACAATGGTTGGCCTCAAAAGGTTTGTCACCAGATTAGTCGCAGTAGGGACGCGGCACTATGCGGTGTCCCTACCAAAAAACACCTTACAATTTTGGTATATATGGCCGTACCTATTCCGATGATAAAAAAATAGCATATATATAGAAAAATAGCAAGTAAAAAATATGAAAATTAAAGAATCTTCGAGGCGAGTTCTGGTTTGCCAAAACCGCACTTGTCGCAAGCAAGGTGCAGCAAAGGTACTGGCAGCTTTTGGGAAATTGTCGCCTTCAGAAGTTGAAGTTGTTGCTAGCAGTTGTTTGGGACAGTGCGGCAGCGGGCCGATGGTGTTGGTGGTGTCAGAAGAGATTTGGTACTCCGGTGTTTGCGAGGAGGAAGTTGCGGCGATCGCCGATCGGCACTTGCGGGGAGGAAAGCCGGTAGAGGCGATGCTTTACCGCAAGTTTCATCGCCATTCTGTAGGGGCTCCGCCCCCGTGCCCGCCCGCAGGTGTTTAAGCTTTTTTGCCGCGTACTTGAATGCGTTTGTCGGTTTTTTGTTTCTTAATCCAAGAGATAAATCTCTGGAGTTCAGAATCATTTTTGAGCTTTTCCAGGGTGTTGAGCTCTTGGGCGAGGTGTTTGTTGTCGAATAGCGAGTGAATCTGGCGGTGACAAGCAGAACAAATGTCGATTGTGGGGCTGGGATCTTCGTTTTTACGCTTGGTGTTTTGTTTGGGGATGAGGTGATGGGCGGTTAATGCTTCCATTTGCCGATCGCACAATTGGCACTGCATAATTTGCTCAATGCTGGTGGATAGGAGAATTGCTATTTTTAATTTAGCTTAATTTAGGGCGATCGGCTTTGAGAGGGTGAGTGAAAGTCGCCCTTGCGGACAAAATAAAAAACCCCCTCAAAAAGGGGGCTTCAATCAAGACTTACGCCTCACAAAACATACAGCAGCAGAAACAACACGATCCAAATAACATCGACAAAGTGCCAGTAAAGCTCAGTCGCTTCTATCCCGAAATGCTGTTCGCTAGAATAGTGACCTTCTGTGCGCGATCGCCATACAACCCCCACCATCAGCAGCACTCCCAACGTAACGTGCAAGCCGTGAAAAGCAGTTAAAACGTAAAAGCAACTGGCGTACAAATTCGTCGTCAAGCCAAACTCTAAATGAGCGTATTCGTAAACCTGACCGCCCAAGAAAACTGCGCCCATAGCAATAGTTACGAGCAGCCAATTCCGCATCCCCACCGCATCATTTTTTTTGATTGCGGTATCCGCATTGTGAATCACAAAACTGCTAGAAATCAAAATCAGCGTATTAATTCCAGGCAGCAATAACTCTCGCGCCGGCGTACCTTCGGGAGGCCACACCGGGGCCATCGCCCGATAAATCAGATACGCGGCAAACATACCTAAAAATATCATGCCTTCAGAGCACAAGAACACAACTATCCCTAACATTCGGTGGTCGGGATGCTCCTCTGTGTGAGCTTCTACGTGTTCGGGATTGTGGTAATTCAGGGCTGTTTTTGCCGGATCGATCGCTGGTATTTGCATAAATAAATTGGTAATGAAGAAGTTAGTTGGCAGTTGGCAGTTGGGAGTTGGCAGTTGGTAGTTGGGAGTTGGGAGTTGTTAATTGGCAGTTGGGAGTTGGCAGTTGGCAGTTGGCAGTTGGCAGTTGTTAGTTAACAGTTAACAGTCAACAGTCTTTATTCCCAATGCCCAATGCCCAATGCCCAATGCCCAATGCCCAATTACCATTAACTACTCGCTATCTCGATTTTCGTCAGAAGAGTCAACATTTATCTCTGAGTCAGGAGCGATTAAAGTTGCAGTACCGCCAAAGAAAGTTGAAGCTTGAGCCTCCGCAATAGGAATACCCTGTTTCTGGGCGTTGCGGGTGGCATTTTCCCTCAACTTGAGCCTGAGACGTTCCCCAGTATGCTGAATTTTTTCCATGCCGTAATCGTAAGGCCCCGTTGCCAATACCGGTATTCCTTCAAAATTTTCGATCGGCGGCGGCGAAGTCGTCATCCATTCCAAACTCAAAGCTTCCCAAGGATTATCGCCTGCTTTCGGGCCGTATCTCCAGCTCCAAATCACGTTAACGATAAACGGGATTGTAGACGCTGCCAGCATATAAGCGCCGATCGTGCAAATGACATTAATTGTGGTAAATTTCGGGTCGTACATTGCCACTCGCCGGGGCATTCCTTGCATCCCCAAAGCGTGCATCGGCAAGAAAGTTACAGTAAAACCAACATAGGTTAAAACAAAGTGAACTCTACCCCAAAATTCATTGAGCATCCGCCCCGTCATTTTGGGAAACCAGTGGTAAAAAGCAGAGTAAATTCCAAATACAGAGCCGCCAAATAACACGTAGTGCAGGTGAGCGACGATAAAGTAAGTATCGTGAACGTGAATGTCGAAAGGTACGGAAGCTACCATGATCCCGGTGATGCCACCGAGGACAAATGTGGAGATAAGACCCATCGCAAATAGCATCGCGCTGACTAGCCGGAGTTTTCCTCCCCAAATAGTTGCCAACCAGCTAAATATTTTAATCCCAGTCGGTACGGCGATGATCATAGTTGTGATCATAAAAAACATCCGCAGCCAGCCTGGTGTGCCGCTGGTAAACATATGGTGCGCCCACACGATCAAGCCCAAAAAGCTGATCGCGAGACTGGAATAGGCGATCGCCAAATAACCGAAAATTGGCTTGCGCGAGTGTATCGGCAAGACTTCTGAAATCACCCCAAAAAAGGGCATGATCATGATGTAAACTGCGGGGTGCGAGTAAAACCAGAATAAATGCTGATAGACGATCGGATCGCCGTTACCGCTAGGGTTAAAAAATGCCGTTCCTGCTAACAAGTCAAAGGACAGCAAAATCAAAGCGGAGGCTAACACTGGAGTAGCAATCAAAGTCAGCCCTGAAGTCGCAATCATCGCCCAGCAAAACAAAGGCATTTGATTGAGACCCATACTGGGAACCCGCATCGTAAAGATGGTAACGGCAAAATTCACCGCCCCCAAAATCGAAGAAGTTCCTAGTATTAAGACGCTGAGAATCCAAATTTCTTCACCAGCTTGAGCAGTAACTAAGCTCAAAGGCGGATAGGAAGTCCAGCCAGCTTGCGGAGCTCCGACCAAAAAACTGCTCAACAGCAACACGCCGCCTACAGGAATCAGCCAAAAAGCAACGGCATTCAACTTGGGAAATGCCATGTCTTTTGCCCCAATCATTAAGGGGATCAAAAAGTTAGCAAATCCGGCTCCGGCGGGTACGATCCACAGGAAGATCATCACCGTTGCGTGAACGGTAAATAAACTGTTGTAGAGTTCTGGGGGGACAACATCGGAGTCGGGGGTGGCGAGTTCTGTTCGCACTATAGTTGCCATCACTCCGCCGATTAGATAGAAAATAAAAGTTGTAACCAGGTATTGAATACCGATGACTTTGTGGTCGGTATTAAAAGTGAAGTAGTCTCGCCAATGTCTGTCGGCCGGCTCTGTGCCGCGAGCCTCTATGTTGGCAGTTTCTTGGAACTGTGCTTGTGTCATTAGTTATTAGTCATTAGTTATTAGTCATTAGTTATTAGTCATTAGTTATTAGTCATTAGTTATTAGCTAATAATAAAATAATCTCGACAAACAACTAATGACGGATTTTTAATGATGAGTTGGGTGAAGTTGTTCGAGCATTTCGGAATTAATTTTTATTTCCCTGACGTAGGGAGCTAAAAATTCTCCGTCTGACAATTCTCCTGGATTGACTGCAACTGCTTCCTCTAAGTTTTGAGTGCTAGCAACTTGCTGTTCTTTCACCCAACTATCGAATTCTTCAGGCGTTTGAACGAATGCGGCAGCTTTCATCGCTCCGTGATAAGGGCCACACAATTCAGCACAAACAACTCGGTATTCGCCGACTTTCTTTGCTGTAAATCTCAGTTCGCTCGGTCGCCCGGGAATTGAATCTTGTTTGAGGCGAAATTCTGGCAGCCAAAATGCGTGCAGCACGTCTTGGGCTGAGATGTTTAGCTGTATGTCGCGGTTGACTGGCATATGCAGTTCGCCGGAACTAACGCCGCTTTCTGGATAGGTAAAAATCCAGGCATATTGCAAACCCATGACATTTACAACTAAATCTGGTGCTTTGTCTTCATTTTCTGGGGAAGCACCGATGCCTAGAGCAACGAGTTTTTGAGACCCTATTTGAGGGGCTTTTTGGGGTGTATCTGAGAGTGTGGCCGCGATCGCACTTCCGCGCATCTTAGCCTGCATTTTCATAGTTCCGTGGTCGTGAGCACCCATCGGATCGAGGCCTCCCATTGAGTTGTAAATCTCAAAACTGTAGACTCCGATTCCTAAAATGATCACAGCCGGGACTGCTGTCCAAAGAATTTCTAAAGGGAAATTATCATGCCAAGGCGGCCCGTCTGTGTTGTCTCCTTCACGGCGGCGATATTTAATTGCAGCAACGATCAGAATTCCCTGGACCATGATAAATAGTCCAGTGGAGATGGTCATCATTGTATTGAATAGTCCGTCTATCTGGGATGCTTCATCAGAGGCGGCGATCGGCATTAAACCGTGATTCTGCCCGTACCAGAGACTGATCAGAGTCACTCCGATACCGGCGAGCATGGTGAGGATGGAACTTGGAATGTTCACGCTGGTACTTCGTAGTAGCGACACTTCTTCGCTTTAAAAATGAAGAAAGCGCCTCTGGGTTATCAATTTTTAATTGTAAATGGTATTTTTAGTAAAATGTCGATCTTAAGGGTTACTTAAGGCTTAGTATGTTTGAGCGATCGCCCCTGTGTATAATTACGCCTTTTGTACGTTGACAAAATCGATTAAAAATGCTATGTAATCGCTCTGTTTGGCTGCTAAATTTGAGATTTTTTCTCAAACACCATCAAATGCTGCTGGGGCAACATCTCTTTTGTCTCTTTCCATACTAAACCGACGGCTGCCATTTCTTTTTTTACCTGCTTCTGCGTCATTTTGTGCAAGCCTTTAATCGGAAGCAGGGGGTTTTCGCCCCGATACTCGATCGATATCGTGCGGCCTCCCGGCTTGAGTGCTTTCACAATTCCTTGCATCATTTCTCTGGGATAGGCAAATTCGTGATAAGCATCGACCATTACAACTAAATCCACGCTGTTTTCCGGCAAATTCGGATTGTCGATACTGCCCAAAACTGGCTCAACATTAGCGATATTTTTTTCTATTTTATTCAATTCAATAAAATTAATCATTTCCGGCTGCACGTCAACTGCCAAAACTTTTCCTTGTGGAACTAAGGGAGCAATGCGAAAGCTAAAATATCCGGTTCCCGCTCCAATGTCTGCTACAATATCAGTTGGTTTTAAATCGAGATTGTTCACTAATCGAGCTGATTTTTCTTCCATGCCGCGAGAGGGTCTTTCCAGCCAACCAGCGCCTTGATATCCCATGACTTGGGCAATTTCTCGACCCATGTAAAATTTGCCGATTCCATCGGGATTGTGGACGGTTCGCTGCTGGTAGATAGTGTCGCTGTTGGCGATTTTACTTGCTTCGGCTGCGGCGCAGGCATTGAGCGGCAGCAGACAAATTACGGCTAAGATTATTACTGTTAGTTGTTTAATAAATTGTGAGGTTTTTTTCACGATCGTCCTAATTGTATGTTTAATTTTTTCGTTACCAGGCTCTGCGCGGTAATACAGAACCAGAGGAAGAGCCTCGCGAATATCGAGAATATTTTAAGATTTAGCTGACAGCGGATTCTAACAATTTGATTGTACCAGAATTTGCGTCGATTTCAACTTGTTTGCCGATCGGCAAAGTGAACTTGTCCCGGATGTGTCCCGCCATCGAACCGTACCACGCCGGAATATTCAAGGGGCGAATCAGATCTGTGAAAACTTGAGTTAAAGTTAGGGACTCTTGCGGTTTTTCAGCTTCGCACTTGGTACACTGTCCGAAAATAAAGCCGGATATTTTATCGAGAATCCCCGCTAATTTGAGCTGCGTCAACATTCGATCGATGCGGTAAACTTCTTCCCCAACTTCCTCGACAAACAAAATACTGTTTTCCCACTCCGGCAAATAAGCAGAACCTACCATTGCTGCGATTACTGATAAATTGCCGCCGATCAATTTTCCCCTAGCTGTGCCGCGCCGGATTGTTTCAACTTTTACGCTTTTGGAGTTTTGCAGCGTAACAGAACCTCCATCAAACAAAACTTTTTTGACGTAATCTATTGTAAAGGGACTCCAATTCGATACACCTAAAGGCCCGTGAAAAGTAACTATATTAGTTTTAGCATAAATCGCCAATAACAGCGCAGTAATATCGCTGAATCCCATAATAATTTTGGGATTGTTGCCGATCGTATTGTAATCCAGCAGCGGCAAGATCCGACCGCAGCCCCAGCCACCCATCCCGGTAAAAATAGCTCGCACTGAGTCATCGGCAAAGGCTGCGTTGACATCGGCTGCGCGATCGGCATCTTTGCCTGCTAAATAGCCGTAGCGGTCGTAAAAATGCTCTCCCAATTTAACTTTTAAACCCAGGTTATCCAGCACTTTAAAAAATGGCTGCACTTCTTTTTCGTAGTTAAAAGCGGCAGGATTGATTAAGGCTACTGTATCGCCGACTTGCAGACGGCGCGGCTCGATCGCACTTTTGGGAAATAGGTTGTTTTGGGCTAACGGCAAAAGTTGAGTACCAATAGCAGTCAGCCCAAAAGTTCTGAGCAAATAGCGGCGCGGCAGAGTCATAGGCGTTAAGTAATTTGTGCTATCATTGTATAGCAAAACTTCTGCCAGCTCAGTTAAAAATTGCCAGTTCCCAATGAAAACAGCCAGTAAAACCTCAGCTAAAAAATCCTGGGCTAAAGCTTTAGCCATTCCTGCGGCGGAGTTTCCGCTAACTCAGCTATCCGTTAAAACTGGTAAAATTCCCGACGGATTGCGCGGCACTCTCTACCGCAACGGGCCCGCACGTTTGCAACGCGGCGGCATGAGTGCGGGACACTGGTTTGACGGCGACGGTGCAATTTTGGCAGTGGATTTTACCGATGCTGGTGCTACCGCCGTTTATCGCTACGTGCAAACAGCGGGATATCAAGCTGAAGAAAAAGCTGATAAATTTCTTTATAGTAATTACGGGACGATCGCACCGGGCCCTGTTTTGTTGCGGTGGACTAAACCTGTTAAAAATGCTGCCAATACTTCGGTTTTAGCTTTACCCGATCGCCTTTTAGCATTGTGGGAAGGCGGCCCGCCTCACAGCCTCGATTTGCAAACTCTAGAAACTCAGGGAACGGACAATTTAGGCAGTTTAGATAGTGGATTTGCTTATTCCGCTCACTGCAAGCGCGACCCGATTAGCGGCGATATTTTTAACTTTGGAATTACTCCCGGTGTCACCACAAACTTAAATCTATATAAAAGCGATTTTACAGGTAAAATCGTGCAAAAAGCAACAGTTACTTTAGACGGAATTCCTTTGCTGCACGATTTTGTTTTAGCGGGAAAGTACCTAATATTTTTTGTGCCGCCGGTGCGGCTCAATCTATTGCCAGTGTTAGCGGGAATCGGCAGTTACGGCGATTCGTTTGAGTGGAAACCAGAGTTGGGAACTCAGATATTAGTTTTTGATGCGGATACTCTTTCTTTGGTTAGTCGCGGCGAAACCGAGCCTTGGTTTCAGTGGCATTTTGCTAACGGTTTTGTCAAGGAAGATGGTTCGGTGGCGGTTGATTTTGTGCGCTATGCTGACTTTAAAAGCAATCAGCGACTTAAGGAAGTAGCGACAGGTGAAACTCGCACTAATGCAGAGGGAATTCTGAGCAGAGTGCATCTGAATCCGCAGACTGCGAAAGTGATAGAAGTAGAAGAATTGTTAGATAAATCTTGCGAATTTCCGATCGTACCTGCTGACAAAATCGGGCAAGCGTCGCGGTATATTTATCTGGCCATGAATCGCCCCGACGCTGATAGTGTAGCGGAACTTTACGGAGCGATCGCCCGTTTGGACACGCACAGCCGCAATCTCACAATTGCCGACGCGGGCGAAAATCGCTATCCCGCAGAGCCCATCTACGTTCCAGATATTTCGTCCGAGAAAGGTTGGATTTTAACAGTTGTTTATGACGGCAATTCTGATAAAAGCGAAGTTTGGATCTTTGACAGCGACGCACTTTCACGCCCTCCTATTTGCACGTTAGAATTGCCTGGTGTTATACCTTTGGGCTTTCACGGTACTTGGAAAAATACCGTCTGAGGAGTTTGTAAAGAAGTGTTGCGGAAGATTTATTAAAAATTGTTGCAGCTTGTCGATCCCGTTGTTACTGTGTGTATAGAGACGAAAAACTCATATCTAGGAGGTATGGAATTCATGCTCTGTATTGCTCAAAAATCCCGGCGAATATAATTCGCGACTACACAAACAAAGTCTGCCTGCGCAGACTAAAGAAAGAGGGAAATTAAGCCAAAGTCGGTATGATTTCCCACCTGGTTTTCCCATCTCAGGTTTGTCTGCTTGAATGAGGTTGAGTAGCCAGATTCCCGACCAATTTCTGGCAAATCAAAGTTTAGTTCAACTCACGCGCCCGTTGGCGATTCAAAAGTTTTGAGTTAACTCCACAAAATCAATAACTCGCAACTTATAACTTCGAGCGCGGTGAGATCCAAATCCAGAGGGTTTAATCTATGCAGCTTCAAGGAAAAACAGCTCTTGTTACAGGGGCTTCGCGCGGAATTGGGCGATCGATCGCCCTGGAATTAGCGAGACAAGGAGTCAAACGTTTGTTGATTGTAGCTCGCAACCGCCAGCAATTAATTGAACTGGCAGAGGAAATCGATGTTTTTGGTGTAGAAGTAGTACCGTTAGCATTAGATTTAACTCAGTCGGTAGCGGTGAATATTGCGATCGCCCAAGCTTGGCGAGATAACGGCCCAATCCACCTGCTAGTCAACTGTGCAGGCGTCGCGCACCAAGCATCATTCTTGCGATCGCCACTGCCATTAATTGAGTCAGAAATCGCCTTGAATTTGCTCGGAACTTACACAGTTACCCGCTTAATAGCGAGGCGAATGGCTGCTCAACAAGACGGAACCATCGTCAATGTTTCGAGCTTGATGGGCAAAATTGCCGCACCCACAATGGCAACTTATTCTGCTACCAAATTTGCCATTTTAGGCTTTACCCAAGCTTTGCGCAGCGAGTTAGCCGCCTACAATGTTCGAGTTACAGCATTGCTCCCATCTCTCACAGATACCGACATGGTGCGAGACTTGGAGCAATTTCGCTGGGTAGTTCCCACAACTCCCGAAAAAGTTGCCTTGGCGATGGTGGCGGGATTGCAAAAAGATGCGCCGGAAATTTTGGTAGGATATCAAAGCCATTTAGCCGTTTGGTGTCACCGGATTGCGCCTTGGCTGCTCGATTTTGTGTTGCGGATGGCGACTCCCGAACTTCGGGATAAATCGCAGCGCGATCGTAAATTGCGATCGGTTTTAGCTAGCGGAAGATAAACTTTACGGAATATTCAAATCCCCGACTTCTTTAAGAAATCGGGGATTTAAAAGAAAAGTATGATAGAGTTATTTGATATCACTCATCCTCATCAGGAAATAGCGAAGGTAAATCCCTTTCTCCCCTCACAACCCTGATAATTTCAATTCCACTGTCTATCGCTCGATAAAAAATAATGTAACCCATGAGAGGAAGCCCCCGAACAGAAGTAATGATTTCCTGGTAACTACGTCCCATATTGGGAAAGTTAATTAAATTGCGACACTTTCGATTGAACTCCTCAACAAACTGTTCTCCGGATTCAACATTTCTAGCTGCAAAGTAATCAGAAATTTCATCTAAATCGCGACTCGCTTCTGGAGAAACAATGTAGCGACTCATGTTTTGTTATCCCGTATTTTGCGAAATTTTTCCTGCAATCTGGCGACGACTATTTCTCCATCAATCCCTTCGCCACGATCGAGTTGAGCTATTCCTATTGCTAATTTGGAACGCGTTTCTTCTACCCATTCTTGATAGGTGTTGCTCTCTTTTGACTCGCTGCTATTGGCTAAAAGTGCTAATGCTGCTGCGATTACCTCCTCCGCCGAAGGATATCTGCCACTTGTAACTTGTGCTTCTATGAACTTTTCCTGCTCAGGCTTGAGAGTGATTTTCATGGTTTTACTTCTGAGAACCTTTAGCTATCATATCATTTCCACTCCCCTTGCAAGGTAAAAGCAGCCCAATAATAGGGAGACTTCCATTTTTCCTGCTGCATCATTTCAATCTGCGCGGCCCTCAAAGCTGCCGCCGGCGCTAACTTTTGTTGCAGCATTTTCTGATAAAACTTTTGCATTAACACAGAAGTTCCCTCATCATCCACATTCCACAAACTCACCGCCACCCGCTGCGCCCCGGCATACATAAAACCCCTAGTTAATCCCACCATTCCTTCGCCTTTAACATTCTGTCCCATTCCCGATTGACAAGCACTTAAAACTACTAAATTTGCCGCCAGTTTCAAGTTGAAAATATCAGTGAGGCGCAAAAAACCATTGACAAGATTGCCCTTGTCATCTACCATCGACATCACAATTCCTGACAGTTCGGGGTTTTCGGTGTTGGCAATGCCGTGGGTGGCAAAGTGAACAATTTGATAATTAGCTAAACTCCCCTCGGTAGCAGTAGTGCGGCTGGCATCAAAATCAAGTATTTGACGGGTAGAAGCTGAGGGGAATAAGCTGGATATTGTTTGGGCTTCTTGGCGGGTAAATGCGAGGCGTTTTGGCGGCCATTGCCGATTAGAAGCACGAAGCGAGCGATTTAAACCGAGATTGTTTGCTTCTAATTTTTCTGTGGTTGCTTGGGTGATTTTTCCTTTAATTCTTTCATCGTCGGGACTGAAAACAGGATCGGCTAAAATTGCTAAATTTCGGCTGGGCGGTTTTCTATCTCCGTAATTTTGCCTGAGAATGGCGAGAGTTGAGGCAGAAGGCAGAGTGATAATTTCATGTTCGGCAATTAAGGGAACATTGGTGTTTTGTCCGGCGGTTTGGTCAAGAGTTAAAGCTTGAAAAGGGGTATAGTGCAGCACGCCGTCGGGAACAATTAATAAGCGTTTGTTTCCTAATTGGGCTGCTGCGGGTTGTAAAATTACTTGACCCAGATTTGCACTTGCTTGGGCAACTTGTTGGGGAATATCTCTCTGGATTGGGCTAGTTATTGCCTCTAGGAAGTTCTTAGCTGCTGTTTCAATGTCGGCGCGTTTTGGCAATTCATAGCTGGTTACTCCTGTTGATGTCACAACCCACAAATAACTGCGGTCTTTGCCGAGGGAATATTGCAATAAAATCGTGTTTTCATCGAGAATCTGTTTCTGAATTTCTGGCAGTGTTAAAGGTTGCGGTTGGGTGAGGGCAGCGTAGCGGGGGCTGGCGGTACGAATCTGGGCTTGAATTTGCTGATATTGTTGCAAAAGTGCGAGGCGCTGTTTGTCGATTTCAGCGATTTTAGTTGCGTTGGGATTGGGGGTGCTGATTGTTTCGATGCGCTGCTTTTCAATGGCATCAAGTTGCTGTTGCACGCTCTTTTCTTGTTTCAGTAAATCGGGAGAAATGCCTTCGCGAATGTTGGCGTTACTTTCTTTGAGCAGTTCGAGGAGGCTGCGGGCCCTCGAACGTTCGCTGGCTTCTAAGGCTTTTGTATCATAACCGGATTTAGGATTTATTTTGTGCAGTTGCATTAACAAATCGATGTAGAATTCGTAGTAGTCCTGTACTGTGGCAAAGTATGAGCTGCGGAGTTCTGGGCTGGCTATTTTGGTGCGGAGGTTTTCGATGATTTTGAGAGAGGATTCAATGTCGTTGAGGGCTTCGGTAAGATTGTTTTGGTCGCGTTTGGCATAAGCTATGTTGGAAAGGGTGTTGGCTTCTCCACTGCGATCGCCCACGACCCGAGATAGGGGAAGCGACTGGCTGTAATACTCTAGCGCTTTCTGTTGTTCTCCCAAATCTGAGTAAACTAAGCCAATGTTGTTGAGGGTGGTAGCTTCTCCCGATCGATCGCCTACTGCTCGACTCAGGGGAAGGGACTGGCTGTAATACTCTAGCGCTTTCTGTTTTTCTCCCAATGCTGAGTAGACAGTGCCGATGCTGGTGAGGGTAATAGCTTCTCCGCTGCGATCGCCGACGGCCCGACTCAGGGGAAGCGACTGGCTGTAATACTCTAGGGCTTTCTGTTTTTCTCCCAATTCTGAGTAGACAGTGCCGATGTTGTTGAGGGTGGTAGCTTGCCCACGGCGCTCGCCTGTTGCGCGACTTAGGGGAAGCGACTGGCTGTAATACTCTAGCGCTTTCTGTTTTTCTCCCAATTCTGAGTAGACAGTGCCGATGTTAGTGAGGGTGGCAGCTTCCCCACCGCGATCGCCGGTTGCCCGTCTCAGGGGAAGCGACTGGCTGTAATACTCTAGCGCTTTCTGTTTTTCTCCCAATTCTGCGTAGACTAAGCCAATGTTGTTGAGGGTGCTAGCTTCCCCACCGCGATCGCCCACGGCCCGAAATAGGGGCAGAGACTGGCTGTAATACTCTAGCGCTTTCTGTTTTTCTCCCAATTCTGCGTAGACAGAGCCGATGTTGTTGAGGGTGCTAGCTTCCCCGCCGCGATCGCCTGTTGCCCGTCTCAGAGGAAGCGACTGGCTGTAATACTCTAGCGCTTTCTGTTTTTCTCCCAATTGTGAGTAGACTAAGCCGATGTTGGTGAGGGTGGTAGCTTCCCCACGGCGATCGCCTGTTGCCCGTTTCAGAGGAAGCGACTGGCTGTAATACTCTAGCGCTTTCTGTTTTTCTCCCAATGCTGCGTAGACAGTGCCGATGTTGATGAGGGTGGTAGCTTCCCCACTACGATCACCTGTTGCCCGAGATAGGGGAAGCGACTGGCTGTAATACTCTAGCGCTTTCTGTTGTTCTCCCAATTGTGAGTAGACTAAGCCTATGTTGTTGAGGGTGGTGGCTTCTAGAGAGCGATCACCTGTTGCCCGAGATAGGGGAAGCGACTGGCTGTAATACTCTAGCGCTTTCTGTTTCTCTCCCAATTCATCGTAGACTTGGCCGATGTTGTTGAGGGTGACAGCTTCCCCATTGCGATCACCCGCTTCTCGATACAGTTTTAAGGCTTCTTCAAACTTGACTATTGCACCTCTTTTTGCTTGGGCCGTTCCTTGATTGTAGAGTTGTACTCCTTCTTTGAGAGCTTTTTGGGCAGCCTCGTTATTATTACTTTGTGCTGTTTGTACGACTTTACCAACGGGCACGGCTGCTGCAACTGGCTGACTTAACTGAAGCGAAAGTGCGATCGACATACCAGCCAAAAACCATTGAGTGCGATCGAGCATAGCCACCCCTTTTGTATTTTTTTCAATTTTAGCCACTAGCCTGCTTAGTGTTAAGGCAGGAAGAAGTGAGGGCGATCTATTTTTTTCCTGACTTGCTAAACTGAGTTAGTAGGCGCGATCGAATCATTTATGAAAAATACAGCGCGATCGGAGGTTTTTCGCGGGGCTTGGGCGAAGCATTCTGGTATATAAATTCTGGTCTTTTCTATTCGATAGTCGCCCGAATGCTTCGCCCCTACAGGTAACTGAAATCCGTTTTTTTGTTCGCTTTCCCCATTACCAATTTTCATTTTCCTTTAACCGGATGTTGACCGTAATAAGGCAAAGCATCCGACCAATCAGGGCGACTTCCTTTTTGCCATTCCAAATAAGCTAATTCCAACACACTAGAAACCGACGAACCCAACTCGCTACCAACTTCAATTAACTGATAGGAATTTTTCCAATTATCCAACTTTTCCTGCCAAGATTCAGGAGTCATTACTGTATCGGGAAACAACTCAGTTAAACCAGAATCTTTGTTGACTGAATAGACAGCCCCAAACAATTGTCCCCGCTGTGTGGGCATTTGCAGCGCGATATCATCTCTCAAAAGCCCCCCCTTAGCAAGGGGGGGTTGGGGGGGTTCTAATTCCAAAAGCCCCCCCGATTGTAGGGGCGGTGGACGGTGCGTGCCCGCCCTGGGTTGGGGTTGTGCCCAAGCCACAGCCGCCAAAGTTGAAATCGCAAAAACTGGAATATCCAACTGTTGAGCCAAAGTCCGCGCCGTTACCATACCCATGCGAGTGCCGGTGAAGCCTCCGGGCCCCTTAGCCACTGCAATAAAAGCCAAATCTGCCCAAGTTTGCGGCGCGATAAACTCGACTAAATGCTGGTGCAAATGGGTTGATAAACTGCGGCCCAAATTCCAAACTTGGCAGCGAGAATCCGCGAAATTGCTAATGGCTAAACCTAATTCGGGAGTTGATGTATGGAAGGCTAAACCGTATTTTTTAACTGATGTTCTGTCTTGGGGATTGCTATTCACGATTACTGATAATTTTCCTTCACAAAAAACAGAGGCAAAGCTACAACTAAGCAACCCAAAAGAATGCCAAATATTCCCGTGTTTAAAATCCGAGAATTACCCATGCCACCAGTTATCAGAAACAGCACTACTAAACTTGCAAATAAATTTTTATTTGCAAACTCTTTGTCTTGGGAAACTTGATGTTTGACTAGCATAAAACCGGAGGCAACTATTAGGGCGAACCAGGAATTAAAAATGACTATTTGAGAGCCAAAGATAAACCAAACTAAAGCAAACATTAGCGAATCGATCCAGAAATCGCTATTTTTTAACTTTGGCAGCCAAAATTCTTGGGTAGCAACAGGGGCGAGGTTCTTGACTAATTTATTGTGGTGCAGCCGTACGAGTGTGTTTCTGAGTTGAATTTTGGGATCGGTTTGCAATACTTCTTTCCATTCGGGAACGCGAGAATTGTTGACTCTTCCCAACAGCTTGACGGTTGCAACTTTGTTTAACTGCAAGTCGGTGAGTCTGGCGGCAATTATTTGCGATAAGTGCGGATAGTAAATGGGATTGTCTTCGGTTCTGTTGATGACGATATTGAGCTTGTTTTTGGCTTGACTGACTTGGATTGTAACATTGTATGGGGCGATCGCACTTTGCAAAGCTTGCTGAATTTCGGCTTGCTCTTGGCGAGTGAAAAGCGACACACCGGGCGCAGGTGTTATCACCCGCTGTGCGGGGGTTTCCGGCGCATCTAAAACAGGGGAAGCCTCTAAATACAGCGGTTTGGGGTTCAACTGCCGCATGACTGCTGATGCTGAGCTGTAGCGCCGGTTGGTGGCACTTTGGAGCATTGTATCGAGGATGCGGCCAAAATCGTCACTAACAGCGGTTTTCAAATAATTTCGCCAAGCCCAAGAATCTTCTGTGCTGTCGAACAAATCGAAGGGAGGAATGTGAGTTAGCAAGTGAATGCAGGTAACGCCCAAACTGTAGATGTCGCTGGCAAAAACTGCTTTTCCCATTAATTGTTCTGGGGCTATATAGGCAGCACTACCAATAATCGTACCAGTTTTTTGTAAGCCAGTTGATGTTACTTTCTTGGCTGCACCAAAGTCTACTAAAACGATATCTTTTTGGAAAGGAGATGGTTGATAGGAATTTTCTAAGGCGGGTAAAGGGGCTGGAGATAGCCTGCGGCGAATGATATTTTCGGGTTTGATATCGCGGTGAATAACTTTGGATTTGTGGACGAAGTGGAGCACTGGCAATAAATCGTTGAGGATTTGCCGAATTTGAGTTTCGGTGAATGCTCCTTTTTGTTCTAATTCTTGGGAGAGGTTTTTGCCGTCTATAAATTCTTGTACTAAATAAAGTCTGTTTTCTTGTTCAAAATGCGAGATTAATTCGGGAATTTGGGGATGTTTCCCCAAGGTTTGTAGCTGGGCGGCTTCTTGGTGAAATAGTTGGGCGGCTTTTTCGGCTGCGGTATTTTGCGGCAAAGATTGCTTGATGACGCACTGCGAAAAAATCGGGGGTTTGGTTTCATCAACTGCTAGAAATGTTTTCCCAAAGCCTCCTTGCGCGATCGGCTTTACGGTACGGTAGCGAGATGCTGATGGCGATTGTTCGTTAGTTAACAACAATTTTGAGCCGCAACTTTGGCACAATTCTGCATCACTTTGGTTCTGCGGATTCTGACAAGTTGGGTTTAAGCAATAGCTCATTTTAGATTGGGGAATGGGGAATGGGGAATAGGGAATAGGGAATAGGGAATAGGGAATGGAGAATTGAAAATAGGGAATTGAAAATAGGAAATGGGAAATTCAAAATTGGGTAAAAAGAAGAAACAAGAAAAGGAGAGCGTTTTATTTTTTTTCTTCTTCCTTCTTCCTTCTTCCTTCTTCCTTCTTCCTTCTTCCTTAAGTCGGTACGAGTTCGCCGGGCCGCAATGCAGCCCATTTGCCGGTCTCTTGCTTGAAACTTTCACAGCCGACTACATCCCATTCCATTTCAATTTCGTCTTGGCGGGGGCGGATGTTGACGTTGATGGTGGGTTCTACGGGGTCGAAATCGGGTGTTTCGGTGAGGTGAATCTGTTCGTGCTGTCCTTCTACGGCGTGGTAGGTGAAGCAGCGGTCTACATAATGGCAGTTAATACAAATACACATCCTTGATATCCTCTGTGCATTTCAAAAAGATTGGTGAATTTTGAGCTTTCTGTTAATCTAGCGTAGCAAGAGCTTTATTGTTTGTAATTTTATTTATTTTTGTTGCGATGCCGATTAATTTGCCACCTGCGCTATCTCCTGATACTTGGCCGTTTGATTTGGAACTGCTGACACCGCCTGTTTATCTCGTGGGCGGTGCGGTGCGGGATGCGCTGCTCTTGAGACGATCGCACTATTTTGATTTGGACTTCGTTATGCTAACACGGGCGGTGAAAACTGCTCGAAAAATTGCCGATCGCACGAAAGCTGGATTTGTCTTATTGGATGCGGAACGCCAAATTGCACGGGTGGTGTTTGCGGGCGGTACGGTGGATTTTGCACAGGCTGAAGGGGGGAGTCTGGAGGGGGATTTGCTGCGCCGAGATTTTCGGATTAATGCGATCGCCTGCAATCCTTTTACGGGAGAAATCATCGATCCTTTGGACGGTCAAGCCGATTTGCGGTTGGGTTTGCTGCGGATGATTTCGCGGTCAAATTTGGAGGACGATCCGCTGAGGTTATTAAGAGCTTACCGCCAAGCGGCGCAGTTGGGTTTTGCGATCGAACCGGAAACTCAATCGGCGATTCGCGAATTAGCGCCGCTGTTGAGTCGGGTAGCGGTGGAACGGGTGCGGGCGGAATTGGGTTATTTGTTAAGCAATCCTAACGGTGTTCCTTGGATTTGTCGCGGTTGGGAAGATGGTTTGTTTTCGATTTGGTTTGAAAGTGCGATCGACCGTTTCGATATTTTAACAAAAGTTGATGCGTCTGCTGTTTCTTTAGCAGCAATTTATCCAGATTTGGGAAAAGAGTTTGCGCGACTGATTCGAGATACAATTAAAACGCCTTTGTTGGCGGTTGCGAAGTTAGCTGTGCTGGCAGATTCCGACCCGACAATTGCTGAAACCCAGTTGCTCAGGTTGAAGTACAGCAATGCTGAGATTAAAAGTGCGATCGGGCTTTTGAACTACTTGCCCAAATTGCAAGCAAAACCTATTTCGGAAATGTCTTTGCGAGAACAGTATTTTCTGTTTCGCGATGTGGGAATAGTATTTCCGGTGTTAGCGGTTTTAGCAATAGCGGCGGGAGTTGCTGTTGATGAGATTTCACCGTTAATTAACCGCTATCTCGATGCTGACGATATTATTGCTCATCCGACACAGTTAGTTAGCGGCAATGATTTAATGGCATATTTGAATTTGCCGAGAAGTCCGCAAATCGGTCAATTGTTAATGGAAATTCAATTAGCGCGGGTAGAGGGGAGAATTGCGACTCACGAAGAGGCGCTGAAATTGGCAGCAGAGTTGGTTGATGGATCAGTTTAGATTCACGAAATATCACCCCGGCGCAGCCAAAATTGATATTAATCAGGATTATCTGCTGTGTGCGGAGGGGTTTTATCTCGCATCCTTCACTATAATAATTCAGCAAAATTTGTGAGTTCTACAAATCTCGATGCGTAAACTCCTTAGCTTCATTACCGACATAACTAGCCGCAATATGGCCGTCTCCAACCACTCGATACTTATACGTTACCAACCCTTCTAAACCAACAGGCCCGCGAGGTGGCATTTGCTGCGTGCTAATTCCCACTTCTGCGCCGAAACCGTAGCGGAAACCGTCGGCAAATCGAGTCGAACAATTGTGATAAACTCCGGCCGCATCTACTCCATTTAAGAAAGTTTCAGCGGTTTCGCTATCTTCGGTGACAATCACATCTGTGTGTCTGGAACCGTAAGTATTGATGTGATTAATTGCTTCTTCTACAGAGTCTACTATTCTGATTGACAAAATTAAATCACTGTATTCTGTTGACCAATCTATTTCTGTAGCTGCGGCAATATCCAAGATGGTGCGGGTGGTTTCATCTCCCCGCAGTTCGACTTTCTTCTGCTGCAATGCCATTGAAACTGCGGGGAGAAATTTTTTGGCTAAATCCCTATGAACCAACATAGTTTCAATGGCATTACACGCCGCTGGATATTGAGTTTTGGCATCGACGGCAATCTCTACTGCTTTCTGAATATCCGCCGCTTTGTCTGCATACAAATGACAAATTCCGTCGGCGTGTCCCAAGACTGGAATGCGGGTATTATCCTGCACGAACTGCACAAAAGAGTTGGAACCTCTGGGAATAATTAAATCTATATATTCATCCATTTTTAGCAGTTCAATTGTTTCCTCCCGCGTGGTTAGTAATTGCACGACTTCGGGATTGACTGCGGTTGCTGCTAATGCTTCGCGAATGACTTTTGTCAAGATTTCGCAGGAACGTACTGCTTCTTTGCCACCTTTGAGAATGACGCCGTTTCCCGATTTAATTGCCAAGGATACTATTTGAATTAAGGCTTCTGGACGCGCTTCAAAAATAATCCCTAAAACGCCCAAAGGACAGGTGACGCGCTTTAGAATCAATCCTGCATCTAATTCGCGGTGAATTTGGACAACACCGATCGGCTCTGGGAGCTTCGCAACGTCGCGCACGCCTGCGATCGCACTTTTCAACTTGCTTTCATCCAACTTCAGGCGATCGTACAGCGGTTTGGCAATTCCATCAACCTCAGCAGCCGCGCGATCCGCCGCATTCGCCGCCACAATTTCCGGCGCAGCAACTTCTAAAGCCTTAGCAATAGCTTCAATAGCTTGATTTTTGAGATCGGCAGACAAAACTGCCAACTTTCTAGCAGCTTGGCGCGTTTTTTGGGCAATTTCAAGAATTGACATAACAGCAACTTGTAAAAAAGTGATTATACTCCGTTTCAATCTTAACAATTCTAGAACCAATTCTATATTTTTGTTGAGAATCGGTACAACAATCCCAACTTACAGGCTAAAACAGTGAATGTAGGTACAAATTTAGACAAAAATTCCGATTTTTCAATAACCTTTGGAGATAATTATGTCATCTCAATCCTCTTTACACAAGGCAGGGCGATCGCCCAAAGCAGGCGTTAAACTCGTACAGAAAGCGGGCGGAAATCTCGTTTTAGCTTCGGGTGTCACCATTACCTTGCTATTAGGTATGGTGTTAGCCTTATCCTTAGCTGCGGTTTTCATAAGCAGCAGTCCCGATCCAGTAGTCGGATTGGCGATCGCAGTTCCGATTACTTTGATTTTTAACATCGCTGCTTTTTTCCTCTCGCCTTGGTTGATGGATTTAACCCAAAATTGGCTGTACAATACTCGCTGGGTTACTCTCGCAGAAATTGAGAGCAAAAGTCCCGAAACAGCCCGCGTTATTCAAAAGGTTTGCGACAAGAAAAAACTGAAGCAGCCGCGTTTAGGAATTATCGACGACCAAAACCCCACTGCTTTCACTTACGGTTCCTTTCCCAACAGCGCTCGCGTCGTCGTCAGCGAAGGTCTTTTCACCTATTTAGATGACGATGAAATTGCCACTGTTTACGCCCACGAGCTCGGTCACATCGTCCACTGGGACTTTGCAGTCATGACTCTAGCTTCGACTTTAGTGCAAATTACTTACTTAATTTACACTACTGCTCAAAGGCTCGGTCGCAGAGGCGGAGAAAAAGCAAAAGATGCGGCGGGAAGTATAGCTGCTGTCGCTTATTTGTTTTATATTACCGGTACTTATTTGCTGCTGTATTTGTCGCGCACTCGCGAATATTTTGCCGACCATTTTGCGGCGGAAACTACTGGAAATCCCAACGCTTTATCCCGCGCTTTGGTAAAAATTGCTTACGGTATTTTGGAAGAAGGACAAAGGGCGACAGAACCCAGCCGCTTGTTAGAAGGAACTCGCGCTTTGGGGATTTACGATGCGAAAGCTGCCACTTCTACCGGCACTGCTTACCGGATTGCGTCGGAACCAGAAAAGATCGGGCGAGTGTTTTTGTGGGATATGTTTAATCCTTGGGGTTGGTGGATGGAGTTGAATTCGACTCACCCGCTGACTGGTAAACGAGTTCGCGCTTTGAG
>JANNOR010000153.1:0-16770 GCA_031399265.1 Cyanobacteria bacterium SOY_34_metabat_3 | reverse complement strand
CGCAGAGAAACAGTACGATCGCCCTTTAGCACGCTATCCAATGACAGCCCTTGTTCTTCCAGATACATTTCCATCGCTTCGTCGGACTGAATTTTGCTCATCGCCGAAGTAGGCGTATCCAAACGTTCTGGTTTGCGGTTTTCGCGACGGATCAATTCGCGAATTGTTGAGTCGCCGTCCCCTGTTACCCAAGCGGGCCGCCGTTCAGTTGCAGACACAAATTTGCCGTCAACGCACAGCAGCCGAAAATCCGATCCTTTGATGCTATTTTCCACAATTACTCGCACCGATTCTGTTTCGGAAATTGCCTTCACTGCTCTTTTAAAAGCCGCCTGCAATTCCTCAGCATCTCGGACATCTGCTGTGACGCCAATTCCTTTATGACCGACTACTGGTTTAACAGCAACTGGGTAGCCAATTTCTCTAGCAACTGTAGCCGCTCCGTTTTCTGTGGAGACAATATCGCCTTTGGGAACTGGAAAGCCTAATGTAGCGAGAAAAGCTTTGCAGTCGTCTTTGCGCGTCGTAAAATCTGAGTCTAAATGGCTGTCGGAATCGAAGGTTGTTGCAGAGCCGCGCACCAGTTTTTTACCGTAACCGTATTGCATCAATCCTTCATCCCACAAATAAAATGTGGGAATGCTTTTTTGAGATGCCGATCGCATTAATGAATAAACTGTCGGGCCTCCGTAAACAGATTGGCGGAACATATTTTGCAGCGCGCCAATTTGTGCTTCTAAGGGGAAATCTTGATTTTGCTCGATCGCTTCAAACCAATCCCAAACAGCGTAAACTCCGGCTCTGGCGCTGCGGGCGTGAAGTGCTTCAATGCTGATTCTGTGAAACTCAGCAAACGGCTTGACATTCCAGTGCTGGAAGTGCAAACCCATGTCGAGTTTTCCTACTTCCGAGCAGGTTCGTGCGAACAGTTGGGCGTGGTTCGAGAAAGTTTCGTGCAGCAGTTGCGGGTAGCGATCGCCGATAATAGCATGGTAATGGGCGATCGGCTTTGGGGAGCGATCGCCCGTCACCGCAAAATCGAAAACTAAAGCCGCTGTTTCTAAATAAGGGTTTGGCCCGATGTAGTGTTTGAAGTTGAAAACATCAAAAACATCGGTTTTTCGAGCATTGACGCGGGCTGTCTCGGTGCTTTTTTCTTGCAGCATTTTCTAACTTCCTTTTAGCTAACTTTTCACCCTAGCTCTCTTGTTGGTGCATTGGGTACTACCTGCGGACACAAATTTAGCAGATGTTCGAGGAACCAGGAATCAGGAACCAGGAACCAGGAAGAGGAAAGAGAGAATAAGCAGTAGCAGTAAGGATTTCAGCGATTAAGAATGTCCTGGTCGCCGAATGCCGCCACCATCGCGGGAGAGTGGGAAAATCTCCCGTCTTCCTTCAAAATCTTACTAATGACTGATGACTGATGACTGATGACCCATGACTGTTGAGTGTTTCCTTCCTGCTTCCGAAAAAAAGCTATAACTTTTGAGAGGTACAGCCCCTACTTAAATTGGCTAACGTGAAAAAGGATGTAAGAGGCAGAAACTTATGAAAATCGCACAAACTGCTCTCAGGGATCAAGTTCATCAATTAGCTGAGGAAGCATTTCACCTGAAACTGATTTCTGGGTACGGCGACGGTCAAAACAGCAACGAATATCAGATTGTCTGGAACGGCAAACCCAGACACTTGCCTTTAGAACGAGCGCGTACAGTATTGAGCAATTTGATCGATCGATCGCACTAAACTCGCGATCGCACTAACTGAGGACTGACGCTCATCAACCCGGTTTCTTGGAAAAATAAAAGGAGGATGGCGAAGTATCTACCAAGAAACCGAGTTGATGACCGCGCGCACCTAAGTCCTGATAAATTAAACTCATTTTTTGACCCACCTCTATCCAGTTAGGGGTGGTTAAGTTTTGTTTAGCAAAAACACCATTTTGTAGGGGTAGTGCCCCCGTGCCTACCCCCTCTACCAACTTGAGTTGCGTGCATCTTTAGCTCACAGTCAAATAAAATTTTGTATTTATATATACCTTTTGGTAGTTTGAGGAAACAAAAATGTTATGTTTTATTGAAATATAATCAATTCAGAGTGCAGATCCTATGGCCGGCAGCAAAAATCAGGGCAAGTTGCTAATTATTGGCGGCGCCGAAGACAAAGAGGGCGACTGCAAAATTCTGCGGGAATTCTTGCGATGCGCCGGAGGTACTAAAGCCCGCATTGTAGTGATGACGGCTGCAACAAGCCTACCGGGAGAAGTAGGAGATAATTACATCCGAGTGTTTGAGCGACTGGGCGCTGAAGATGTGCGAGTTATTGACACCCAGAAAGCCGAAGATGCCAACAATCCAGATTATTTAGAAGCGATCGAACAAGCGACTGGCATATTCTTTACCGGCGGAGAGCAAGCGCGGATTATTAGCTGCTTGAAAGACACCATACTCGACGCAGCTATGCATAAACGCTACTCGGAAGGGGCGATCGTTGGCGGCACCAGTGCCGGCGCGGCGATGATGCCAGACATGATGATTATTGAAGGAGACTCCGAGACAAATCCCCGCGTTAATTCAGTAGCAATGGGCCCGGGAATGGGTTTCCTGCCGGGAGTTGTCATCGACCAGCATTTCGCCCAGCGAGGCCGCCTGGGACGCTTAGTTTCGGCACTCTTGCTGCAACCTGCCGTATTGGGATTTGGTATTGACGAAAATACAGCTATTTTAGTCAGCGGTGACGAGTTTGAAGTCATTGGCGAAAGCGCTGTAACTGTGATCGACGAGTCGGAAAAACTCCACGACAATATGGAGGGACTGTTGAAGGATGAGGGCTTGGCAATTTGTGGTGCCAAGTTGCACATCCTCCCCCACGGATACCGGTTTAATTTGAAAACTCGCCAGCCTGTGCTCAATAACGTAGCAATTACAGCAGACAGGGAAAGGGCGATCGCCTAACTTACTTGGGGTGCATCTCAATTTGGAAAGGGCGAAGCATTTCGGCAGATAATTTATTAGTGATCACCAGAGATTTACTACCGAAATGCTTCGCCCCTACGGGTATATTTGCAAAAATGGGATGCTCCCCTTACTTGTAACTTGGCAAACATCTCAAAATTATGTAGGGTGCGCAGTGCGCACCTTACCGCTTCAACAAAGTATCGGGTAAAAAAAACCGTTTGTTCTGCGTCCAAAACCAAAAAAGAAGAGGATTTCACCTCTTCTTTTTTTAGCTGCGGTTTCTAGTTCCTCAAGCACTTTTCTGCTGGTCAAAATACGACTGCTGCCCTTGTTCAGTCGATATTAAATTCCACCCTTGAGTTTTCAGCTTCTGAAATGTTGCCCATCCCTTAGAACCGTCCGGTTCCCGGTAGTCGGATGCAGCGAACTGCGGAAAAGCTGTATAAGGCCGCCACGCTTGACGGACTTCAGTACGCAGGTGCAATATCATTTCTCCATTGCCTCCGAGTCTGGGCAACCAACACATTTGTTTTAGCATTTTTAACACTCCAGAATTTTACAGTAACGGTAATTCGCCAACATCCCACATTAAACTTTTAGAACCTGAGAGCAACTGCTCGGAATATCTAATAGGTAACAGGGACGGATGAAATTTTCACCGATTACCAATTACTGAGGTAGCAGCAGTCGTTTAAGCAGATATGGGTTCGGCAAAGTTAGTCAGTGAAGGGTGCATCTCACTTTGGGAAATATATCCGTAGGGGCGAAGCATGACCGTAGTCAATATGGGATTATAACTAATAACTTATATGCGGTCATGCTTCGCCCTCTTCAAAAGTGAGATGCACCCTCAGTGAAAGACTATAAAACAAGTGCGATCGAGACATAAGCAAAAATAATCTGTGCTTTTCTCGGCTCAAACTTGGCTTACAGTCGATCGCGCGAAAATCCAGTTGAATAAAGCATTCGTTTTTCTGGTTTCGCTTGTTTGATAATTACAAGCCGATCCTCGCTCTTTCCGCTTAAAAAGACATCTTTCTACGGTATTAGCTCTGTCAGCTAAAAAATGTTCCTTTAGTTACAAATCTTAAATTCTTATCACGATTTATTTACTTATCAAAAGTTAAATTACTTTTCATAAATAGCGCTTAATAATTTTTAGTTACTTTAACTACATTTTTGATGTCAATCTTGCCTCCGGGTGCTAGGGCACGGCAGAAGAGCACCTTATATTCCAATACGGTTCAGTTAAGCCCGATCTCCCTGGCACCCCCCTTAAAAAGGGGGGGACAAGAACTTACTCAAAGTCCCCCGACTATCAGGGGGATTTAGGGGGATCTCCGAGGAATAAACAGTTTTAACCCAAGCGTATTGCCTTATATTCTTTCCGGCTACGGGAATATTTACCTGCACTTTTTACACCGAAAATATTGAATTTTTCCACAAAAATGCCGCAGCCAAAGTTGTGGCTTACTACCGTTTTGCGATGAGGGAACGCGAGCTGTAGTGGTCGCCATTTTTTCGGATACTTATCTATCTGGTAACAGCATTCCTAACTTTCCGGCTGCGCGAACTTGGCACGAGTCGATGTATAAGAAAATCGTATAAATTGGGGAATGGGCCTTTAAGTAAGCTTTGCCGGGATCGCCAGCACAGGTATTTGTCTGAGTGCCGGAGAATTTATGTCTCCAGGCAGATGATACGCCAAGTTGTACGGCATTAAATAGTATTTAGGACTGGCGCACGAAACTCAAGCAACCGAGTTTTTCAGCCGGGGTGGATGGCTGGAACAATACTTTATTGTATAAAAAATCGGTTTCTGCATCCGGCAATGCGATGTAATTCCTGGTATTGAGAATAACCATTGCACGGCTCGGTGCCAACTGTCAATTAACACAAACTTTGTGGGAGAACAAACTCTATGGGCTGGCTAAAAAGACTCTTTGGTTTAGAAAAACTTGAAAATCAAGAAACTGTTGAAGCTCCTGCTTACCAAGCACCTGTAGCTCAAGCATCTGTAGCTCAAGCTCAACCTGCTGCGAGCGCTCAAACAATTCCGCCGGAACGCATGGGATTGAATGGAGAATACGACCAAAGCGGTTTAGCTAAACGGGTAGCTCAGGCCTTCGATGCAAATCCTGATGTTGCGGATATTGAGACTGTTTATGTGGCTCAACAGGGTACTACAGTGGTTCTCAAAGGTACAGTTCCAAGTCAGGAAATTGTCAGCAAGTTGGTGACAATTGCTAAACGTGTTAAGGGCGCAACTGCGGTGGAAACCAATCAAGTTAGTGTCGGTTAGTGTGACGGTTGTTTATAACGGTTAACGGTTAACGGTTAACCGTTTTCTTGACTGATATTGCTGTACTTAAAAAATATGACCGGGGAAACCTTAGAACCTACTCGCGGAAAATTAGAACGGAGTCTTGCGCAGGGAATTCAAGCTTTGTACCGTTCTTTACTCGGACACCAAACGAGTCAGGCGCTCTGCAATCTTTTGGATAATAAATTGATAATCGTGATCGAAAATGCGATTACTCAACCTGAAAAACTGCTGGCTCAAAACGGTCAGGGAGCTTTGGCTTCGCAGGTGCGATCGCAACTAGAATCTGTTCTGGAATTACCACTGAAAGATTTAATCAAAGAGATTTTAGGCGTGGGAGTGATTGATTTGCTCAGCGATGCGACCTTGGAGACTGGCCGCACCGGAACGATCGCAATTTTGGAGTCTGTACCTAAAGTGCGCGATTCTAGTTCTAAGTCTAAAACTTAACCAGAAATGGCTGGCTGATAGTTGAGGTGGTGGCGGAGAATTGTTTCTAAATCCTTGATGTTAAAAGGTTTGGAAAGGTATTCAACGCAGCCGGCTTGGAGAATCCGATCGCGGTCTTCTGTTTTTGCTAATGCTGTGATCGCCACAATTGGAATCTGTCTGAGTTCGGGGTTTTGTTTGATGCGCTTTACTAACTCTATACCGTCTATATCCGGCAGGCAAATGTCGAGTACGATCAGGTCGGGTGGTCGATCGACTGCTGCGGAAAGAGCTGTATACCCGTCAACGGCTCGCACGCACTCGCAGCCGAATAAATCGAGGATTTGTGTCATCAGCTCTAAGTTGTCGTGATTGTCGTCTACAGCCAAAACTAAAGGACGCTGGTCAACCGCCGGTTGACCGCTATTTAAAGAATATTCCAAATCCTTAATCCAATTAGGGTAGTTCATAAATAATGCCGATCGTCGAAAAACGATCGAAAAAGTTGTCCCCGAGGCATTCTTCAAGTGGCACTCGGGCACTTGAAACAGATTGGCTCGTATTTGTAGCTTTTAGGTAGCCAGTCTTGGGTACAGCCCGATTCTACAATATCGGTGCCGTGCTGGGGAAGTCTTTGCCCCAGCACGGTACTGATGATAGCATCTCCATAATTTTACTGATGGAGACCGCAGTTCAGTAACTTGCGCCTGCGGGCGTGCCATCCGAGGCTACCAGACGCGATAACTAAGAAAAGCATTGCCGATCGAGCATCCTACCTTAATTGCTTTGAAGAAATTGCTTTGAAGAGTGACTGGAGCTTTTCAGGGTACAACCTAATGTATATGCCCGTAGCACTATGTGGATCTACCTAAAGAAAGATTATTGCAGGCACTTAAGTTAAACAACTTCCACCTGCTGAGAGATACTTGTTGTCGGCGGTTTAGACTTTAATGTTTTTAACTACTATTTATCGCAAGTTTAACAAGTAGAAATATCTGTTTTTACTGGCGTTTTACCGCAATACGGTTGGGTTAAAACTGTTTATTCCTCGGAGATCCCCCTAAATCCCCCTTAAGAAGGGGGACTTTGAGTAAGTTCTTATCCCCCCCTTTTTAAGGGGGGTTAGGGGGGATCGGGCTTAACTGAACCGTATTGCGTTTTACCGGATATTAACCTAGGAGATTTTGATGACAATTGCAATCAGAGACGACTTGACTTACATTTTGCTCAAAAAGATTGGCAGCGGCAACAGCAAGGGAGAGTCGGAAATTAGGAATGCAGCCGAAGAATATGTCGGTCGAGATGTGGCGGAAGCGGAATTGCTGGGTCATTTGGACTACCTCAACCAAAGGGAATTTATCAAAGCGGAATTTAGCGGAGAGCCTTACGGAGGGACTGAGTTAGTGCCGCCTTTAGTGGCATTCCAAGAAGCCGATCTCACCGAAAAAGGCCGCAAACTGTTACAAAAAATGGAGACGAATCCTCCTAAGTCCCTGCACCAAGAAGGGTCAGCAATTCCGATCGCCTCTAAAGATATGCCGTTTTTGGAAAAAGTGATGGTAAACGGTCACTTGGAGGATATTTTTGATGCCCGCGACATTACCGAAGTGGTGTACCGGATCATGCGCGATGTAATGACAACAGAAGCCAGCGATCGCGTGGAATCTGAATTGCACAAAGAAGTTTTGCCTACGGATGACAAAACCCTGCAACAAGAAATAGCAGACCTCTGGAAAGACACGAATCCGCTGGTGGGATTGCTCAGCCGGATACGTCAACCTTTGACCGGCGGGCCTGCACCTTTGGGGATCGATGGCAATTTGTTTGCACGGAGGGTGGAACTAGAAGGCTCACTTCCTTCGGGGGTAAAACCGGAAACTGCGATCGCGGCTGTATTTTCGGCAACGAAGGATGAGTTGTCCGAGGAGCGGATTCAGGAAATAGCGGGCTTTTTGCCGGACAGAATTCGGGCAATTTGGGAGTCCGCTTAACGGGATATTTCCGGGTATAAATACTTACAAGCCCCGTTGACGAACCAGCATTCTGCGCGGGGAAAGCCAGAAGCTTGTCTCGTAAACCCGGTTTCTCCATGTCCTCCAATTGCTTTGCAGTCAGGGATTTAGCCCTCATAAAACTACTAGGATAGTCTCGGACGGATCAATACCAAAGAAACCGGGTTTTTGGCGATTTTTGCGGGCTGTAACGATGTATTCTCGCCAAAAAACCCGGTTTCTGACCACCCTTGCGTAAGTTTTATAGGGCTTGCATTCCTCACTGGGAACCCCGCAAGTCTAAGTGCTGTCAAAAACCCCAGTTTATGCGCGAAATTTGCGAGAAAATCAGAAATATCCTCCAAAACCGGATTGCTTGGTCGGAGGCTTGGGTAAATCTCATAGACGCAGCATAAATGTTGTAATCTATAGTACAGGGCGAGTTAAGACAGTGGCTCGCAAAATGCTGTCAACTGCCCTGGAGATCAAAAGGGATGACCCGCAGAAAAGTTAGACAAATGTCAAGATCCATTCTCAAACAAGAGATTTTACTCAATCGAATTACCAATCGCATCCGCAACTCTTTAGAACTGCAAGAGATTTTGACGACAACGGTGCGAGAAATTCGCAGCTTTTTAGGAAGCGATCGGGTAAAAGTTTACCGCTTTGAAGCCGACTTCAGCGGCGAGGTGATTGCTGAGTCGATCGATGGCGACAATTTGCCATCTTTGCTGGGTTTGCGCTTTCCTGCGGGCGACATTCCCGATAGCGCCCGCGAAATGTTTGTGAAAGCGCGGCAGCGAGTAATTATAGATGTGGGATTGAAGCATCAAACGATTAATCGGTTAGATTGTCCCGAAACCGGCACAACTTTAGCAGTTGAAGATATTCGCTATTCTCCCGTAGACTCCTGTCACGCTGAATATCTGGAGGCTATGGGGGCGCGTTCTTCTCTGACGGTGCCGATTTTGCACCAAAATAAGCTATGGGGGCTGTTGGCGTGTCACCACAGCGAACCGAAACGGTTTAGCGATCGAGAATTGAAAATGGTACAGTTGCTTGTCGATCAACTTTCAATCGCGATCGCCCAATCTTTTCTGCTAAGTCAAGCCCGACAGCAAGCGCGCGACGAAGCCGCTGTCAACGAAATTAGCAGTTTGCTGCACTCTCCTCTGGAAATAACCGAAATCCGGCAATCTGTTCTGGAACAAACTGTCAAGCATTTGGGCGGTTCGGGAGGGCGACTGTACATTGGAGCCGAGTTTGGCGATCGGCCGGCTTTACTTTATACCTGCGGCCAGCAGCCCCCGGACGCTGACCTTGAACAGGGCTCGTTTTGGCAGCAGATTATGGGGTTTGCGAGCGCAGACGATCGAGCCAAAACTGCTGATAATACCAGCCAATTAGGTATTTTTCAAAATTTATATTCAGAGCATTACAGTTCAATTGATACAAATATATCGAGTTCGATCGTACCGCACTTGTATGCGATTTCTGATATTTCTCAAGAACCTCAACTCAAATCTTTATCGGCAAATTTTCTCGCAGTTTCCATAGCGTCAATTTTGGCAGTCCCGCTGCAATACCGCCAACAGTGCATCGGCTGTCTCACCGTTTTTCGCAGCCCTATAGAAACCGAAATTTCCTGGGCGGGCCGCTGCGGTTCTGACGCCAAGAGCGATCGTCCCCGGCAGTCCTTTGCAGCTTGGAAAGAAACCAAAATCGGCGAAGCTAAAAAGTGGAGTACCGACGAACTAAAACTAGCAAAATCTTTAGGAACTCACCTGTACATGGCTGCAATGCAGAGGCGCGTCGAGGCGATGATCCGACATCAAGCTTCTCACGACCAATTGACAGGTTTAGCCAATAGGTTGCTGTTTAACGAAAGGCTGTCTTTAGCTTTAGCTAACGCTCACCAAAACGCAGAAATGCTGGCGGTAATTTTTCTAGATTTGGACAGATTTAAAAATGTTAACGATACTCTCGGTCATGCAGTGGGCGATTTGTTGCTGCAAGGTGTATCTCGGCGTTTGACTAACTGTTTGCGGGTGGGAGATTCGATCGCGCGCTGGGGCGGGGACGAATTTACTTTGCTGCTGTACAATATTAACTCCCCTGAAGAAGCAACTCTGATTTGCCAGAAAATTATCCAGAGTTTAAGTAGCCCTTTTGATTTTGACGGTCGGGAACTTTATACTAAGGCTAGCTTGGGAATTGCTTTGGCTCCTTACGACGGAGAAGATGCAGAAACTTTGCTGAAAAATGCTGATGCTGCGATGTACAAAGCTAAACAGAAAGGTCGGAATAATTATCAGTTTTACACGCGGGCGATCGGCAGTAAAGTATCCGAAGAACTCAACTTAGAAAATCAGCTTTACAAAGCTCTCAAAAAATCCGAGTTTGTGCTGCACTATCAACCGAAAATAAACTTAAAAACTGGCAAAATAGTCGGCATGGAAGCTCTGATTCGCTGGCAGCATCCCGAACGCGGATTGATTGCTCCCGATCGATTTATTCCCTTAGCTGAGGAAACAGGATTAATCTGTCAAATAGACGAATGGGTGATGCGGGCTGCTTGCTTGCAAAATCGAGCGTGGCAGTTAATGGGATTGCCACCTGTGCGGATAGCTGTGAATTTATCAGGCCGCCAGTTTTTGCAAGCTAACACGGTACAAACTATTGCTAAAATTTTGTCAGAAACCGAGTTAAATCCCGAGTATTTAGAAATAGAAATTACCGAGACCATTGCGATGACAGATGTGAATTTTACCGTGTCGGTATTGCAGCAGTTGCAGCAAATGGGAATTCACATTTCTCTGGACGATTTTGGCACCGGTTATTCTTCGCTGTGGTCTCTAAAAAACTTGCCGCTCAATAATTTAAAAATAGACAAATCCTTCGTGGCAGATTTGCAGGACGGCAGCAGCGGCGCTACTATTGTCAAAGTGGCGATCGCCCTGGGACAGGGCTTGAATTTACAGGTGATTGCTGAGGGAGTGGAAACAGCCGAACAGTTGGCATTTTTGCAGTCGCTGCAGTGCGAGATGGGTCAGGGTTACTTCTTTAGCAAACCAATACCGGCGGCGGCGGCAACGCAATTGTGCCTGGAAAGTCGATCGGGGAACAAACAAAAGCTTCTATTTTGAGCGATATCTGTAGGGACACGGCGGGAGTGGAGTGTCCGGCGCGGGGATTCGGACACGGCAGTGCCGTTTGCCTACGTCTGGCTTTTAATAATTGGTATCATATCAATTCCGGTTGCATCGGAATTAATATAACCCAAAACCAGGACACGGCAGTGCCGTGTCCCTACGCCCGATTAATTGTAGGGAAACGGCACTGCTGTGTCCTCGCTTGTCATTTCTGCGCAGCCGGAATTGGTATCAGGCGCCCGGATTCGGACACGGCAGTGCCGTTTCCTTACATGATGATTATTTTGAGGTAGGGACACGGCAGTGCCGTGTCCTCCGTCTATATCATTCCGATGAAGAGCGGATTTGATATTACTGCCAGACCAACACTTTTGCTTCGTATTCCGGCAAGTCGATCGTCATATTGTCATCGCCGGATTCAACATCATAATTCCCCGTCCATTCGTGCCAATTTCCATTGGCCGGGAAGTGGGGGACGCTGTAACCGCCCAGATAATTTTCAGACCAATTCGCCACTACCACAACTCTCGAACCTTCATCGTTCCAGCGAGTGTAAGCAAACACTTTCGAGTCGGGGTCTTCGTGGAAAAAATCGATGTTTTCGGTGTAAAGTGCTTGGTTGTTTTTGCGTAGGTGAATCAAGCCTTTGTAGTATTCCCACAAACCTTTATTCATGTCATTTCCTAGCAGCGTCCAGTCAATTTTAGCTTGTTCGATGGTTTTGGCTTTATATTCGCCAAATTCTTCGCCCATCCAAATCAGCGGCACGCCAACTGCGGTCATTAACAGCACAGAACCCAACTTCACTCGCTTGAATGCTGGTTCATCCAAAATCCCGCGATCGCCCAATTCGGCAAAAACGCGATCGTGGTCGTGATTGCTCAGATAATTCACTACATTCGTAGTACCCAAGAAACCTTGCCGCTTGCAGTCGATCGCATCTTTGAGCCGTTCTAAATCAAAGGTATCGCCGCAGATGTGTTCGACAATGCAGTGATAGAAACTATCGTGCCAGCAGCCGTCCATCGGCCCGTCTAGATTGGTGATGCTGGGATTTTCGGGAATGTATTCGGCAACGGTGTAAAACGGTTTGGGGCCGGCGGCATTTTTGGCTTCTTGAACTATCCAGTGCATGAAATCGTAGTTAGCAATTTGTCGCGCCGCGTCGAAACGAATGCCGTCGAGATGGTATTCTTGAACCCAATAGCGGACTGTATCGCCGATAAACTTGCGTGCGGGATAGGTTTCTAATTTTTCGTCGTAGAATTCGTAGTTAAATTCCGGGCCCCAATTGTTGCCTGGATCGCGGGGTGCGTGGTGATACCAATAATCGTGATCGATTTGGGTGAGGGGGCTGGATGATTCCGAGTGGTTGTAAATCCCGTCGATGATGACGCGAATCCCGCGCCCGTGACACTCGTCTATGAGGTTTTTGAGTTGTTCGGTGGTGCCGTAGCTGGACTCCGCAGCGAAGAAGTAGCGGGGGTTGTAGCCCCAACTGTAGTCGCCTGGGTATTCTTTGAGGGGCATGAGTTCGATCGCGTTGATGCCGAGTTCGGCTAGGTAATCGAGTTTTTCCACGACGTGCTCGTACTTGCCGCGGGCGAGGGGGTCTGCTTCGCCGCCGGAAAAGTCGGCGACGTGCATTTCGTAAATCACTAATTCCCGATCGGCAGGTAGCGGTTTATCGTCGTGTTTCCAGACGTAGTTATCGACAATGCGCGAACCGTCTTCGATCCGAACAACCGCGTTTTGACTGGGATCGTCGATATCAGTCGCGCAGGGATCGACCACATCTACCCATTGATCCGGTTCCAGAAACCAGCTTTTCGACTTAACGCGGAATTTATATTGATAAACACCATCTTTTAACTCAACTTGCGTGCGGAAATAACCCTCTTTATCCTTTTCCATCGGGATTTCTTCCCAATTAGAAAAAGACCCCATCAACGCAGCTTCTTTGTTGTAGGGAGCAAATAATTTGAATTCAATTAAAGCGGCCATAATACCTCTTTCTAGGATATTTCAATAGCAGTTGATACTTTTAATCTCGCAAATTTAAGCGAACTCAGGCATCAATCCAGAGATATAAGTTTTTTGACTGTTTGCCTATTCCTAAAAGTATGGGTATTTTGCCCCAACTTCCGCATTTTATGGATTGATTTGACCCAATTTCATCGCGTCTTATGGAGTGCCAGCGAAATTTATCGGAGCGGCTATCGCTAAATTATAACTATTAGTAACCTGCAAAGTATTTAGCATCTATCTTAAGGTATATTTAGTTGTCAAAAGATTGTTTTAAATATCTGCACTGGGATAGATGCGGACTTAAAATGCAGCATTCCTGTGACAGGAAACTATTTTCCAGATGTGCGCAATGCGCGCCTTACGTGAAGGGCCGTAAGGTGCTTGTGGCGCACCCTACTTTTAACTGCTTTTAACTTTCTTTGGCGCGACAGTCTGGCTTCATCCAACCAAGCCGGAACGGAGGGCGAGAACGGCCGCCTGAGTGCGGTCATCAGCGCACAACTTGTTGAGAATATTGCGGACGTGAGTTTTGACTGTACCGACAGTAATGTACAGCTTTTCGGCGATTGCAGCATTGCTGTAACCCTGCACGATCAGTTCCAAAACCTCTAATTCGCGCTCGGTTAAAGGGTAGGTTTCAATGATGTGACTGAACTCGGGTTCTGCTGCCTTAATTGTGACTCTTTTTCCCTCAGCCTTCTGTTCTTCCGGGGCAGATTCCTTAGTGCGAGCTTGTTTCAGGACGATGCGGGCGATCGCCGGGTCGATCCAAGAGTTGCCTTCGTGAGTTACTTTTACTACATCTAATAACTGATCGAAGCTGATATCTTTCATGCAGTAGGAGTCAGCCCCGGCGGCAAAAGCTGCCAGAACTTCTTCTTCGTTGTCCTGAAAAGTCAGAATCAAAACTTTGGTATCGGGATCGGACTCCGCTACTATCGATTTTTTGAACTTTTGTGTCAGTTCGATGCCGTCAAAATCCGGCAAGCCGATGTCTACAATTGCCACGTCAGGTTTGGTAGACTGAAGCAGTTTCAAACCGTCTGTGGCGTTAGCTGCATCGCCGACAACTTCGATGGTGTCACGCTGTTGTAAAGCTGTGCGGATGCCGACTCTTGTCAGGTCGTGGTCTTCTATCAAAGCAACGCGAATTTTACTCATCTTTTTTCCAGTAGTCCGATAAACTTTAAAAATACCGTAAACTCACTCAGCCAAACTGAGTAAATTTGAGAATGTGTCCTGATTTAGGGTTGGACTGGCCGCACATCTTTTTCCAGCATACTCATCCAGCCGCCCTGTTGCAAGTTAATTTTTAATTTATTTTAGGGCGATCGCCGGCATGAGCCTGACTCGGGACAGATAAACTCAAAGATGTTTTAACAGTTTAACTGAATTATCCCATTGTCCGCCCCTTGATAGAGGTAAAGATACCAGTACCCAGATAGATTTAAAGTATAAAAACTTTTGATGCACTTTCGCCGTCAAAATCAATAAAGCTATCAGCACGAGCCTGGATCTGGTGTTATGGCTAAAGTTGAATCCTTATTTATAAAACCAGTTATGACTCAATACCACGGCAACAACTCTTTTCGCTCGGAGTTTTCTGAGGCGGAAATATTACACAAAGTATCTGAAATAACATCCCCCCTACAGCAAGTTTGCGACCGCGAAACTGCGGACGATCGCCTGTGGTCGGTGATTCCTCACATAGTTTGGAAAGCTAATACCGGGGGCTGGATGACTTATCTAGGTCAGCCGTGGGAAGAGTACACGGGAGTACCAGCAGCAGCAGCTTTGGGTTTTGGGTATCTGGCGTGCGTCCACCCAGAAGACCGCCCCCGTCTGTTGGCGCGCAGCTTTTGGCATCCAACGCCATCGGGCACGGGTGGGGAACCGCCGTCAAGTTACGAAATCAAATTTCGGCTGCGGACGGGAGAGGGGACTTACCGCTGGAACCTGGCTAGAGGATCGCCCGCCAACCCACACAGTCAGGAAGTTTTGGAGTGGGTGGGAACTTGCACAGATATGCACCCGATCGCCCAAACTCAAGCCGAACCAGAATCAAAAGTCGAATTTTTGCGCCCGATCGCCCGATCGTCCGCTAACTTAAAAGCAGAAAAATTGCCGGAATCCGGGATGGTAATAGATGCTGGGGCGAATTTGCAGGCGCTCGAGCGGTTTACAAATCTGTTGAGCCAGCGCGCGGGTAACTTGTCGGAATTGTTGCAAGCGATCGCGGACGCGACTGTGGAGGCGATCGCCGGATCTGAATTTTGCCTGGTGGCTCTAGGGGAGTGCGATGGCGGCGGCCTCAAACCGATCGCTGTCGGGGGCGCCCAAAACTTTGCAGCGGGCCTGCAGGTGCAAGACAAGCTGCTGTTGAAAGCGTTTGCGACGGGAGAGTCTCAACTGTGGCACTCCCAGCCCGGCTCTGGAGTGCCGGCGGCGGGCTGTGCGGTTGCGATCGAGTCGGGGGAAACGGGGCGTTTGGGCGTGTTGGCGATCGGCAACGGGAAAGAGGGCGCGGCGATTGACGGATCTGTGCAACTGCTGGCGGTGATGGGAAAACAAGCTGCGATCGCGATTAACAGGGCGCGGGCGATCGAAAAATTACACAAGCAGGAACAGCTTTTAGACTTGCAAAACGAGCTGCTAATTCGCCAGCAGGAAGAACTGGAAAATCAGGGCCGGCGCATTCAACAGCAAAAATTGCAACTGCTAGAAGCAGCAAAGTTAAAAGCGCAATTTTTGAGCACCATGTCCCACGAATTGCTAACTCCGATGAATGCGATTATCGGCTTTTCCCAATTGCTGCTGCGCCAGCACAAACAACTGCTGAGTGCCCCGCAAACAGAGATGGTGGGGCGGATTTTAAATAACGGCAAAAACCTGCTCGTGCTGATTAACGATATCCTCGACCTCTCCAAAATTGAGAGTGGCCGCACAGAATTAGAAGCTGAAGAATTTGATTTAGCCGATTTAGTAATGGATGCCGCCCGGGAGTTCGGAAATCAAGCTAACGAGAAGAATGTGGCATTGTCCGTCAGCGCCTGCTTGCACGATCGGTTTGCAGTTAATGACAAGTTGCGCCTGCGGCAAGTTTTGGTCAATCTGATTTCCAACGCGGTTAAATTCACCCATCGGGGCAGCATTTGCATTGAGGTGCGGGAGTTGAATGGCGATCGGCTAGCGATCACGGTTCGGGACACAGGAATCGGCATCTGTGAAACCCAGCTACCCCACATTTTCGACAAATTCCGCCAAGCAGACCAAAGCACAACCCGCCAATATCCAGGCACCGGTTTGGGACTAGCTATTAGCGCCTATTTAGTCAAGATGATGAACGGCACAATTACAGCCGAAAGTCAACTCAAAAAAGGTTCGACATTTGCGATCGAATTCCCGCGAAAAATTAACCCTAAAAAACTCATCTTTTGACTGCAAGCATTTTTGATATCGATCGCAGAAGGAAGTTCGGCAGCGGATGCTGTAATATCAATTTCGGCAGCGCCGGAATGAGATAGAGGAGACTGCACGTGCCGTGTCCCTACCCCAAATTAATTGTAGGGACACGGCACTGCCCATTGGTGTCAACTTAAGACTGAAACGTTTGATAAATCTGGGTTTTACGCCAAGTCTAGATCCCCCTAAATCCCCCTTAAGAAGGGGGACTTTGAAAAGACTCTTGTCCCCCCCTTCTTAAGGGGGGCTAGGGGGGATCGAAATCTAAGAGTCAAACAGCAGTCTCTGACTACATTTGACGTTAAGTTGACACCAATGGGCACTGCCGTCTCCTGATTTCTTTAGTTCGTATAGGATAGGTTTCAACCGCCAAGTCCGATCTAAAGACTAGAAGTTTTCCCTACTTGAGCCTGAGTAGCAATTGG
>JANNOR010000174.1:0-18697 GCA_031399265.1 Cyanobacteria bacterium SOY_34_metabat_3 | reverse complement strand
TCCTTTCTAACACTTGAATTCCTAACAATCCTAACCCTAACTTCAAAGTCCTCGCCGTCAAATCGCACAAAATTAACCGCGAAGTCCGCAACGGTTCCTCAGCTTTCAACACCGGACACTGTTCAAAAAATTGATTGAATTTTTGACTCAATTCAAACAAATACTGACAAATCCGATTTGGCAATAAATCGCCGCCAACAGCATTTATAACTTCACTCAACTGCAATAAATGCTTGGCTAAAACTAACTCTGCATCCGACTCTAAAATTACTTTGGCATTAGCATCTAAGTTGTTAAAATCAATCTCACCTTTGCGGCGAATTCCCTGCACGCGCACGTAAGCATAGAGCATATAAGGTGCGGTGTTTCCTTGCAATGCGAGCATTTTGTCGTAACTAAATACATAGTTGCTGGCGCGGTTTTGACTCAAGTCGGCGTACTTAACGGCACTCAAACCAACTACGTGAGCTACGTTAGCAATAAACTCTTCTGTCTCCTGTCTTTCTTCTGTTACTAATCTCTCTTCCAAATCTTTGCGCGTACGGACGATCGCCTCATCGAGCAAATCTTGCAGTCGCACTGCATCCCCAGAACGAGTTTTTAATCTTTTGCCATCTTCTCCGCATACTAAACCGAAGGGAATATGGACAATCTCGACATCTTCGGGAATCCAATTGGCTTTTCTGGCGACTGCAAATACTTGGGCGAAATGGTTGGCTTGTCCTGAATCGGTGACATAAATAATGCGTTTTGCACCGTCTTCTTTGATGCGGTAGCGCACGGCGGCTAAGTCGGTGGTGGCGTAGTTGTAGCCGCCGTCGGTTTTTTGGACGATTAACGGTAGGGGTTCACCTTCTTTATTGGTGAAACCGTCTACAAAGACGCATTTCGCGCCGTCACTTTCTACTAGCAAACCGAGATTGGTTAAATCTTCGACTACTGCGGCTAATAACGGATTGTAAAATGATTCGCCACGTTCGGTTAATTTGATGTCGAGTAAGTCGTAGATTACTTGGAATTCGCGGCGGGATTGATCGCACAGCAATTTCCAGGCGCGACGGGTGTCTTCGGCGCCGGCTTGCAGTTTTACGACTTCTTGTCTCGCGGTTTCTTTGAAGGTTTCGTCTGCGTCGAAGCGCTGTTTTGCTTGGCGGTAAAATGCGACTAAATCGCCTAAGTCTAGGGCGTCAGCAGTTGTTAATGCTTCGGGGTGGACTTCGCGCAAGTAGGCGATCAGCATTCCGAATTGGGTGCCCCAGTCGCCGATGTGGTTGATTCTGATTACGTCGTGGCCGATAAATTCGAGGGTGCGGGCGATCGCATCTCCGATAATTGTCGATCGCAAATGGCCGACGTGCATTTCTTTGGCGATATTCGGGCTCGAAAAGTCGATCGCAATTCTCTGAGGCGTTTGAGTCTGCGAAATCCCTAAACGGGTGTCGATCGCGATCGCCCTAACTTGCGCTTCCAAATAAGCCGGTTTCAGCTTCAAGTTGATAAAGCCGGGGCCGGCGATTTCTGGGGTTTCGCAGATGTCGGCGATATCTAGGTTTTCGATGATGGTAGAGGCGATCGCCCGTGGGGACTTGCCTAACTTTTTCCCCAAACTCATCGCCGCGTTGCATTGAAAGTCCCCAAATTTGGGATTGCTGGCGGCAGCTAACATCGGATCTGTACCCGCATAACTTTCGCCGAATGCAGCGGTGAATGCTTTTTCAAATCTTGCTTTTAACTGTTGAGCGATCGAGTTCATCTTTAATATTTTGATGTGATACTTAGTCTTTTCAACTAACTTATGTATTTGTACTTAGCTTTTGTTGAAGATACGATCGAAATTACAGGGTTCGGTAACTGAGGATACATTTTATCACAATGGCGATCGCTTGACAAGCCCAAAATTATCACACCTAGCAACGATCGCGATCGCTACATAATTTAATTAAATGACTTACATTAAGGTATGTTAACATTCTGTTTAATGCTCGCAAAAATTCTACGAAAGGAAGTAGTTATGTTATCTCAACCTGTTTTTGGCGATCGTTCTCTGACCCACGCCTTTTATCAAGCAGTAATCGCTCGCTTCGACGAGCCTTTGAGTCTCTCGACTCAAGCACTATTACGAGAGTGTACCCTCGGCTTCGCCCCTTGTCCCGATGGAGTCAAAACCTTTTTCATCATCGCGCCGAGTCTGGATGCAGCAGAGCAATTAATCGCAAAAATAGACAGTATTTTGGAGCGCGTTGCCGAACTCATGGCTGGAGTTGGACAAGTTGCCCTGTGCATCGTTCCCGCCGGCAGTGAGGTAGATCGACCTGTAGATCTGCAAGGCTTAGAAAAAGTTCCCGCCGATTGTCTCGCTTGCAAAATCTTTACTATTATCTGTGCGGATGCTGCGACCGATCGCTAAAATTGACAGTTAGCAACCAGCAACTGAACACGGCTGCGCTAAATTAGTGCCGATGAGGACGCGCTGGCTAGATTGCCTGTTAGTAACAGTCGCTAAAATTCTGCGGCAAAGCGTGCAGATAATTCGATCGTTTGCCCCGTTGCACTCGCGATCGGAAAGCAAGTGTTAAACAAGCAGGCACAATTTACATTCCTTCTTCCCGCTTGTCAGTCTATCTGATGTTTATTTGCCGGCTCAAACAGCCGTGCATCTACTTTTATCCCCATAAAAGCCGCCACAAAGCCGCATCAACTCTGCTGAGTGTCTCACTTAAAAAGACGAGTGGGAATTAGGCAGTATCGCAGGAAAATAAGTCTCGGCGAAGAATTCCCCTGGTTCGCAGCGAGCAGAAATATTTCAAAAAATAGAATTGTGCTTCAGATTCGCAGTTCGCTGCGAACTTGACATAAAAATAGAATTTGTTAAAAATTTCAGTTGAAAATTTGAATTATTAAATTTTATGCCTAACATTGGCGATAAAATCTAAGATTGAAATTCTCAAATCTGAAATCAAGCCATCATGGTAAAACTGACACCGAACCCCAGCTTTAGTTTAACGATTCGCGTTGCTTTGCCGAACCAGCCGGGAATGCTCGCTAGCGTCACCAGCGCGATCGCCTCTGTGGGCGGCAACTTCGGCCAAATCGACTTGATCGAGCAAACCCGCGCCACTACAGTTCGCGATATCACCGTCGATGCTTACAGTATCGAGCACAACGAAGAAATATTACAAGCAGTCAAAGCGCTACCGGATGTCAAAGTGCTCGACGTGTACGATCGAACTTTCAACTTGCACCGGGGCGGAAAAATCAGCGTAATTAGCAAAATTTCCCTCAAACGCCAGTCCGATTTAGCAATGGCATACACCCCGGGCGTCGCTCGCATCTGTACTGCGATCGCCAACGACCCCCAACAAGTTTACAACCTCACAATCAAACAAAATACTGTTGCTATTGTTACCGACGGTAGCGCAATTTTAGGACTAGGAAACCTCGGCCCTGCCGCCGCACTGCCAGTCATGGAAGGCAAAGCCATGCTATTTAAAGAATTTGCCGGAATTGACGCCTTTCCTATCTGTTTGGACACCCAAGATACTGAGGAAATTATTCGCACCGTGCAGAATATCGCCCCGGTTTTTGGCGGCGTTAACCTCGAAGATATTTCTTCTCCTCGCTGCTTTGAAATCGAAGCAAGATTGCGAGCAACCTTAGATATTCCGATTTTTCACGACGACCAGCACGGGACGGCAATTGTCAGTTTGGCAGCCTTAATTAATGCCTTGAAAATTGTCAAAAAAACGATCGCAGAAGTGTGTATCGTGATTAACGGAGCCGGTGCGGCCGGAGTCGCGATCGCCCGCTTGCTGCGCAAAGCAGGTGCCGAAAACATCATCATGTGCGACTCCAAAGGCGTCCTGTCAAAAGACCGCACGGATATGAACCCAGAAAAATTAGAATTTGCAGTGCCTTCAAGCGGTACTTTGGAAGATGCGATCGCCGGTGCCGATGTATTTTTAGGTGTTAGCGCTCCAGGCGTGCTGACGCGATCGATGGTGCGTTCGATGGCCGAGAATCCGATTGTTTTTGCAATGGCAAATCCCATTCCCGAAATTCAGCCAGAATTAATTATGGAAGATGCGGCGATTATTGCAACCGGACGCAGCGACTACCCGAATCAAATTAACAATGTTTTGGCCTTTCCGGGGATATTTCGAGGTGCTTTGGACTGCAAAGCTAGCACGATTACGACAAGTATGTATTTGGGTGCAGCTTACGCGATCGCCTCTTTAGTCAGCCCTTCCCAGCTTGACAAAGAACATATTATACCGTCAGTTTTTGACGAAAGAGTTGCCGTTGCTGTCGCAGGTGCTGTGCAGTTGGCAGCCCGAGCCGAAGGTATCGCCCGCGATTAATTAAACTAAGAAGGAAGGAGGAAGTTATTCCTTCTTCCTTACTGAGTGATAAAAGTCACAACAATAAACAAGATAAAAAGATATAATAAATTATCCCAAGTCCAGCTAGGTCAGATGCAAAGCCAGTTAGGAAAAGCTACGCCCGATCGCCGCAACAGCAAATTGTTAGAACAGGGTCCGATCGGGCTGGCCTTATGCCGCACAGACGGGACTTTTACAGACATAAATCCAGCTTTTGCAAGTATTATCGGCTACACAGTTGCAGAAATTCTCAACCTCAACTACTGGGAAATTCTGCACGCAGAATGCGCTGCGAGAGAAAAAACATATCTAGAAACTCACGTAACAGATAACTGCACAGACCGCTGCGTATCAGCATACAAACACAAAGACGGTCATCTCGTACCTGTACGAGTTTTCGAGCGGGAAATGGAAACAGAGGGAGAGCGTGCGATTTGGCTGAGTGCGATCGAGCTTGTCAACGATCGGGATGAAAATTGTCAGCCACCCGAATCAGCGGCGCACTGCAATTCCCATCTAGAAAAATTGCTGGCAAATCAGACGGACGAACTGGCAAAAACTCAGGGACTACTCCAAGAAAAAATCGCTGAACTGGAACAAGCAAAATCGGAATTGCGACTGCAAAATCAGATTTTAGAGCAAATTCGCGAAGCCGTAATCTGCACAGACGCGAACGGGTCAATCACCAGTTGGAATCAAGGAGCCGAAAAGCTCTATGGCTATGCAGAAAATGAAGTTATCGGTCAACATATCGGTCTAATTTATCCACAGAAAGAGCGAGAATTAATATTAAAATTAGTTCGAGAACCGTTGTTAGAAAAAGGCGAGGCAGAACTAGAAATCGCAATGCACCGCAAGTCCGGGGAAGACTTCTACTCGCACTTGTCAATTTGTCTGGTGAAAGACGTTGGCGGCGAAGTATTGGGGAGTGTTGGCTGCATCAGGGACATCAGCGATCGCAAAGCTCTCGAAAAAGAACTAGCTCTGCGACAAGCACGATTTGATGCTTTTTTCTTAGAATCACCTGTGGGATTGTGTATTTTGGACGACCAACTGCGGTTCGTACAAATTAATAAAATGCTGGCTCAAATCAATGGTGCCAGCCCAGCAGAACATATCGGTAAAACTGTGGGAGAAATCTTGCCGGACATCGCCCCGATGGTGGAGCCTCTTTACCAGCAGATTTTGAGTACAAAACAACCTGTACTCAACATGGAGATCGGTGGCGAAAACTTCAGACAGCCAGGGCTACTGCGACACATCGTAGCTTCTTACTTTCCCCTGTTAGATGAAAGCGGCGAGGCGATCGGCATCGGTTCAGTAATCATCGAAATTACCGATCGCAAACAAGCAGAAGAAGCACTGCTAGCCAGCGAACAGCTTTACCGCACGATGGCAAGCAACATTCCTAACGGTGCAGTGATGTTGTTCGATCGAGAAATGCGCTTCACCCTGGTAGAAGGTACGGAATTAGCAGCAGTGGGACTTTCCAAAGAGTTGATGGAAGGCAAGACAATCTGGGAAGTATTCGAGCCAGATTTTTGCGGTGCAGTCGAGCCAAATTATCGCGCAGCACTCGCAGGAGAAACAGTTGTTACAGAATTTACTTACCGCGATCGCATTTACCTCGCTTATACTTTGCCAGTCAGAAACGAACGCCAAGAAATCACCGGCGGATTGCTAATGACTCAAAACATTACCGCGCGCCAATTAGCCGAAGAAGCCCTAAAGGAAAGCGAGGAAAAATACAGGTGCATTGTCGAGACAGCAGACGAAGGAATTTGGATGATAGATGCAGAGGGTAAAACTACTTTTGTCAACCAAAAAATGGCTGATATGCTAGGCTGCACCGCAGAGGAAACGATCGGGCAACCGCTATTTGCTTTCATGGATGCAGAAGGCAGGGCGATCGCAGAAGCCAATCTCGCTCGCCGCCGTCAAGGAATTCGCGAACAGCACGATTTTAAGTTTCTCCGCCGAGACGGCAGCGAGTTGTGGGCGATAGTTTCTAGTAATCCCTTGTCGGACAAACAGGGACGCTATGCCGGCGCTTTGGCGATGGTTGCCGACATTACCGATCGCAAGCAAACAGAAGCCGCATTGCAGCAGTCAGAAGCTAAATTTCGATTACTTTACGAATTAACCAGCTTGGCTGTTCTAATGTTAGATGAAAACGGTATCCGCAATGTCAATAACGCCACCATAGAACTATTTGGAGCCACTAACCAAGGGCAGTTTGTCGGCAAGAATCCAGGCGAATTTTCGCCGCCTTTCCAACCCAGTGGCAGAGACTCTTTGACCCAGGCTAACGAAATGATAGCGATCGCCTTTGAACGCGGAAACCATCGTTTTGAGTGGCTTCACCAGCGATCGGACGGTACGGATTTTCCGGCAGAAGTCGTGCTGACAATCATCCAAGTTGGAAATGAAAAAGTTATCCAAGCCGTCGTCCAAGATTTAACCGATCGCTTCCTTGCAGAAGAAACATTAGTGCGATCGGAACAAGCCCTCAGACAGCAAGCTCAGAGAGAACAACTGCTCAATCAAATTGCCAACCAAATCCGCAATTCTTTAGATTTAGACACAATTTTAGCAACCGCCGTTCAAGAAATTCACCACCTAATGCAGCTAAATTGGTGCGTCTTCATTTGGTATCGCCCCAACAGCCATCCCCCGGTTTGGGATATAGTCTGCGAAGCAAAAAATCCAGATTTACCAAGTTTAATTGGTTCTTATGCCGTTGAGGGGCAATCTAGCCCTATGGTGCAGCAGATTTTGCGGCTGGAAATCCTGCGATTAAATGATGTCGGCACTCTAGGCGACTTAGAAGTGCGCCAGATTTACCAGGCTTTTGGCATTAATTCTGTACTGTCGCTGCCAGTTCAAACTGCTTCAGGTGATATGGGGGCGATTTGCTGCTATCAGGCTGCGGAAGCGCGAAATTGGAGCGATTCGGAAGTCGAATTGATGCAAGCGGTGACGGCTCAAATTGCGATCGCGATCGACCACGCCGAATTATACACCCAAACCCGTACAACTGCCCGATTAGCTCAAGCTCAAACTCAACAGCTAGAACAAACTTTGTACCAACTCCAGCGTACCCAAACCCAATTAATTCAAAGTGAAAAAATGTCGAGTTTGGGACAGTTAGTCGCAGGTGTTGCTCACGAGATTAACAACCCGGTTAATTTTATCTACGGCAATCTCAGCTATACCAGCGAATACACAGAAAATTTGCTCAAACTGCTGCAACTTTACCAGGAAGAATACCCGCAGCCTAGCCCCACAATTTTAGAGGCTAGAGAAGCCTTTGAAATTGATTACATTATTGAAGATTTACCGAAAATTTTAGGCTCTATGAAAGTCGGAGCCGATCGCATCCGCGACATAGTTTTGAGCCTGCGAACTTTCTCCAGACTTGACGAAGCCGAAATGAAACAAGTGGACATTCACGAAGGTATTGAAAGCACGCTGCTGATTTTGCAAAACCGCCTGAAAAATAAACTCGTTAGCGTAGCGGGTACGGAGTACCATCGCCCGACAATTAATATTATCAAAGAATACGGTAACTTGCCTTTAGTTGAATGTTATCCCGGTCAGTTAAATCAAGTTTTTATGAATTTGCTGAGCAATGCGATCGACGCCTTGGAAATGGAGATGAATAAACCCGATTTCCCGGCCAAAAATCTGGCAATTACAATTCGCACCGAAGTCACCGATAATAACTGCGTTGTAATGCGGATAGCTGACAGCGGCCCAGGGATGACGGCAGACGTGAAAAAGCGCTTGTTCGACCCGTTTTTTACCACAAAACCCATTGGCAAAGGCACAGGCTTAGGATTGGCAATTTCGCACTCTATTATCGTAGAAAAACACGGCGGCGAGCTTGACTGCAATTCTGTATTGGGAGAAGGTTCGGAATTTGCGATCGAGATTCCTCTGCGGCAAAAGAGAAATTAACGAGCAAAAATGAGGTGCATCTGATTTTTGCAAGGGCGGAGGGCGAAGCATTCCGGCAGACAATTTATTAGTTATCAGCAGAGATTTACAGCCGGAATGCTTCGCCCCTACGAATATATTTACTTTATAACTTTTTTGTAAACCCGATCGCACCTTTGCGTTTCCACCCCCGTTGTCGGTACATATCCGTTATTTTCGTACATTTTAACAGCTTCTTTAAGAACGCTAGCAGTTTCTATCCAGATTTCATCAAAGCCGCGAGCGATAATTTTACTTTCCAATTCTTGCAGTAAAAATTTCCCCAAACCTTGTTTCCTGGCTGCTGGCAAAATATACATTTTGCGAATTTCTACAGCATTATTCCCGCGCTCGATCGGATAGTAAGCGGCAGTACCCACTATTTCTCCTTGCCGTTCAACCACCCAAAATTCGCCGCCCTTTTTGTGATAGTGCAATTCTACATCATAGACATCTCGATCGGCACCGAAAGGATCGCATATTAAACCGTATTCTACTAAAATATCCCGAATTAAATGGAACGCCTCAGCCCGATCGCGCGTTTCCCAGGAACGAACTAAAAAATCCTGATATTGGGTGTTCATTGGTTGTTGCAACTTACTATTTATTTCTTGACTTTAGCAACTGTAAAATTACCGATATTTTGTATTTTACAGTCTTTAAATGCACCTAAATTTTAACTGTGGATTCTCGGTTCAGGATAAAGAATTGTCAGCAACTCGCTCTCTACCAATGATAATTCTTCCAGCCTCTCAATCACAAGAGTGCGATCGAAATAAGTTGTTGCCAAAATCCAATATACCCCATAATGGCGCGCTTCCGAAGCCATCAAACTGCGGTAAAACTTGGCTAATTCCGAGTCGAGACAATGCTCGCCCAGCAGCCCCAGCCGTTCGTGACTGCGCGCTTCTATCAAACCAGAAACCAGCAAAGAATCCAAAAGTCTCTCCGGTTCCTGCTTGCGAATTTGGGCCGCCAAACCCGCACCGTAGGGAGGCGCAGCCAAAGGCCCCAAAGCGATGCCGCGCTCTTCTAGCCGCTGGTTGACTTGCTCGAAATGCTCTAATTCTTCCCGGGCGATCGCGGTTAGCATCCTCACCAATTTTTCCCGCGCTGGGTAGCGAAACATCAAATTTAACGCTACTCCCGCTGCTTTCCGCTCGCAGTGAGAATGATCTAATAGGATTGTATCCAAATGGGCGATCGACTGTTCCACCCAAGCTTCGGAAGTCGGCTGTTTCAAAAACTTAATAGTTGGCAGTGTTAAAGTCATATTATTTGAGATTTGAGATAAGGAATGAGAGCGTTGATTTTTGCATCGGAAGGATAGGCAACCGAGGACACGGCAGTGCCGTTTCCCTACCCCAAAATAATCCATCTTCCTTGATAAAAAATGTCACCATCACCAATTAATTGTAGGGACACGGCACTGCCGTGTCCTACTCCTCGCGCCGGAAACGGCAGTGCTTTTAGGAATTGATTTTACAGAGTTTTTCAAACACCGCATACATATCACCGGCAAACTTTTTCGGATTCCACAGTGGCGACAAATTTGCGGTGTCTTTGGATTTCACCAACTGCGCTTTAATTCCGTTTCTCAATTCACTGTCTTTACCAAATTTTACACCCAAATCCACATATTCCGCCCAAGACCAAGCCACACCAGTTTCAATTCCCAAAGCCTGCAAAAACGAATAACCCATTCTCGACAAAAACTGCTCTCCGGTGCGAGTCACCACGGGCAAATTAAACCACAAAGCCTCTAAAGTGTGAGTCCCTCCATTATAAGGATAAGAATCTAACAAAACATCGGCCAGCAAATAGACAATTCTGTGTTCTTCCTCGGTAGCAACCCTCGGCAAAAACTTAATGCGGTGCCGACTAACTCCCTCAGCTTCGCAAGCTTGGTAATACGCAGCCTCAAACACAGCAGCATCGCCTAAAGCTTTGTGAATTAAAATACTGTTCGGCACTTGTTTGAGAATCGCAACTTGTGCTTTTACCAAATCGCGATTGAATTTTCTACCGGGAGCGACGCACAGGTAAACTATTTGATCCAAACCGATCCGGTTCGACTTTCTCAATAGCACCGGATCGACTGCATACCTCGGAAAACCTGACACCGCTACAAACGAATCCGGCATCCTAATTAGCTGCTCGTCATAATATTTTTCTCTATCGACTGGGTGCGAGTGCCAGTCTGTAAGAAAGTAATTTTCCTTCGAGATGTAAGGAGCATCGAATCCGAGCCAAGAAACACAAACAGGCGCGGGTTTTTGGTAGAGAATGTCCGCGTGAATTGGTACGCTGAGAGAATCTAAATCGACTAAAACATCTAATTGATCTTGCTGAATTTGGGCGGTAATTTCTGCGGAATTGGCAAGTCCGTTTGGGTAAGTTTTGGGGAAAGTCAGTTTGCCGAGACTTTCAAATTGCTGAGTGCGATCGTCCGGAATCATTCTTTCGGAAGCGTACAAATACAAATTGGGTGTAATCTGGGACAATTCGCGAATGATGTCAGCGCTGCACCAGCCTACAGAATGGCGGCTGAAGTGATTGGACAAAAACCCGATTTTTAACTTGCTGGCTGCTGCTTTTGGTTTTAAACTGTAATTTGCGGGTTGAGAAAAATTAGGTTTGATACATTTTTCGATGTACTTTTCGGCAATTAATCTGTAAAGTTTGGAGTTGGCTGCCAAGTCATCTCGCAAATAAGGCGTGCTGAATAAGAAGTTTGCATAAAGCGATTTAATTTCTACGGAGTTAGCCGTTTCTAAGTTTTGCTGCAAGTAGGATTCTAGCTCTAAAAATCGATCGCCTGCAATTTGATTCAATCCCGAGACTTGATAGGTGCTGACGAAGTAAATCGCCGTCATAATCGGATCGGTTTCGGCGCACATTTGGCTGTATTTGTGCACTGCTTGTCGCGCGGCTGCTAAATCGCTATGATCTCTGAGGATGCCGCACAAATGTTGGTGGGCGGCAATAAAATCTGGTTTAATTTCTAGGGCTTTTTGTAGGTTAGGTATGGCGTCTTTAAAATTGCCCTGGTGGCGCAAAACTATGCCAATTTGACAGTATGCTTCGGGTAAATCGGGTTTGAAGGCGATCGCCCGTTGCCATGCAGCCACAGCCTCATCTAACTTCCCCTGCCGCGCTAACTTATCGCCTAAATTGATGTGAAAATCTACCTGAGCCAGATGGGGATTGAGTTCCAGAGCTTTTTGCTCGTATGCTACGGCTGCATCAGACTGCCCTTGCTGCTTCAGTGCCCCAGCCAAATTCCAGTAAGCAGCAGCCAAAGTTGGTTTAAGTTCGATCGCCTTTTGGTAATTGACAATCGCCTCTACCAAACGCCCTTGTTTGTAGAGCATACTGCCTAAATTAGCATAAGCCTCAGCAAAATCTGGATTCAGGGCGATCGCCTCGGAATAAAACCGCATCGCTTCCTCAATTTGCCCGCTTGCTTGCTGCACGTTGCCCATTGTCACGTAAGCCGCCGCCCAATCCGGTTGCAATTCCAGAGCTTGGCGGCAAGCAGCGTCGGCTGCTGCTAAATTGCCTTGGGAGTAATAGGTTTCTGCAACGACAGTCAGCGATGCAGCATCTTCAAATTTGGGTGTTTCGGATTCGTTGCGAAAATCGGAATTCATTTGGCGGCCTATCTGTGCTATCAAGTTAAAGGTTGAATCTAGATTATTTTGCAGAGTAGCAGTTTTAGCGGAACTACGGGCGATCGTCACAGAGAATTTATGAGCGACAAGCAAGCGACACAGCGCCAACATAACATCAAGTGGAAACCAAACATCCTGCTGGGGATACTCTTGTTAGCCTTGGCAATCCCCTTACCCTTTGCCCAAAAGACTTTCGCGCAGCAGCAGCAGACAGCAAGCTTTCGGCAGAAATTATTTCAAACAGCGCTTTATTTCACCCTATATTTTGAGGGCGGATTCAGCAATCACCCCGCAGATAAGGGTGGCAGAACTTATCGGGGTATCCTACAAACAGAATACAATTCCTATCGCTACAGTCGCGGGCTACCACCCCTCGACGTGACGCAGATGTCGGAAGCAGAGCTCTTAGAAATCTATAAATATTACTGGGATTCGAGCCTTTCTGGGACGATGCAGCCTGCATTGGCGATCGTCATGTTTGACACCGCCGTTAATTTCGGCATTAACAATTCTATTACATTTTTACAGCAAGCTTTAGGATTGCCGCAAACCGGGGTTTTTGACGCGCGCACCAGGGAAGCGCTGAAAGCCGCCAACAACAAGAATACGGCACTGCAAATGATTAACGAACGGATTATTTACCGCTACAAACGGGTGCAAGAAGATCCGAGTCAAATGGCTTTTTTTCGGGGTTGGCTGAGTCGCGATTACAGTTTGTGGGGCTACGTGAATAAGATTAAGAATTAATTCGGCGGTTGAAATTCGGCGGTTGAAATCGCTACTACACAAACGAAGTCTGCCTCCGCAGACTAAGAGATTGTATCAAATTCGGTAGCATCAGAATTAATATTACCCGAAATCAGGACACGGCAGTGCCGTTTCCCTACCACGATTTATTGCGCAAGAAACGGCATTGCCGTGTCCTCTTTATCATAGGTCGTTTTACCGGAATTGATATCAGAGATTATCGGTTGCGAAATTCTACTTCGTTTTCGAGAATCCGCACATCATAACGAGCCAAGAAATCTTGTCCTAAAAGTCGATGATTTGTCCGCTCGCCGATCGCAACTTGAATGTTGCATACAACGGCAGTTTGCACTGCTAAAGATTGCACCCAACCTAAGTCAAACGTTACAACGCTACCATCAGCAATTATCGGCGCTGTCGATAAATGCGATCGACCTTGTAATTGTCTGAGTGATTGAATTTGCCATAATACACCTCTAAATATTTTGCTTGAATTGGGTAGAGTCGAAGTTGCAACGTGCTAACTTTGGGAATATATTCCCTATTTAAAACTTGTACTTGATACAATAATCGCAACTGTGAGTAATGTCAATTCATAAAAGTCATAACTTAAAGTCATAAAAGTCATATTTATAAAAATATATTTCAATCAGTAGACAAAACTATCTAAGTCAAGTTAAATCATACGTAACAGAAATCTAGGGGTTACAAAATGTATACCTCCTGTACAAATTACTTAAAATATGAAGCTATGACGGTAGAAGAAGCAATAATCTTTTTGGATAACCTGGTATGCGAACAAACGGAAAAACACCTGACTCGGTTGCAGCAGTCGATAATTAAAGGCGTTGTCGGGGGTTTTACCTACCAAGAAATCCAGCAAAACGATCCGATCGCCCGGGGGTACACAGTGGGCTACCTAGGCCGCTACGTCGGCTATAACTTGTGGAAAGACCTCACCAAGGTACTGAAGCAAGCAGAAATTATTGGACAAGAAGAAAGAGTAGTCGGAGCAAATGTTTGGGACTGTATCATGAGAGCTGTAGAAAAAGGCACGCAACCAGCTAAATCTGTCGATCCGATCTTGCAAAAGCTGCTGCGGATGCGTTACCGAATCAGAGAACATTTAGTCAGCACCGAGTACAGCGATACCTATCTGGCTGAAGATGAAAATTTGCCCGATCGACCTTTGTGTCTCGTCAAGCGCCTAAAAAGCCAGTCTGCAAGAACCAGCCACTTATTCGATCGCGAAACGCGGGTTTTATATCGACTGGGCCAACACGATCGCATACCAGAATTGTTAGCTCGCTTTGAAGAAGATGGATATTTTTATTTAGTCTATCAATTCATCGAAGGACAACCACTATATCAAGAACTAATCGAAGGTAAACCCTGGGAAGAACATCAAGTTATTGCCTTGTTGAAAGATATTTTGCAAGTGCTTGTCTTCGTTCACAAACAAGATGTAATTCACCGCGATGTTCACCCTCAAAACTTAATCAGGCGCACATCTGACAGCAAGATTGTATTAATTGACTTTGGAGCAGTTAAAGAAATCAACACCTCACTTCAAGACACAGGCAATACGCGATCGCGCGGCGGTACTCAGCAAGACTACATTCCCCCCGAACAATCGATGGGTACGCCGAAATTTTGCAGCGACATCTATGCTGTCGGGATCATCGGCATTCAAGCCTTGACAGGGATGCGGCCCAAACAACTCAGAGTTGATAATTTAGGCAATCTGATCTGGCAGAAAAATGCAACTGTCACCCCGGAGTTTGCTCGCGTTTTAGACCAAATGGTGCTGTATGCTTTCCCCCAACGTTACCCCTCAGCAACCGAAGCTTTAGAAGCACTTCAAAATTTGTCAGTAGTCAGTAGTTGAAGAACCAAACCCTACACGATCGATCTGAGATTTGATACCAAATCCGACTTTAATATCCCCTCTTGAGTCCGCGAAGGCGGACTTTGTTTGTATAGTCGCGGTTTCAACCGCCGAGTCTTATCTAATCCGCTACAATTACCCCTCTAACGACTAAAAAAAAATACTCTGCCTTGCAGATGAATCAGGCGATTCCCTACCCTACCCTACGGGAACCCCTACGGGGAACGAGAACCAGTGCGGGTAAGGGGATAGCTTCGCACGCGCGCCAATTTCCCACATCCTCGGTGAGGTCGCTTTCTAAAATTGATTGACGCTCTCTCTCAAGTTAGATAAAATGATTAGTATTTTATGCTAAGCAATTTTTAGCATATCTTCAGCAGCTTTGTATAGCTGGGAACAATACAAGGACAGTATTTATTGTTACCTTGGACACCTAGAAGCCCACATATTTTGAGGGAGCGAGAAATTGGAAATTTTGGAACGATCGCCACAAATACAGCCGCCCTCAACCCCAATTGCTGCACTCCAGTCTTTTTCCAAAAAAGCTGGTATTGCAGTAATCGCGATCGGCTGTACAGTCATTTTGGGTTGGATATTTGACCTGCAACTCTTAAAGAGCATTCTGCCCGGACTTCCGAGCATGAAATTCAATACTGCGATCTGCTTTATTTTAGGCGGATTTTCTCTACTGTTTCAACACCAGCGGCGTGCCGAATCAACAACAATCAAACATCAAAAAACTTATAACTATTTAACTTTTAGTGCTTCATTTTTAATTGTATTAATTAGCCTCATAACCCTAGTTCAATATAGCTTTAATTTAGACTTAGGCATCGACCAACTGCTATTTAAACACAGTTCCATTTTGACAACTGCCCCAGCACCCGGACGCATGGCGCCGAATACTGCTGCTGCTTTCTTTTTACTGGGTACATCCCTGGTGCTGTTGTCTGTAAAGCGCCCCAAATACTTGCCAATTCAGATATTAAGCTGTTGTGCATTTTTAATTGCATTTCTGGGTTCGATCGGCTACATCTACAGCCAAGCTTTCTTTTACACAATTGGTACTCAGACAGGAATGGCTTTGCACACGTCCGCAGCATTTGTGTTGCTGAGCTTCGGCATTTTATTTGCTGGTCCAGACAAGGGACTTATGGCAGTAATTGCGAGCGAGCGCGCGGGCGGAATTATGGCGAGGCGCTTGTTACCAGCAGCAATAATTATCCCGCCTTTAGTGGGTTATTTCATCATGTTGGGAGAGCGATTAGAAGGCTACACGTCCGAGGTAGGAATATCGCTGTTAAGCGTATTGAATGTAATTATTTTTTCATTTTTGATTTGGCAGAATGCGAAAACTCTTTGCGCCGCAGACCGGAAACGCTATCGAGCGGAACTGGGACTCCGAAAAGCGAAATCAGACTTAGAAACTCAAGTTGAAAAACGGACTATTCAACTGCAACTAGCTAACGAACAATTGCAGCAGCAAATTCTCGACTCTCAAACAACTGAGCTGGTACTCCAAAAAAATTACAATTTGTTGCTGACAGTCATCAACAGTACGCCGACAGCTTTGTTTGTCAAAGATATTGAGGGTCGCTACATGATGCTAAATGCTGCGGGAGCTAGCATAATTGGCAAGTCTTTTGACGAGATTATCGGCAGAAATGACAGTGAGTTATTTCCGCCGGAAATTGCGGACAATATCAGAAAAAGCGACCGCCAGATCGTGACAGCGGGAAAAATCCAAATCATCGAAGAAGAATTGCCAGTTCAAGGAAATTTGCGGACATTTCTTTCTACAAAAAACGCTTACCGGGACGGGCAAGGCAAGATCAGCGGTATAGTTAGCATTGTGCGGGATATTACCGATCGCAAACAAGCCGAAGTTGCCAACAGAAGTTTAGCCGCAATTCTGGAAGCAACCCCGGATTTTGTCGGTATTTGCGATCTAGAAGGACAGGCCATTTACATCAACAAAGCAGGCAGAAAAATGCTGGGTATCGATGAAAATGAAGATATATCCCACCGACAAGTTGGAGAATTCTCATCAGCATCAGCCCGCAGCACTCTACAACTGGCGATCGCCACCGCAATCTCAGGCGGTGTTTGGAGCGGAGAAGCAGCCTTCGTGTCAGCCTCGGGAGTCGAAATTCCCGTCAGCCAAGTCATCATTTCCCACGAAGCACCAGACGGCGAACTCGCATACATTTCGACGATCGCCCGCGACATCAGCGATCGCTTCCAATCCGAAACAGCCCTGCGTCTGAGCGAGCAAAGATACCGATCGCTGATCGCAGCCACCGCGCAACTGGTATGGATCACAGATGCTGGCGGAAAGCCGATCGCGCCCACAGACTGGATGGCATATACAGGCCAAAGCTTGGAGGAAGCCACAAACAACTGGTTTTCGGCAATTCACCCAGACGATCGCGATCTCACGCTGCAAGCTTGGATGCGCGCAGTCGAAACCAAAAATCTCTATGAAGTCGAACACCGCTTGCGGGCCGCAGACGGCAGCTACAGACACTTCTGGGTGCGCGCAGTGCCAGTTTTGGCCGCAGATGGCAGCATTCGCGAATGGGTGGGCACGCACACGGATATTAGCGATCGCGTCCAAGTTTTGGAAGCACTCAAGCAATCAGCAGGGCAGTATCGATCGCAAGCAACCCAACTCGAAAAAGCATTCCGCGACTTGCACGACACTCAAACTCAACTAATTCAAACCGAAAAAATCTCCTCTCTCGGACAGTTAGTCGCCGGAGTCGCCCACGAAATTAACAACCCGATTAACTTCATTTACGGCAACATCACCCACGCCAGCCAATACGCCAAAGACTTGCTAAATCTGCTCCAGATTTACCAGGAAAAACACCCAAATCCCGTCCCCGAGATTGCCGAAGCAGCCGAAGATATTGAAGTCGATTTCTTAATAGAAGACTTTCCCAAGATTTTAGAATCAATGAAAGTAGGAGCCGATCGCATCCGCGACTTAGTGGTATCCTTGCGCAACTTTTCCAGACTCGACGAAGCGCAGATGAAACGAGTGGATATTCACGAAGGAATCGAGAGCACGTTGCTAATTTTGCAGCACAGGCTGAAAGCTACTGCATCTCGTCCAGCAATTGAAATTATCAAAGAATACGGCCATTTCTCAAATATCGAGTGCTATGCAGGTCAGCTAAATCAGGTATTTATGAATCTGATCGCAAATGCGATCGACGCATTAGAAGAGTACAACAGCAAACGTTCTGCAAAGGACATTTATGCTTGCCCCAATACAATTCGGATTAGCACCAGTACCAACTCAAACACCGTATCAATTCGGATTGCCGATAACGGATTGGGAATAACTCAAGAAGTAATTCGTAATTTATTCGATCCATTTTTTACGACTAAACCAGTCGGCAAAGGTACAGGTTTGGGACTATCAATTAGCTATCAAATTGTCGTCGAAAAGCACCGAGGAAAGTTGCAATGTTTCTCTATTCCCGGGGAGGGTGCAGAGTTTGTAATCGAGATTCCCATTTGCCAGCAAGTAGCGGCTCTAGTCATAGAAAACAATCAGTTAGCAGCAGTTAGTAGTCATTAGTAGGGTGCGCAATGCGCACCGGTGCGCATTGCGCACCCTACAAACCGCCCAAAACCGCAATAATTCTTTACAATAAAAGAGTAAATCTGTCGATCGACTTAAACAACCTCCCTTAAAAAATGCCTGTAAACCAACTTTCTCGAACCACCGCCCCCACTCAAACCCCCGCACTCGACTATGATATTGCGATCGTCGGCGGCGGCATAGTCGGGGCCACCTTAGCGTGCGCCCTCAAAGATTCCGGCTTAAAAATCGCCATCATTGAAACCCAACTCCCCGCAGCCGCAGCCGCCAAAAAACAAGCCTACGCAGTCACCTTACTGTCGGGAATGATTTTAGAAAGCATCGGCGTGTGGGAACAAATCTTGCCGCAAATCACCACCTTCGAGCAAATTAGCCTCTGCGACGGCGACTATCCCGGAGTCGTCGAATTCCACCGCCC
>JANNOR010000173.1:0-30996 GCA_031399265.1 Cyanobacteria bacterium SOY_34_metabat_3 | reverse complement strand
TGGAATGGTTGTTCGCCAGTTTGATGGATGCTGGGTACTTCGGTAAAGCTCACCTGATTTGGGATGATGGCAAAGACAGAGAGCGGCAGATATTCACAGCATTGATCAGAAACGAGCCCATATTCCTGTATCGCCAAGGATTGCGACCCACCCCAACTGCTGAGGGATATTATTGGCGGCTGCTTGCCGAACATCCCAGTTTGCGGGTTTATCAGTTGCAGATGGAAGTTGAGGGAGATTGAAGGCGATCGAGAGTTTCGGAGTGTTAAGAGCCTTCGCCCCATCACCCGGGGCGTTCCTGGGGGCGAGAACTCCTGCAGCAGCTACAGAATTGATTTAGGGTTGCTACATATAATTTCCATAACGTAATTTTAACTTGACAAACGTAAAATTTGTCGCCTATACTATTTTACAAGTATTTCAATACCACACAAGCAGATAATAAATAGCCGTGCTGAACAAACCACCGAAAGTCTGGTTTTTATAGCCCGATAAAGACGCGGGAGGATGTATCGACTGAAGTTAAGCTTCCGCTGGGACTAAATGCGATTAAAACCAAATTAAATGCAGTTAGCAAAGATTCTGCCTCGGTTACAGGCTTGAATGATAGCAACTATTCGTATTAGTTGGAAATAAAGCAATATCAGGAACGATCACCGTTGCGATCGGTTTTTGAAGTACCGGAACATTTAAACCCTTCTAGCAGATTCTTAAAGGGCGGCAGTGTTTTTTGTGTGCAGGGGATGGCTGTGCAGTTTAGTTCAGTTTATTGAGGATGACCGCATAGCAAACAAAATGTAAATGACGCAAATAGGAGGAAAAAATACCAGGTTAATGCATTATTTAGCTCGCTTACCTCTAAAAACTTTACATTGCTCCTAATCAGTTGAAATGTTAAAAGGAGCGGTGAGGTTCGCTGTTTCCTATCTCAAACATCAAAGCGTACCCTTGCGCGCCTGTACCGTACCGCAAACGTGCAGCGCCTCGAGCTAATGTTTCGAGAGATCCCTCAAAATATTTAATCGGTGCTACTGGTACGGCTTGGGTAAAGTGCATAAAAAGAAGCAACACCGAGGGTTCGGGCGGCTTTGCATTGGGTTGCACGAACCGGTTTACCCGCGCCTGCTTGCAAATCGGTTTGAGTTAGAAAGCTGTCCGAGTCTTGCGGATACTGAGGGTATTTTGCTAGATCCCGGTGCTCGGCAGCTTCGACGGAACAATTCCAAGGTTACTTGAAACTTACAGCCAGAGTTTAGGTATTAGAAATGAAATTAGGTTCTCAATCGCCTGTTATTTCAAAGCAGCGCGATCGCTCGTCAGATACCAGCACAAATTTTTGGCAGCAATGGGAACAGCATCAAGATTATCTTTACCGCTGCTGTTTAAAGTGGATGGACGGAAACGCGGCTAATGCCGAAGACGTACTCAGCCGAGCGATGCTCAAAGCTTTTGAAAAGAGCCGAGATGCTGTTAGCACCATCACTAACTTGAAAGCTTGGTTGACACGGCTGACTTATAACCTCTGCATGGATGTACACCGCGAAAACAAGAGGCTGCGCGATCGGGTTGAGAGTTGGGAAGTAATGATTGAAAAAGGGGAGGAGGGACTGCCTTTTTTCTCCCACAGCCCTGAAGCCGCCGCTTTGCGCTGCGAATTAGCAACAATCATCCACTGCGCTATTGAGGATTTGCCCGCTCTACTGCGCGAACCCTTTATCCTGTACTTCATTGAAGAAAAATCTTATCTGGAAATAGTACAAAAGCTAGGTATCTCCTACGACAACCTCCGCAAACGAATTTCACAGGGGCGAAAGATTCTGCAAGAGCCTTTGACAATGTATTTGTCAGGAGCGGACAGCTCTCTGTTAAATTTATCCGCATCACCTGGCAAAATAAGAGAACCCGGAGCAGAAAGTTTTCATTCCTATGAAACTATCGCGACTTACCCAAAAATAGCTTCATTATCCCAACCAAAAATAGGCTTTGACTATTCTTTTAATTACCAAGTAAGCACCCTATGTCTGGAAACACTTTCTCATGCTTGGTACCAGTCACCCGCCCCTCTGGGGTGGAGCTGAACGTTCACCTAACCTTAGCAGGAAAGCTAACCAGACAAGAGCAGAAGCTAAACACATTAAGTCAGTATGTGGAGCTCTATCCCTCTGGCTGGAAGAAACGCTGGGAATTAGCCAATCTCCTGTCAGCAACGGGTAACTGGGAGCGGGCGGTTCAGGAGTACCATCAAGTCATCGAGCGCCAACCTCAATTAATAGATGTGCGGTTGAAATTGGGGAAACTCTTGCAGCTAATGGGAAGGGAAGCGGAGGCGATCGAGGTGTATGAGAGTGCCTTACCGCTGTCTGACCATGAAGCGGCAAAACAGTATCTCAGTGGAGCGATCGCAATTTGTCGAGGTGACACTAAAAAAGCCATCACTGCGTTAGAAACAGCGGCTAACCTGCAACCTGACAACGCCGCTAACTGGCTGGTTTTAGGACAGTTGCAAATGGGGAGAGAAAATCCTGTTGGAGCTTTACGAGCCTTTGACGCGATTTTGTCACTCAACCCCGATGATATTGCCGCCTTAATTCATAGCTATGATGCGCTAATGGCGGTTGGGAACCTTCAGGAAGCACAGCGACGATTGAATAAATTAATAGTCTTAGCTACTGATGATTTCCGGGTACTTCAGCGGCAGTTGAACCAGCGCTGCACCATGAGATTGGTATTGGGGAAGGAGGGGAAGGAGACGAAAAAGATGATTACTTCTGCTCTCTATCAGTATCCTCATGGAGTTGAGGCTCGCAAATCTCTGGCATATTATCACATTTTCCGAGGAGATTGGTCCGAAGGTGTGGAGGTGCTAGCAGAGTTTGCAGCGCAGCACCCGACTCATCCTCACGGTTGGTATTACTACGGGCGGTGCTTGTTTGACACGGGGGAATATCAAAAGGCGGCTGAGATGATGTTAAAAGCTTATCATCTGTATCCCGATGAGTATGAAATTTATCGGGGTTTGTGTGAGATTTTGCCTCTTGCGAAAATGACCTCTCTTCCTCTAACTTTCCCCTTAAAAAAATGGGTTGGGGGGGCTCTCCAAACAGGAGAGGGGGATAACATAACCCTTGCTTCCATAGTAGAAGAGATGCTAGAGCGTTTCCCCCAACGCTGGAGCGTTTGGGCGACTGCGGGGCGAGTGTTGTTGGAATGCTTCAAAGAGGTTGAAAGGGGGTGTCGGGTTTCGGAAAAAGCGACGCAGCTACAGCCTCAGTTAGCTGATGCTTGGTTTTGTCATGGAAGGGTGTTGGCTTTGGCTCTTAAACATCGGGAAGCGGTGGAGGCGTTGGAGAAAGGATGGCATATTTTACCAGCAGGGGGTTATCTGCAATCAGTACCTGCTGCGGTGTGGTTGGGGGAGAGTTACCAAGTGCTGGGGGATGTTGAGGCTAGTAAGCGATCGTGGGAAGCGGCTTCTGAGGGAAGTCAGGAATTGAGGGCGTTTAATCCGACTTCGGCTGATTACTGGCTGGGGAGAGCCTTGGTGGGGTTGGGGGATAGGTTGGGAGCGATAAAAGCTTATGAAAGTGCTTTGAGCCAGCAGTTGTTGTATCCGGCTCGTGGGGAAGTTGAGAAGACTTTGAAGAGCTTGAAAGGTAAGGGGAGGAAGGGTTTGGGGGGTTAAGGATGGATTTTTGGGGAGAAAATTTGGTTGTAAGTCGAAAAATTCACAAATTGGGGTTGGGAAACGTCTAATTAATGAATGGGTAAAACCAACGATTTCCCTCCTGGGAATTCAATTACAACCCACTTACCGATACACTTAGGAAGGATAATCATGAAAAAAATTCTCTCAAAAATCCTACTGATCTGCGCAGTTTGCATCAGTCTAGCAGCAGGAAACGCGCAAATAGCCAACGCGGAAACAGCGGTTCCGTTCTATCAATGTGGCGCAGACAGCAGTCAGATTCTGCGCAAAACAGGACAATCAATGTGCATTTTCACTCCACTCGAAAGTTCGACAAAAACCACATTTACCTTCATCAGCGACGACCGATACAATGAAGCCACGATCAACATAGAATCCCCAGCCAATTTCAGGTGTGCAAATACTAGTCCGCTCGTCCCAAGAGGGGGAACTAAAGAAGTGGATTGCACAAGGACTAGCGGAGCTGCGGCGGACATAAAAGTGTCATTAGCCGAAACAAATCTAGCGGAGTCAGTAAAGGTAAATATGAAGAATATAGCACCCTCAACTAGAAAGAGCCGTGAATGAAATTGCCCCGAATCCAAAAACCTTGGCTGTGCAAGGGATACAAGTTTTAGGTTCAAACGGCAATTATTAACCTACACAACTTATTCCCGAAAATACTACGAACTGGTTTCATCCCTTAGTCCGATAGCTTGATATTTTAGGTTGCGTTACGCGAAAGCTAACGCACCTTATGAATTGTCGGTGCGATGTCTATGATGCCCTAAGCCAGAGAGCGATCGCCTAAATAAAAGTGGCGATCGCTCATCAATTTTCATCCCTTAGTTGACCATTTGACGTTGGGGGCGATAGAGGCTTATGAAAATGCTTTGCGTCAGGAGTTGTTGTATCCGGCTCGTGGGGAAGTTGAGAAGATTTTGCGGCTGCTGAAAGGTAAGGGGCAGAATGGTTCTGGGGTTTGAGTGGGGATTTTTGGAGAGAAAAATTGCCGCTAACTCGAAAAATTATGAAACTGGGGTTGGGAAACGTCTAATTAATGAATGGGTAAAACCAACGATTTTCCTCCTGGGAATTCAATTACAACTCACTTACCGATACACTTAGGAGGGATAATCATGAAAAAAATTCTCTCAAAAATCCTACTGATCTGCGCAGTTTGCATCAGTCTAGTAGCAGGAAACACGCAAATAGCCAACGCGGAAACAGCGGTTCCGTACTATCTTTGTCTTGCCAACACAGAATACACTCTAATAGCACATGCAGAACAAGTGTGCATTTTCACTCCGTTCGAAAATGTGGAAAAAGTCTCATTTGACTTCACCAGCAAAGACCGATACAATGACGCCACGCTCGAGATAGATTTCCCAGAAGATTTCTTTTGTGCAGATAACAATGCGGTTGTCCCCAAAGGGGAAACAAAAACAGTCGAGTGCAACAGGATTAACGAAGAAATGGCGAACATAACGGTAAAATTCGACAAAGTAAATCAAGCGGAGTCAGTAGGAGTAAAGATGACTAATGTAATTCCCAAAGCCGCAGAGAGCCGTGAATGAAATTGCCCCGAATCCAAAAACCCTGGCTGTGCAAGGGATACAAGTTTTAGGTTCAAACGGCAATTATTAACCCACACAACTTATTCTCGAAAATACTACACACTGCGAAAGAGGGGCAACCATACCCCTCCACCCCGCTCATAGGTAAATGGTAAAACCACTACCGCGTGTTACTCTCCGGTCTAAAGACACGGAGTTTCCAACAACGAAGGATTTTTTATGAACTACATCGTATCAGGACATGGTGGTCGGTGGGCTTCACCTACGCACAAAGTTTTTCCTCCAGATGGTTTCACCGTAAATTTCTTTGTTAATGACGGAGAGATTCTTACTAACGAAGCGGCTTGGCCTATTTATAATCACTTACTTGCTGGAGATGAGAAATCGGTTAAAAGTAAGATTGTTAAGTCGGTATCACAAGGACAAGCTACCTATAACTATTCATGTTGGTATTACCCAGAACTCAAATGGAATTCTGGCATCTTTAAGGTGGGTGCAATCTCAACAGAGAAGCCCATAATTGATTTATCGAAATATAAAGAAGACAGTCCTCTTTCCCTTGGATCTATGTTTGATATGCTACCTGAGCGTGGAGTAATATACTGGGTAGCCTGCCAAGTGGTTAGTTAAACTGCCAGAAATGTCAGTGTGATCGCTCTCTTCGTAACGCACCTTCTCAATTTTCGGTGCGATGTCCACAATGCCATAAGCCGAAGAGCGATCGCCTAAATAAAAGTGGCGATCGCTCATCAATTTTTATCCCTTAGTTGACAACTTGACGTTGGGAGCGATTGAGGCTTATGAAAGTGCTTTGAGCCAGCAGTTGTTGTATCCAGCTCGTGAAGAAGTCGAGAAGATTTTGCGGCGCCTTAAAACTAAGGGGCGGAAGTTTTCTGGGGGGCGACGGTAGATTTTGGGGGAATAAAATTTGCCTGTAACTCGAAAAATTCACAAATTGGGTTTGGGAAACGTCTAAAAAATGTGGGAAGAAACAATACTTGGTTTTAATTACCTGTGTTGTATGATGCTCGTGCCAATATCGAACCATAATTACAATGGAGGATACCAATTATGTCAGGACATTTTTTGTTACTCAATCTGAAAACACCAGAACTTAACGACATAAAAAGAGCATGGACAGCTCAAAACGTAAAACAACCACAACTATCCCCTGTACAACACCCAAATGTTGGTTGGAACGCAACAAGTCGAAACACATTACAACAAGCTCAAACGGAACAGGGCATAAAAAACAGGGATGGGTTGCCTCCACACATATATCTCGACTTTGGAGTAAATGAAATAAATGATAACGCAGTACAATATTTGCTCAGTAATTCCATCGATAATGGGTGGGTAACAAGACTGCAAAAACCACCCCATATGGGATTGAAAGAGATTACCGTGAATGCACGAAATGAATGGAATCAAACCCGAAAGGCTCAAGCATTTATAAAACAACTAAGAGAAAATGGAGTAACGCTAGAAATATACTATCTAGATGGGGCAGAGATTAAGTAATTAAGCAGTTTTTCAGAGACAGGTCTACATGCTGCTGCATTAAATGTTTGTATACCTGCATATTCAGAAGAATATGCGCATACCCAACATTAAGGCGTCTGCTACAGCAGGCGATCGCTTCACCTGCCGTTGGCATTGAACTGCAGGACGCATGATCAAGGGGAAACGTCTTTATAGTGTAATGACCTAAATTCTTAGGAAACCCAGGAAAAAAACATGAAACGAATTGCTCTAATCGTACTGGCAACAGTATTAGTTTTTGCTACCAGCTTTTTTGAGTTTGTTAATACCGCCCATGCCAACACTGGACAACCTGCTGCCATTAATCCTAGCGCAAATCAACTATTAACACAACCAGCACCTACCAGAGCCACAATTGTGGTGAACAGCATTGAAGATGTAGTGAATGACCCTAGCGTTACGACCTTCCGAGACGCGATCGACAAAGCAAACGCTGACTCTGGAAAAGATTTGATTGAGTTCGATCGTTATTTATTCTCAAAAGCACAGACTATCACCCTGAAGTTAGGAGAACTGGATATTACTGATAGTTTAGATATCATTGCTCCACAAGATACACGCACGGGTAGGCATTTGGTAACGGTGAGTGGAAATAATGCTTCGCGGGTTTTTAAGATTGAGTCGAGAGCAGCGGTGACACTTGTTGGGTTAATTGTAGAGTCCGGTCGTGTCACACAGGAAAATGGAGGAGGAATCGAGAACTTTGGTGAGCTTACCTTAAATAGCAGTATTGTTCGCAATAATTCTGCTGTAACAGGGTTTCATAATAGTGAGGGAGGTGGCATTTATAACGTTGGCAACTTAACGGTAAACAACAGTACCATTACAGGTAATTCAGCACACTCTGGATCGGGCATCCATAACGTTGGCAACTTAATGGTGGTAAACAAAAGTACCATCAGCCATAACTCGGGAACTTGGTTTGGCGGTGGCATTTATAATGCCAGTGGCACCGTTACTGTAAACAAAAGTAGCATAAGCAATAATTCGTCACGTGGCTTTGGCGGTGGCATCTACAACCAAGGCACTGGTACCAGTACAGTAACCTACAGTACCATTAGTGGTAATTCCGCGGGATCTTCTGGTGCCGGCGGTGGCATCTATAACGAGGGCACCAGTACAGTAACCTACAGTACCATTAGCGGTAATTTGGGTGATGCTCATGGCGGTGGCATCTATAACGAGGGCACCAGTACAGTAAATAACAGTACGATCAGCGATAATAATTCGGGTGCTTTTGGCGGGGGCATCCATAACCGGGGTAGCAATACAGTAAATAACAGTACGATCAGTGGTAATTCGGGTGGTCATAGCGGTGGCATATTCAACACTGGCACCAATACAATAACCTACACTACTATTAGCGGTAACGTGAGTAGCTTCGGCGGTGGCGTGGAAACAAGCGATGCTTCGGACTCTAACTCATTTAAAGTGCGCAACACTATTATCGCTGGTAATAACACTGTATTCGGTCAAAACTTAGACGTATCAGGCCTATTTACAAGCGATGGCTACAACCTGATTGGCAAAAGCACCGATAATACCGGATTTGGCAATAAAGGAGATATCGTTGGTACAACTGACAAACCCATTGACCCCCTTCTGGGTTCATTGAGTAACAACGGTGGCTCTACCCAAACAATACCTCTTCTCCCTGATAGCCCAGCTATTCGCGCTGCTGACCCAAATATACTGGGCACAGACCCCACAACTGACCAACGAGGTTTACCTCGTCGTGCTGCCGATGGTAGTGCTGATATTGGGGCATTTCAATTAAACCTTTAGGTTAAACTCAAGTTGTCAGCTTGTTGGTTAGGGAATTTGGAATTCTGGAATCAACAAGCTGAGAGGGGTATAGGGGTGAAAGAGACACAAAAATAAGCTAAATTGGTAATTACTCAACTAGGGAAAAAAGCGAGCCATCAATAGAGAGAGCTTGTTGAATAGATTGATAAGCAGTTAAACCTTGACGCTTCCCAGTATTGACAACGACGGGTGACGCACCTATCTTACCGTCGGGTTCATAAGTGCTGGAGTGACAAGACTGCTGAATCCTCTGCTCTTAAAGGGATTCGCCTTCACGACTTGCGGCATACTGAAAGCCACTGAAAGGGTTGGTTTGATGGCGCTTGAGGAGTTGCGGGCTTTGATGGGTTATCAGAAAATTCAGACTACATTGCGATCTCAAAAAGTCACTTCGCTTCGCGCCCAAAAAGTTGCGCATAAGGCTTTCAATATCTTGACTGATTCCGAAAAATAATCAAGATAGTTTGTTGTAATTTTTCAGATAATAAACATACTTTTGTTTGAACTTTCACGCTCATAAATAGAGTAGTATTACTCTCCCTTCGCCGACTGAGTGTTGGCAGCTTCCGTAGGTGAAAGGGACATTGAAAAGCTGCCCTTGTTACAAAAGTTTACGTTGTGTTCTATTTTGCACGTATCTCGGCTTCCCCTTGATTGGAAAATAAGAGAAGGCATGAAAGAGTCACAAGTATGGGCAGAAAAAACCTTGCGAAAATTTTTTAAAGAGTGCAAATTTTTTCCTGAGTATTCAGGGCATTTGCATATATTATGAACAATATTTATCCGCATCTTTTATCTGGTTTTTCCTCATCCTCCTGCACAAGAGTTTCTCGATTATTGGGAGATATCTGAATGCACCAATGAGACACCTGATTTATTTAGTTAATCCAAGAATCAGCAATTTTAACTTGACTTTTATGAGGTCGGCAATAGTTTTAATGCTTTTTGCTGTTGCTCTAGTTGCAGGAACTGAAATAATCTTATACTGGAATGCTCTACTGATTGACTGAATTTATTTTTTACTGTATTCTAATTAAGGCTAAAACAGCTTACTATTTTCGGAACATAAAAGTTGCCCTGCTAGATTTCTAAACCTGGTTAGGTACGCTGAGTTTCTTGACTGCCGCAGCGTATCTCACCAAACCGATAGCCGCTGTATTTCCTTGTACCCAGATAACTAAACGTGAAAAATAAAACAATGCTCAGCCCCGGTTCTCAGTCCCCGAACCCACTCAATAACTGCCCTAAAAAAACTGTAATTTCTAAGAATAAACTAACAGTCAAACTATTTAATTTACTTTTTGAAATAGAGTTTTTCATCAAAGTTGCTGTTGCTTGTACCCTAGTTCATCAGTTAATTTATTGGCTCTCGAACAAATTCCATCTCGACTTTACCGCCGAGGTTTTTCTGTACTGGTTGGTTGGGTCGGTTTCATTCTACAGCATCGGTATTTTTATTGAAAAAGTTCTTAAAAACAACGAGACTTGGCGAGAAAGATTCAATGTCAGAGTCAAGAAAGTAAAAGAACAGCCGTTCCCTGCATTTACTGCTAAAGGAATCCTGATCGGAGAAATTAAAAGTTTAGCAGCAGCAGCGGTTATCCTCTACCTAGCGCCCGAAGTTCACCGGGGAAATAGCTGGCTCTTAAATTTTGGATGGTTCTTCGCGAGAATAATTGCGGCGGATTTCTGCTTTTACGTTACCCACCGGCTCTTTCATCAAAAGTTCTTGCAGGATATACACCTCAAACATCACGAATTCCTAGATTCATCCAGTTTCGTAGCAGGTCATAAAAGCCTGCTTGAATATGCCATCGTCACCATTGCAGACGTTTTGCCTGTTTTTATATTCGGATACGATATTGCTCAATTGTGCGCCTGGACTGTTATCGGCAATGCTTACAATTTGGAAGGTCACAGCTCTCTGTCGATATTTTTCATTGACTCGGATTTTCACGATCTGCACCACGCTCGGTTTAAGGGAAACTACGGCATTCAAGGATTTTGGGACAGGGTGTTCGATACGCTGAACCGTCCCACCACAAAGAAGCCCGGCATTATGTTCCCTGCCGCTTCTCTGGAAAAGAGCCTCCTCAAGCCATCCTCCCTGGGCATTGATGGTGGGAATTGAATCTCGACCATACCGGTACGGCGACCGCCTTGCCAAAGCTTTCCTGAAGAAAGGTCGGTTCTGGCTCTCGAAGACAAAGAGTTGATCGCGCTAGCGATTGGGAGTCTCAATTCCTAACAAATTAACCGTTTGATGAAACTTGTACCGATCGCCTTCTTTACAGCACTTCCGGCTATTATGAAGCACAGTTTTACTCGTATCCCTTTCCTGTCCTAACTTTCGATACTGTCTGCGTACCTCATAGCAGCCGGAAGTGCTGTATCCAAATACGGGGACAGCAAGTATTGAAACAAGAACAATACATTATTTACATGGCGATTCAGAACGCGCATCTTTAAATACATTTCTAGTACGTGCTGCCGCGCGCGCGCGATTACCTGCTTTCTGGATTAATTTGTGTTTTTCTATTGGTCGAACTCCAAATCAAACTAAATGCTCCAAGACTATTTATTTGGTAGCTTGACACAGAATTAAACCAAACCATTTTTTGGTGTCGGTAAAGATTTTTAGAGTTTTCAGTCCTTTGGATGCTAGTTCTTGTTGTACAGTATCTAGGTCAAACTTCCGAGAAATTTCAGTAAGGATTGTGTCCCCGGTTTTCCAGGTAATATTCAAGCCGAGAGTCTCTAAAGTCACGACATGATTTGTTTGGCATTGTAAGTACATTTCAATTTGATTGTCTTTTTGATTGTAGAGAGCTTGATGGGCGAACAAACCAGTCTCAAAATTACCTTGAAAGCGCCAGTTTAAATGGTCGAGCATATTTAAGTTAAAAGCTGCCGTTACGCCTTGAGAGTCGTTATAAGCTGCTTCTAAGATGCCCCGACCCCGGGGTTTTTGCAAGTCAATGCCGATTAAAAAGTAATCTCCGGGGGCGAGTACACCGGTGATTTGGTTCAAGAAAATATCGCATTCCTGTGGGGTAAAATTCCCCATCGAACTGCCCAAGAAGAAAATCATCCGCGATGGTAAAGATGCAGGCATTAATTGAGTGAGGGCTTGTTCGTAAGTTCCTATCAACCCTCTAATATGAAATTCCGGATATTCTACTTGCAATTGAATGGCGCTATCTTTGAGAATGCTGGCGCTAACATCAACAGCGACGTACTTACAGGCATATTTTAGAGCTTGGTAAGCATTTAGCAAAAGGCGAGTTTTTGTAGAACTGCCGCTGCCCAATTCTACCAGTTCGCAATCACCTGTTATTCGTGCAATTTCACCGGCGTATTGGCGCAGGATCGAGGCTTCTGTGCGAGTCGGATAATATTCCGGCAGCTCGCAAATTTGCTCAAATAGCTGAGAACCGCGGCTGTCGTAAAAGTATTTAGCCGGTAAAGTCTTCTGCTTTTTGGTCAACCCTTCAATGACATCTTCACCATCATTTTTTAGAGCGGGGTGGCAATCCAGAAGAGTTGTTAGAGTTGTTAAAGATGCGGCTGGCATTTTGCTTTCCTCGGTGTGCGTGTAATAAATTTAGCGAATTTCCGTTGCAGTTGAACGGGGGGGATATATTTCTCTCAAATACTTGGACGACCCATATATTTGAGATTGAGTTGCCGAGATAACAGCAGGCGATCTAGCATTGACGATCCAAGTCAAGTAGAGATAATCCGGTCTAGCTGCAACTGTACTTCAACCGATTCTCAAGTGCTATTGCAGCATCTAATGCGAGCAAGCAGTTGCTCTCAACTGACATATTCGAGTTAATAAGCTGTCGCACATTTAAATTGTATATTCAGGGCGAGCGGGACGCTCACCCAACAAGAGTTTGATTGTTTGTTAACATACGATTTAAATGAAGAACAGCTTAAGAACGCTCAATTGTTGGTTGCTTGCAAGCTTTGTTTGTATTTTTCTGGCTCCGTTCTCAGTTCCACGTGCAGGAAATCTATTCCTTCTTTTTCGAGCAATTCTAGTATAGCGAGATTTAAGTTTTTTTCAGCATCAAAGTAAAAATTATCGTCATTGACAAATGCCATAATTTCAATAACGCGGGCATTCTTATCGATTTGTTTGAACCGCACCGTACACGATGGAGACAATCCTTGAATGTACTCCGGTAATTCTTCAAGCTTGTCGCAAATTCGAGCCGTTTGCCGCGCCGAAATGCCGTCTATTTTGAGAGTCAAGACCAAGCCCCATTTTAATTCTTTACCGGGATTTTGCGACCAATTTTCGACAATTCCCGAAATCATTTTAGAATTAGGCATCTTGATGATCGAACCCCACTTGGTTAGGTGCAGGGTTGTGGTTCTGAATCCGATACTGAGTATCTGTACGAAACCATCGACTCCCGATATCCCCACCCAGTCGCCTTCTCGGTAGAGGTTGTCGGAGTAAATAATCAGCGTGCAGAACCAATCGTACACAATATCTTTCAGCAGCAAACCAAAAGTGATGCCCGCCCCGCCCAATAGCCCCACCAATGCAGCAGCCGACTGTCCTAAAAATGCCTCGCTGATCTTGATGATAAATACAATAATTGCTGCTGATTGGAAAATCTTGGGCATTAAAGGCCTGAGCAGTTCATCGAGTTCTGTTTCGGTGTGCAGCACTATATTGGCTATGATTTGACCGAAAATAGAAGAGCAGCGGTAAATAACGTAGGCAACTATAAAAATAACTGTATAGTTGAGCAGAGTACCGATTGTTTGATTCAGTTGCGAGCCTAAGTTATCTGCCAGGATTTCCTTGCTCAGCCAAAACCCGCTTATCAGAATCAGCCAACTCAAAGCGGGCTTAATAATTACAATCAACTCATCATCAAGGGTCGTTTTGGTTTTGCTAGTAAAACGTTCGATACTTTTGACTATCACTGCTACAAAAAATCGCCTTAACGTCTGCGTCAATGTCAAAATAATCAGAACAATAGCGATTTTAGCAATCGGTATACCGGAATAATTGATATTTTTGAGCGTATCCCAAACTGCTTCCATAGGTTAATCAACGGGTAGTTTATGTTTTCTAGATGACCGATAAAATATTGTGAAAATCAGAGAAAGGAGGGAAAAACACCATCCTCTCTCTAGTTTGACGGGACTCCTTACTTCGCTACTCGCGCTCTAGATAGCGGTGGGTTTGGTAGCAGGTGTACCTCGGCTGAACTCGGTCTTTTTGGGAGGCCAGGTAAAGGCAGTCGGCATAGTTCCCAGGCGATTCATAGCATCTTGCAATTGTTGCTCCAAATCCCACTGCTGCTTGTTAACCTCGGGATCGCGATTACCAGCTAGGTTGTTGTCCTCGTAATGATCTGCTTCCAGGTTATAGAGTTCCCAGTCCCCTTCGGCACCTTCAGCCTTCGCCAAATCTTGTTCGTTGAAGTAGAGGGTTTAAATCAGCCGTTTTGGGGCGAAATAGTTAAATTTGACTGGTTTTTCGCTTCAAAAGATAGATTACTTGAATTTGCGCTCAATAAAACTTTTTAGCTAAAAAGTTTTATTAACTTTTATTTCCGGCTTGGAGTCATCTTTTTTCTGATTTATTTGGTGTATTAATTTATACGGCTTCAAGCACAAAACTAGGATGAGAACTAGCTTCCAGCCTTTGCTGGCGCTATTGCTCTCTGGCGCAAGCCGTCTTGCAAGCAAGCATCAATCCACAACGCTCGCGATCGACTTTCTTTCACCTGCGGGCTTGCTGATGATGACCTGTGAGGAGAATTCTGATGTTGCTCAGCAGGTATGCTATATTAGCTGAGTTCGTTAAACAGTGGATTTTTGGGCTTTCAACTTTAATCCCGATCTGACAACTTGCCAGTTCTTGATTGGTAGCAGCCGCAAGCCGTTAAAAATCTATTAACTGCAACTAATACAAAATTAAGAGTCAAACTGTTACCAACCAATACTGAAAAATCTCATCTCGATTCACCCAATCTGATAACCATACTTTTCTTTGGAATAAAAATATGTCTTTTTCCCGGCAAGAAATCATTCAAACGCTGTACCGTTTCGTCACTTTTTTAGCAACGGTCCCTTTGGCTCGCAGGTTGATTGTATCTGGTAAATACGAATATGACTATACAGTTTTAGCTCCTCTAGCTATGACTGAGGTGTCGCTTAGTCCCATCGGCAACCTACCTAGACTGCCTAAAGCCGATGAACTTCCCAGCCTGAAATGGGTGAGTTTAGTTTTGAGCGCGTTGAGTATTTTGAACGAGGCTGAAAAGCCGGTTAATCTTCTCAAAAGCTCGCTGTCAAACGAGCGTGAAATTGATTCGTTAGAGTCGATAGAGCGTGAAATAAGGGCAGCCCAGGGACAAGCAGAGTTAACTAATGCTGTTTTAAAATTAGAATCAGTCTTGGAGCGAAAAGTATCCCCCAAGGTTAAAAGTAGCATTCCCTTGACAGGGGATTTTAGTGAAGTTGAAAATGCCTTCGATCGAATAGATCGAGAAATACAAGCTGAACTCAGCCGAAGCTTAGAAGTGAAATCCGCACGAAATTTAAAAAGCGATCGACTTGATGAAGTTGACCGAGTTGATGAAATTGAGGAATTCGCTCGATTCGAGGAAGTTGAGGAAGTGAAGGAAGTTGACAGAGAGTTATACAAGCACCTTCAAGGAATTGCTAGATGTTTGGGAGAAGAATTGATTGACCAGGAAGCTGATTTTTCAGAGTTCCTGTTACGCGGCACTGTCAATCCGACTCTCGAAGATTACGAAAATTTACTCAACCCGTTAACAATCAAACCGATAACTGTAGGAAATTTCCAACAAGATGCAGTTTTTGCTTACATGCAAGTAGCGGGGCCAAACCCTGTAATGCTCAATCAAATCCAAGAACTGGACGAGCGCCTGTTAATTACCAGCGAACAGTACGGAGAGATTCTGCATCAAGATAATCTAGAAGCAGCACTGCAATCCGGGCGACTTTATCTAGCAGATTATTCCAAGCTCGCTAGTTTAGTGAATAGCGATATTGGTGGGTTTCCAAAGTATATGTATGCTCCAATCGCATTATTTGCAGTACCTCCCGAACAGTGTCAAGATCGAAATTTACGGCCAATAGCAATTCGCTGCCAGCAAGTTCCGGGGGATAACAATCCTGTATTTACGCCCCTAGATGGCGACAACTGGATGACAGCTAAAACCGTCGTGCAAATGGCGGACAGCAATTACCACGAGCTGATATCTCATCTAGCTCAGACTCACTTATTTATTGAGCCTTTTGTTCTGGCAACTAATCGCTGCTTTACCGATAAAAATCATCCTGTAATGGTGTTGTTGAAACCTCACTTGCAAGGCACTATCTTGATTAATTATGGCGCACATAAGAGTTTATTAGCACCAGAAGGCCCTATAGACTTCTTATTGAGTGCCACCATAGGCAGTAACGGCCAACTCGCTATTAAAGAAGCGATGAGCCACTTAGCTAACTTTAATGAAGTTGGCTTCCCCCGAACTTTAGAAAAACGCGGTGTCAGTAATTCTCAGCAATTACCGATTTATCCTTATCGAGATGACGGAAAACTAATTTGGGATGCCATCCATCAGTGGGTGGGCGAATACCTGCGCCTGCACTATTCTAGCGATCAGTCCGTAGTGGCAGATCGACAACTGCAAAATTGGGCTGGTGAATTGTTGGCTAAAGGACACTGCTATATTGGCGAAAATGCTGACGGTCGAATTGCAAGCTTAGATTATTTAGTAGAGGCTATCTCTACGGTGATCTTTGCAGCTAGCGCCCAACACGCTGCTGTTAACTTTCCGCAAAGCGGCTTGATGACCTACGCACCAGCATTTCCTTTGGGTTGCTATTCTCCAGCACCTACCAGCTCCGCACAGCAGCAAAATTTCATGGGTTCGCTACCGCCGCTAGAGCGAGCATCACTCCAAATAGAAGTGCTTTATTTGCTGGGTTCAGTTTACTATACGAACCTCCTCGATTACCCCGGTTCATCTTTTGTCGAGCCGCAGTTGAAAAGAGCTTTCGAGAAATTCAAGGTAAACCTTGATGACATCGAAGCAAAAATTCTCGAAGCAGATGCCCAAAGGCTTGTGTCTTATCGATTTTTGCAGCCTTCAAAAATCCCTCTCAGCATCAATATTTGAGTAATACAAGACTTACGCACGGGAGACACAAAACCAGGGTTCTGCGTCAATATTCATCTAAAAAGCGACGATTTTTGTCAGATCCTGGAGTTTTTGCGTAAATCCTATAATATAGAGCTTGAAAACTGCCACTATTGGACATGGCGCAACTGATAAATAGGGTAACAAGCAATTGCCAAATTTATTAGTTGCACTACCGAACAAAGGGATACCGCTATTTTTTAACTTATTGCTTCAGTCATCCAAACTGCCAAATTGCCAACTCTCCACCCACATTTAACTGTGCATTATCACCGAAAGTGAACTTTCTTTCCTGATAAATTTGAGCCTTTATCGTGCAAACAACCTTGCGAATCCGATAACTTGGAGCAACTTTCTGAGATACTTGTAAAGTAAAACCATGAAAACGATAGGTAGTAATATCTCCTGAGCAAGATGAGTGATAGCCAAAGACTCGAAGTAGTAATGCTAGTTCCTCGTGTTCGGCTAAAGTCAATTCAAGATGAACTTCTGAAATGTCGTCAAATAAAGAAGTTTCGGAAGTATCAAGGTTTTTCAGATAAGCGGCACGGTTAAAGCAACCAGCACTGGTAAGCTTGATGTTTTTATAATCTAAATAATCCTGATGAAATTCCATCAACCACGCACTAAAGGCTTCTTTCTCTGATTGGAACGCCAAATAATGAAACCAGGGCACTTTTCCATTTTCGGTTTGACGAACTTGCAAACCAGACAAGGTTTCTGGGGCTACTAATGATTTTAGCTTTTCATCTACAATATCAATCTGTCCTGCTTGTTTACTATTGAAACCAATACCCGAAAAACCTTCCCTAAACCCTTCAGCACCCCCTGGTGTAAAAAGCTCAAGATAGGTATGTTTTCCTCTGAGATAGGTTCCCGCCCAACTCTCTTTATCAGTTTCTACGGTATCTCTGGATATTGTGCAGAATTCTTGGCTGATGAACTCTGATTTGGCTATTGACTCTAGCGTTTCTGTGTCGAGAGTAATATATAAATGGTTGAATTCTATTCCCATGTTTTTATTTCTTGAGCCTTAACAATACAAATTGTGGAACAGACAAGATGCCTGTTCATAAAAACTTTTTAGCTTGAGTCGCGCAAAGGTATTAGGATTGTTCCTAAAATTACGAGTAAGCTGTAGCGCATTTAAATTACATATTCGAGGCGGGCAGGATGCCCACCCCACAAGAGGGGAATTGTTTTTTGACATACAATTTAAATGCAGAACAGCTTACCTTAAACGAAGTTCTGGAATTGCCCAGCTCACGCCATAACGACTCTTGTGGCGTGAGTCCATTACCAATGCGTTCAACTCACTTTACTAGGGATTGACCAGCTCTTCACCTCACCCAAAGTCACCGGCATCTGAAGTACAACATCAAGGGTAAAGCGGAAAACCTTGCGCCCCCGATGACTGCTTTCTGGGTCGAAGAACTCAAGCTTGACATCCCAACAGTCACTGTTGAGGCGACAGAAGGGGCTTTTTTCGACTGTAATGGTGTCCAGTTGACGACCCTGAACGATCGCCTGGGCAAAAGTTAAAGCAGCTTGGAAGATGTTGGTGGCAGCGAAGTTGAGCGCTCGATCGCGCGAAGTCTGCCCCAAATTCCGCAGATCGTTGTAGACTCGGTTGAGGAAGGAGGTCAGAGCTTGTCGCACGAGGGGTTCTTGGGCTTCGTCTAATTGACGAGAGATTCGCACCATCGCCGCGTTCACCAGAGCATTCACTTTCCAGCCGTACATCCCCCGCACGTCATGTACCTTCACCACAGGCACAACTTCACCGGAGAAGAGTTCCACCGTGCTGTTGGTACGTCGGGCGGGGACGCTGATCCGTTCCACAAATTCATCGCTGGTTTCTGGCTCCAGTTGCCCCGCCAGCATCAGCAGGAACATCTCGTATATCTCGGCTGAAAAGGCTCCCGTTGGCTCTAGGACATAGATTGTGTCTCCATCGAGGCCCAATGTCCAGATCAGGGAACGGGCTTCGTTAGGATTGCGATCGAGGTACTCGATCATCTGGCGAGTATCGTAGGGATCTGCGGTCACTATGATGCCGTTTACTTCTGAGGGAAGCATCAGTTGTTTGAAAGTGTCGCGGCGGGTTTCATCCCCGAAGTCGTAGCCGATAGTCCCTAGGGCGTAAACATTGCCAGAATAGGCGGTGCTAGCTTCCACTGTGGCAGGGTCAGCAGCAGTGACGGATGCTTCCGTGGGTGTAGCAAGAGTGGCGGGTTGCACGGCTGAGCTGGTATCCGTAGCGGTGATAGCACCGATGATGCTTGCCGCGGCTGCTGTAGCACTAGGCATGGCATAGCCAGCACGTTCGGTGCGGGTCACTTGGTCGCCCGTGAAGGAAAAGGTGAGGGAGGGTTGCCCAAACAGTACCCTCATTGCGCCGGGGATATTCACAAAGCCGCGCAAACAGCGTTCCGGTTCGGCGACAGCGGCCGGATCGCAGGGAATCGCGGTATTGAGCAGTGCTGTTCGGACGGCTTCGGCATCGACGGGTTTGCCCTCTTGCAGTTGCAAACTCATCAGCAGTGCTGAAATACCAGTCATCACAGGAGCGGCTCCACTTGTGCCCGTCAGACGCACGGTTTCTTCGGTGCAGGGTTGCGATCCTAAAATATCTTCCCCCGGAACAAGGATGCCTTCTTCTGTATTGTTGCCGCCCCAGTTGCTAAAGTGGCACGGCGTACCATCGACTTTTGCAGCTCCGACTGCTAGGGTTCCCGGCAATACAGCAGGTAAGCACCAACACTCACCTTTATCGTTCCCAGTAGGTGAGACAATCAAAATATTGTTGTCGTGGCATTTTTTCACAGATTGAGTAAGTAGTTCCTCGCCTTCGCCAGTTTGAGTAGGGCGACACATGGCACAGTGGATAATGTTTGCCCCCAGAGAGAGGGCTAAGTCAAAAGCCCGTGCCAGATTTAGTGGTGAGATAGCCTCTTCATCAATCTTGCCCATACTGTGAAGCGGCACATTGATGACTCGGCACTTGGGAACAAGACCGGGAGCGGGGGTGTTTTCTTGACCGACAATCACACTGGTGATGTGGCAAGCGTGGCGATCGCCGTGAATACGATGCAAAATTAGCTCAGGAAGGACGGCTTCCAATGCCGCTTTTTTGGCTTCACCTTTGAGATCGCCATTATCAATTGCTAGATAGGTGGCGTAGTCCTTTGGAGAAATCGGCTCTGCAATCTCATGCCAGTAGGGAAAAACCTTAGAGACTTCGGCTCCTTCAAAGCACGACAATGTGTGGTCTGGGTTGCCGTCTAGAATCACGATCGTGATGCGGGGGTCGCCTAGGGTTTGGTTGTGGAGTTGGGCCAGTCCGGGGATGCGATCGTCGAGGTCGTGGGGGTGGAGTGCCAGCGATATTTGGGACGCAGAACTCTCAACTTCACTGGCCCAAATCCCCGCCAACTCACTTTCACCCTCAACGAAACTGGATGAATCAGGAGTCTGGGCGATCGGATCTGAAAGACCCAAGTCAACAGCCTCAGCCCCAGGGTCTTCAACTGGCATCGAGGTATTTTCAGGACTTTCCCACACCTCAGTCGGCTGAATTTCTGCCACTAGCTCAACTGACTCAAACTGATTTCCCGATATTTCTGTCTTACCAGACTCAGGTTCAGCCTCAACTCCACCCAATTCAGTCTCGCTGGCTAAGACCATTGCCTCAGTCAGCCCTTCTGTGTCACCAACCTGCATCGACTCCAGCCCACTTGCTTCAACATTGTGGTTTGGTAGTGACCCCAACAAAAATTCTCCGACAGCCGACTCTTCTAGATAGTCTAAACCCGTCGCCCGACCAAAAGCATCGCTATCCCCACTTCCCAACGCACAGGGAGCCAGACCCATACTGGTTGCCACCAAGTAAAAGTTTTGCTGTAGCGCCCCAACGTGCTTAAGCAGCAGCCCATAGCCTACAGAGCGATAGTTACGAAATAGTCGGCCAAACCTTGCCGTAATCACCAATAGGACTTGTGGACTAAAACGGATGCGAGAAACGTCATAACCTACCAGAGCAAAAATGTCGTCATCCTTCGATTCAACAATCTGTTCTAGATGGTGATTCAGAGGGTCGTAATGATACACTCCTTGGTGCAAGCCTTGACAAAGCCGCACCACTGGATAAATTTCTAATTCATACATTGCCCCACCACCGGGATAGGGACGACGGCTTAACTCGCCAAAGTCAAAATCTGCTTTAACACCTAGTTCTTCTCGCCAATTCTTACCGAGCCACTCTTCTACGTCAGCTAACTCCTTAACGCGAGCAGTGCGATACAGTAGTTCACCTAGTTGCTCGATCGCGATCGGATGGTTATCGTCATATTCTCGAACCGATTTTCGTGATTCAATCGCTTCTGTAAGGGTGGCATCATTACACTTTAACGCCCCCAGGTTCGGACGCGGCAGAGTCACAATCCGGTCGCTCATGGGCGACTTCACCACTGGGAAATCTGACCACTGCTCAATGTCAATATTTTTGACTGGGTAGTCATGGCGACCCACTCGGCTGCGGCTGTGGAACAGCAGGTTATGAAAGTCCCAAAGCCGGAGTGAGGGGGGTTCGGGGTCAGCCGTCAAAAACCCCGCAGCCCAAAGCAAATTGAGGAACTGATAGGCGGTTTCTGGACCCAGGTAGGGCGGTGGCGTGAGTGTGGCTAATGTTTGGGGCTGGGCGAGTTGAGCTAGGATAGCACTTGCTCGCCAGTCGAGGAGCTTGACCCGAAACTTGGAGAGGGGGGACTCCAGCACCATTGTGCCCTCATAGGAATGCTGATAGGCAAAACGCGAAAGACCCAGACGGGTTTGTGTCGAGTAGGGTTCGGTCAAATTCAACTCGGCAGAATCCACCATCGGGATTGCCACTGCTAAGGGCAAAACGGCGTAACTCAAGCAACCACGCTCATCCAGTTGTTGTAGCGTCAGTGCAAACTGTTCCCCGGCTGCCTGACCCTCCAGTTCGGCTAACCCTTGCACGAGTGATTCGGTGGTGGTGTTCCCGAACTGAAGACGATCGAGAGCAATACCGATTCCGGGCGTTGTAGCAAGGGTTAGCAAAGCCGTCGGATCGGATTCTGCCGATTGCAAGGTGTAGTAGTCTTCGGTGCTTGTCAGTTGGACAAAAGGGTTAAGGGAAACAGCGAAGGGGTGATGGCTCATGGCGATGGACAGTTATAAAACATGATTAGGTGGGTTAGTCGATGACAGCAGAGTGTTTGCTACAGATGATTGATGGGGAAACTAGGGGAGATTGATAAGTAGTTCAACATAATTAATTACACAATGTCATTGCGCTTCGCTGCATTCGCAATAAAGCAATCGCAAGGGCTGGGACTGCTTCGCACAGCGAACAATGACTGTAATTAATTTTGCGTAGTTACTTATGTGGAGTTCTTTTTGGGATTTCATATTCCTGTTTGATTCTAATAAAAATACACCCCGCGAATTCAGCCGTTATTCTAAGTTTCGCTCTCATCGTTAGAGTCATTTTCAAGAAAAATTATAATCTGGATGCGGTTTACATTCGTCGCGTTGATTGTAGTAAAAACTAAAATTTTCTAATCGATTCTTCTCTAACTCTTGCTCTGTAACAGCCACAGCAGCATTCGTAATGCAGCTTTGACTTTGACAAAAATCATAAATTCTCTCACCTAAGCTGTTAAATAGAAAGTATTTCGGTATGTCTTTTACTTGCATAAAATAAAACCATAAATGGGGCTTTGTATAGGCTTTAGAGAAGCAGGTCATCAGGTTAAACGATCCCCTATAAAGATAATTTACTTTCTGTGAAAAGTTTTTTTGTATGTAGGGGGTAAGATACTTTCCTCTGATTCCTAACGATCCAGGTTTTGCTGGAGCAGTAGGGCATAGCTCCACATGACTGCGACCATCAAAGAAAAGTTCAAAACCGATAGCAGCCATATCTCTAATCAGAACCTGTGTTAATTCATCCGAGTAGTGACCACCATCGAGAGCGATCGCTGTCCTTGCTAATTCTTCAGGATCTTCCTCAAGTTTGATATGGATATAGAGTATGACACTGGAATCTTCCAGCTTTGAACCGACGTGAATGCCAATCGTGTTATCTATGATTTTGCTAGAGCCAATATGCGCTGCGGCAAACTGCTCAAACGATTTACGATTAAGACGTACACCCAACCGATTCTCTATTTTATCTAAAAACTTAAACGCATGAGTTAGCGATTGAGGCCAAGTCGTTCCCAAATCATTACAAACCTCAAAACGCCCTGCCAGCAGTCGGCTACCTTCAACCTTACAAGAAGATTCAATCCCACAAGAACCTTCTATCCCAAGAACTGCCTCTTCAAAAAGAGGGATAGGGAAGGCTGGTTCAACATCAAAAGCCTCTAGATGAGTTCGGATAAACTGAAGACGACGCTCTCGTAAGTTAATCTGTTGTAGTGAAGAATTCAGAGCCATAGTCTTTAGTTCTAAGTAACAGGTGAGAAGGCAGAAGTAAGAAAGCGGAAGGCAGAAGGCTTTTATAGAGCTCCCCGAATAAATTAGGGGGATTCAACAAGGATTAATGTAACAGACAAAGTACATAGGCGTGACAGAGATGAGGAAGATATCAAAACGCAACCTCTAGAAAAGATTCCGATTGCTGTTTATCAATCTTTAACCTCATCTCCATCTCGCAACCTAGCTCAGTGTAGTCTCAAGGCAAAGACGATTAAACGCCATGCTGTTGAGGCACGCTAGATTATTCATCACCGTCGTAGGAGCAGAGGCAGGGGACGCCCGGTACAGACGCATCTACACCGTCGTAGGAGCAAGCGCAGGAGATGCAAAAAGACGCATTTACACCGTCGTAGGAGCAGAGGCAGAGGACGGCCGGTATAGACGCATCTACACCGTCGTAGGAGCAAGCGCAGGGGATGCAAAAAGACGCATTTACACCAGCATCACCAAGAGATTCCTCAGATAGTTCAGCCAAGTAGCTGGGGAGTTTACCGTTGGTGCTGCGGAGCACGGGCTTGCCTTGGTGGGGCAGGATGTTCTTCTTGTTCATGAGAATAATCCTCAATTGTGTTATTTGGCGTATTGACCCGTTGGGGTGGGTCAGTCCCCTTCTTCGTGAGAAGAAGCTTAGTCGGGCGACATCCGGTACGTAGCGAAAGCCGATCGCCCGCAAACTTTAAAAAACTTAAAATGGCATCGGTGTGGGGTTCATTTGCGCCTCCGCAAGCGGTTCGTCTAGCCACCCCAGCTTCACCGGCACATCATAGAGCCGCCCCGACCCAAACCGCGACCAAAAATGGCGCATTCCTGGCACTGTCACCTTGACCACATTCAGCCCAATGTCCGGTCGGGTTTGATCTACCACCAAAGTCTCCAGACCGGCTTTTTGGGCAATGTCTACACAGGTCATCACATCGGTGTAAATATCATCACTCCAACGTTTGGGATAGTCCTGGGCAGTCTTGAGGGGTTGGGCTGCATCAGGAACCAGATAGGGATGATCCGCCAGCTTCGCAGCGAGCAACCAATCCGTTGCGTCGCTTTTCAGGTTCTCGTCTGGCACTTTGTCCAGTTCCAAGCCAATTTGGTTGACCTCTGTGAGGGTGCGGACGATGGCAATAGTGGGGTCGAGGTGCGCTCCAAAACCGAGAATCAGTCGTTCCGATCTTTCACTTTTCCGATTCGACACCCCGACAAAAGTTGGAATCCCCAAGTCGGCCGTCAAATCCAGCACCCACAAATCGCGGTTATTTTCCTGGTAAAACTGCTGCAACTGGACAAAATACGGCTCATCAAAGCTCGTCAAGTCCACCGCCGGACGCCTCAAGCGGTTGTACCACCACAGCGCAACACCATCGCGCTCCACCAGTTCCATAAACCCTTGCAGAATGGCTTCTTCCAGGGTGTTCCCGGCAGCATTACCGTTGGAATCTCCCCGGCAGAAGCGATGAGCTTGGGGCAAGGGATAGTGGTAGTAGCACATCGCCGTAGGCAGATACTTATGGGTCTGCTCTGTTAACGACCACACTGGAGTCCAATCAATGGCTTGACTCGCATCAAACTGCTGGGGAATCCAATCGTGAGCCGCCGTTGCTTGCGCGTTCAAGCTATCCCGGTTGGCATACTGCTCATCGCTAAAGCACAAGCTTTGCTCTGGATGAATCGCCAAGTCTCCCAGTGCTGCCAGAGTTGTTCGTTTGCGAGGTTCGTCCCCTTGAAAGATGCCAGAATAACGCTCCACTGCTTCACATAAGCCACTCGCCCGCGATTGGCTATCGGTCTTGCCCTTGCCCGAACTCTTGTGTTTCAGGGTATTGCGTAGACCCCGTAAGGAGGTGGCACTGCCGAAGCTATGCCCCGCCCGGTAGGTATGTACCAACGGATTAGCTGGATCTGTAATCCGCACTAGCTCAGTCACCACCCCCGTCAGTGGACTGATCAAGTGCTGATATTTTTGCACCGTCTGTTCTGGTGTTACCGCGCGATGACCGCCATCACGGGTAAAGTGCTTGCGGCGCGATTCCAGCTTCAGCGGTTCAAACCCCCGGCGTTTTAGGATTCCTGTGTCGCCACAGGTCGGACATTGCGGCCGCTTGATAAAGACATGACTTTTCACATCCAATATCATGTGGTTGAACGTGATAATTTTGCCGTCGAGGGTTGGGAAACGCGCCGTTCCAGGTGTGGCTGCATTGACGTGGTGCTTAACAATCCATTTGGCAATCTCAGTCGCTGCAAACTGTAACCCCGTTTGCAGGGTCGAAGGCAGCGTCGCCCGTGCTGTGGGCAAACAGCCTAATGCACTCCCGTTTTGACCGTTGCGCTGCTGTTGGGCTTGTTTTTGCCGCAAGACCGACGACTCAACTTCGCGGTTGCCCCCCAGCCGATGAGCCAGACAGCCCCAACACCCACTCTCTCCGGGGACAAACACCGGCCCCAACCAGAGAACACTGCCCACCGGCTTGACGAGCAGCCAAGCTTGTTGACTCTCCAGAGCCTGCTTGTTGATATTGGCTAGTTCTGGTTGCAAATAGTCATCAGTCAAAACGATGTTGAGCGCCGCTGGAGAATCCGCATCCGTGGGGGCTTGCACCGAAATGCCCATGTCCCGCAGGGCTGTGGCGAGGGCTGCAACAGTGACTTCACCGATGTTCTCGCCCACCTTTGTCAAATTCACTGGCTGCTGTAGCGCTTGCAGCGCCACGGAGGGTGCAATCCCTAACTCGCTCCAAAATGCCGCTACTTCCGAGGATAGCTCTGGGGCCGCCTCGATTAGATAGCCCTTCTCTACGAGGCGATCGATTACGTATTCGATGTGTTCCGGGGGGACTTCTCCATCAAATTTTTCCACAATCTGCGCCAGGGTGTGTTGCCCGTCCAGAAGAGGCACGATTTGGCAGTAGAGTTGCCCGGTGAGGGCGTGGTTGCTCTGTTCGCCAAGAAGATAAACTTGGTTTGGTTCGATCGCCTCGACATGAAAGTGGGGCTTAATTTGGAGCAGTGTGGTGGATTGCATAGAGCGAACAGTCAGTCATTAAGTGGACGATGATAACAAGACAGGCTACGGATTAGGTCCAGATGCGGCCCCGGCGGAAGGGTTTAGGGTGTTTTTCTGACTTCTTGGCTTGCTTCTTGGCGTAGTCGCACCAGTAGGAATAATCTTGCAGCCCGGTCTGGGAAGTCGGCACGTAAGACTTTTTCGGTTCTGGGGTGGATGAGACTTCCGAGGGTTTTACTTCTGTCGTCTCTTTAGCCACCGTTTCCTTTTTCTCATTAGCCATAGTTTCCTGAGTTTCCTTGGGTGTTTGGGGTGTTTGGAAGGTTTGCGGTGGCTGGGGAGCCACAACCCCCTCTAGCTTGAGGTAGTCGATCCGGTGTGCGCCATCTCCCAACCCACCAGCAGTGGTCAGGGTCAAGATATGTTTCCCGGCGCTGAGGGCTGGCAAGGGAATCTGGGTTTTGGTTGGCTTGCCTGACCCGACCCCGACGAGTTCGGTCACTGGCTCACCATCAACCAAAAGGGTGTCAACTTGAGAGCCAAAAAAGTTGTAAAAGAGTGTAAGTTCGCCTGTGCTGTAGTTTTTGCCAAGGGTGAATTGGATATTCAGTTTGTCGGTGGAAAAAAGGTGCTTTCCCTTCCTCTGCGGTTTGGTTTTGCGACCTGGAACCACTAGCAGCGATGGCATCTGGGGCTGGTTAATGGGGTCTTTATCTGACCCAACAGCATAGGTAAATTCAGCGTGCCACCCACCTACCTGCGAAAACTCCTGACTTCCTTTACCAGGTTGACCAATTTGCCATAGGATTTCAGTTGGCTGAGGCATGGTGATTAGCGGCTAGTGGGTCGTTAATAGAATCGTCCCATGCCCCCAAAGCCACCCCAGCCCTGGCTGGCTACACTTTGGCTGGCACTAGAGTGCATCACTTGGTTGAAACTGCGGTTGGCATAGGCTGAAGGATCGTTATAGTTAGCGCCATGAAGCAGATCCATCCGAATATGCACCAAATCATCGGGATTACCATTTTCCACATCTACGCACAGTGCAGGCTGGATGAAATGGGGGCGCTTGACGGGGGGAGACAATAGAGGAAGTCGCATGGTTGAGGATTATCCGCATTGATAGGGTGAACAAATTTAGCTCTCTTGGCGAGAGTGCTTTTTGTGATTGCACTCTCACTCAAATTGTGTCGCCTTTTAGTACGGTGAAGACCAAGAACGAACTTCGCCCAAAGTAACAGGAATCAAATCGCTTACATCAATGGTGAAGCGGAAAATCTTCTTGGCACGGCGGCTGTTTTCAGGGTCGAAGAATTTCAATTTCACATCCCAGCAGTCGCTATCCATGCGACAGAAGGGACTTTTTTCAACAGTAATACTGTCGAGTTCCATGCCAATAGCAACCGCTTCGCTGAAGGTTTGGGCCGCTTGGAAAGCGTTAGTAACGGAGAAATTGAGGGCGCGGTCTTGGGAGGTTGTTCCCAAGTTGCGGAGGTCGTAATAGATGCGGTTGAGGAAGCCATCTAAGGTTTTGCGGATGCGGTCTTCGTCAGCAGTGCCGTCTTCAGCTTGTACCGCGTTCATCGCGGCAGTGACTAAGTTGTTGACTTTCCATCCGTAGATACCGCGGGTGCTTTGGGGTTCAATTACTGGAATAACTTGACCGGAGAATAGTTTGACTTTACGCCCGGTCAAGATGCCAGGTATGCTGACGCGCTCGACGTATTCTGAATCGTTTTCAGGTTGGATTTGACCCGCGAGGAGTTCGTGGAGAGCCCGGTAGGACTCGGCAGCAAAGGGACCCATAGGATCGATCGCATAGACCGGGGTCAGTTCAATATTAATCGTCCAAATAAGCGAGCGCGACTCAGAAATATTGGCGTCCAGGTAGTCCACCATCTGACGGGCATCGTAGGGATTTGCCGGAACCATCGTTGTCCCAAAGTTAAAAGGGGGCATCAGTTGTTTGAACGAGTCCCGACGAGCTTCGCTTCCAAAGTCGTAGCCGAGGGTTCCTAGGGCATAAACAAGCTGACCCATGTCAGCGACTTCGCTGGGGGATTGGCTGGCGGTGACGGAATTAGCAGTTAAGTTGGGCATCATTGGTTGTTCGGTTGTAGCAGTGGGAAACGATTGAATCAAATCTTGGAAGTTTGGAGTGTTGCTGAGGACAGCCCCAGCGGTCGCAGTGGCTGCTGCTGCAACCGAGGTTTGAGGTGATTGCCCTTGCGCGGTGGCGATCTCTTCACCCGTATTGCTGAGGCTGCCATCACAACCGCAGCCTGTAGCTTCTACTTCTGATGCACCCACTGATGCGAAATTCTCTGCCATATTTCCTCCTTTTAGTAACGTTATTGCTCCAGGGATGTTCAGTTTGCCTGTCAGACACCGCCTGGTTTCTTCTGGCAAGTCAGGATCGCAAGGTAAAGCACTCTGCAACAGTATTTGACGAACTTTTTGGGGGTCGGGGGTTTCTCCCCGCTCCCGCTGAAGACTCAGCAGCACTGCTGCTACACCTGAGACAATCGGAGTGGCAAAGCTCGTACCGCTGAGACGGTCGGTGCCACCACCGGGTTTGGCCCCCAAAATATCCTCGCCGGGGGCAAGAATACCTTGGTTTTGGTAGGTTTCACCCCAGTTGCTAAATCCCAGGGGTTTGCCCTGGGCATCCATCGCCCCGACCGCTAGCACTGCGGGCAACGCTGCGGGTACGTGCAGGCAATCGCAACCATTATTTCCAGCCGCTGCAACGAGCAAGACATTGTTTTCTCGACACAGACGAACCGCATTTTCTAGCCACCCATCGGCTTCGCCCAAGTCGGTCAGTTGACCCCCACTGAGGTTAATGACGTGTGCTCCAGCATTGACCGCTTGTTCAATTCCCCGAGCTAAATCTAGCTGGGAAGTTTTGAGACGGTCATCGGCAAAGATCGGCACTATTATTCCCTTACATCGGGGAGCTATTCCCTGCACCGAACTACCCGGTTGCCCAAAAATAATGCTGGCAACGTGAGTTCCGTGAATGGACATATTGCCATTAGTTTGAACTTCCCCTCTAACTAAGGTGGGCAAATAAGTTAAATCTGCACCTTGGAAACAAGGATGATTCCGATCGACAGGACCATCCAAAACGGCAATACAAATACTATTATTTCCCTGGGATATGGTGCTTAATGTATCTAGCATTTAACAAGACTCGGAACAGTTAGGGGAACCATAATACAAGTTTTACAAGGCAAGGAGTATAAAAGTTTTGAATCAAATACAAGTCAGGGACAAAAATTAAATAAATTTAATTATTCATAGTGGCTCAAACTTCTAGGAAATCAGCCATTCTGCTATCTAAAAACAGCCCGGACTATTGTCTTAAAAGAATCAGGTAGTTCTGCAAGGCATCGGATAATTGGGGGATAAAACGGTTAAGCCATCGTTATCAAAACCCTGATATTTCAGGACTATCAAGAGTCAAATTCAATAGACATCTCCATAAATAACAGATAAGTCTAAAATAGATAAGCCTAACCAGGATAAAGATTTCAGATTTATTCTGGCAGAGGTTTAACTGATTTCACGACCAAATCTAGGGACTCTGAGAATCTTAGTCACAAGTTTATTTGATCCGGTCAATTAATTGACTATCAAGCTTTTGAGATGTAGTTGCAGTCAGACTGGTATTTCTACACCTCTCTAACAGTATAGTAGTATTTGAAATCTGTCAAGTAAAATTATTAAAATCATATTTTAGAGGGAAGGGCTGTTTCATCATCGAATTTTATCTATTCTAAAATTATGAATAAAAATATTAACTTATAGCTTGCCCATGCCAAATTCAACTATTAATAAAATCAATAGTTAAACGCATTATTTTAGCGCAAAAATTAGAGAGCGATCGTAAAATACATCTAAGTTCCTCTAGGGGTGAGAATATCCTGATTGCTGTAGGTTTCTCCCCAGTTGCTGAAGTTTAGAGGCCGACCCAGATCGTCCGCTGCTCCTACTGCCAAGACTGCCGTTGCAGGCAGCGGGGACGTGCAAGCAATTGCAACCGTCGTTCCCAGCGGCAGCCACAATTAACACGTTGTTGTCGCTGCACAGTTGCGCGGCACTCTCCAGCCAGCCTTCGGCTTCACCTATTTCGGTAAGTTGACCGCCGCTGATGTTGATGATGTGAGCGCCGGCATTCACAGCAGTTTCGATCGCGCGAGCCATTTCTAGCTGAAACACCCGAGAGCGGTTGTCGGAAAAGATCGGAACTATCAATCCTCGATACCTAGGGGCAATTCTCGGTATCTCCGAGCCGTGCTGCCCGAAAATCATGCTGGCAACGTGAGTACCGTGCAAAGACATCGCACCGGTGGTACAGACTTCTTCCTGGACTAATGTCGGCAGCCGTTTCAGGTCAGCTCCAGCAAAACAAGGGTGAGTCCGGTCTACTAAGCCGTCGAGTACCGCTACACAAATTCTCGAATCACCAGACGTTTTTTCCCAGAGGCTTTGAATTCCAGGAATTTGAGTTAAAACAGCCATTTAATCTAAAAATAGTTAAGTCTGGCTGGTTTTCGGCCTCAACAGATAGATTACTTCAATTTGCACAGAAAAAAACTTGTTATCTTTAAAATTTCATTAACCTTTATTTCCTGTTACACATATCTTTTTTTTAAAAGAATTTAGAGTATTAAT
>JANNOR010000131.1:0-7839 GCA_031399265.1 Cyanobacteria bacterium SOY_34_metabat_3 | reverse complement strand
TTGATCGTGGTAGGGACACGGCACTGCCGTCTCCTCTGTCTCCTCCGCCTTCTCCGTTTACATCATTCCGATGCAAACGGATTTAAGATCATTCCGGTATTACCGGAATTGATATCACTCAAAAATCATCAGCCCGTATTTCGCATCCCCGCAGCAATTCCATTAATCGTCAGCAGAGCTCCCCGCAACAATTCACCCTTGCTATAACGCGAGTGAATCACCCCGGGAACCCCGCCAGTACCGTGTTGCCGCAAGCGTTTCAGCAACGAAACCTGCAACAAACCCAAAGGCACAATCGTCGCGTTTCGCAACTGCACGGAACGCTGCAACGACGGATCTCCATCCAACAAACGTTGGTGTCCGGTAATAGTTAAAACCAAACCGCGAATCAGGTGATATTCCGCAGAAATCTGCTCAAACAAAGCATAAAAACGTTCTCGATCCGCAGGAAGAGATAACTCTCGAACGTAGTGATCTGCAATCTGCAAATCCACCTTAGATAAAGTCATTTCCACCTTGGAAATCACCATTCTAAAAAACGGCCATTTCAAGTAGAAATACTGCAAAAGTTTCAAATGTTCTTCCGGTTCTGCCTGCAAAAACTCTTGCAAAGCTGTGCCGACACCGTACCAAGAAGGCAGCAAAACACGGGTTTGAGTCCAGCTAAACACCCACGGAATTGCCCGCAAACCGCTGATGTCTTTCTTGCCGCCGCGACGGGCTGGGCGAGAACTAATTTGCAACTGACTGATTTCTTGAATCGGTGTCACTTGGTGGAAAAAATCGACTAAATCCGGTTGTTCGTAGATTAAGTTGCGGTAGTGCGATCGCGATTTAGCTGACAACTCCTCCATAATCTCATTCCAAGGATCGATGCCGTCAAAACCAGTGTGCAGCAAACTAGCTTGAATTACCGCCGCCGTCACGGTTTCTAAATTGTACAGTGCCAACTCCGGTAAAGAGTATTTGGAAGCCAAAACCTCGCCTTGTTCGGTAATCTTAATTCGCCCGTTGATACTCTTTCCAGGCTGAGCCAAAATTGCCTTGTAAGCAGGCCCGCCGCCGCGCCCTACCGAACCGCCTCTGCCGTGAAAAATTCGCAACTCCACATTGTACTTTTCTGCCACCATTTGCAAAGCCTTTTGAGCCTTGTGAATTTCCCAGTTGCTGCTGAGGAAACCCGAATCTTTATTGCTGTCAGAATAACCCAGCATCACCTCTTGCAATTTAATCTTGTGGATTGGCGATTTGAGATTTTCTTCACTTTTCTGGGCGACTTCCTGGGCGTATCCTCCGGCTAGCAAAGCCCGATAAAGCGGCAGTTCAAATATCTGCTGCATAACTTCCGGGGCTTTTTTCAAATCTTCCACTGTTTCAAATAGAGGCACTACTTGAATGCTGCTAATTCCGGTCGCCGGATCGTAAAGTCCTGATTCTTTTGCTAACAGCAAAACCGCCAGCATATCGCTCACATCGTGGCTCATGCTGATCACGTAAGTTTCGCAAATTTCCGGGCCAAACTCCTGGTGCATTTGCCGCAATATGCGGAACGTATTAATCGTTTCGCAAGTTTTGGGAGAAAAGGGCAATTCTGCGGGAATTAAAGGGCGGCGAGTTTGCAGTTCAGTGGCGAGCCAAATAACTCGATCGCACTCCGACATTTCATTGTAAGACTTGGGCAAAATTTGCAAGTATTCAGCAATTTCGCTCAAAGCGTCGGAGTGTACTGTTGACTCTTGGCGGATATCTAGGTAAGCCAAATTAAACCCGTAGATTTCTACTTGGCAAAGCAGATTTTCCAAGTCCCGACAGCTCAAACCTGTTTCGACTAAATTGTGTTGGATGAGCTGCAACTCGGTCAAAAACTCAGTTCCCGATCGATAAAGGCCGGTCATTCCAGGATGTTCCGACAAAGCTTCGCGCTCCCGCTGCAACTCGTCTCCTTTGTAGAGCCGCCAATTACGATCGCGCGTATTTTCCAGCCGCTGTAGCACGTAGGCCAGCTTCAGGCGATAGGGTTCTTGGCGGTAACGAATCGCCCACTGCTCGTAAACTTCGGGAAATTCTGATTTATCGCGATCGAGAGATTCGAGCAATTCCGGCAATACGTCGCTCCAGTGCAGCGACAAACTCAACAGCTCGTTCAGCCGCTTCACTGCGCCGATGTATTTTTCTAGCACCAAGTGGCGCTGATAGCAAGCCGTTTGCCAAGTAACTTTTGGAGTCACAGAAGGATTTCCATCCCTGTCAGAGCCCACCCAAGAACCGAACTTGCAAAAATCGTAACTCGGCGGTTTTAGGTAAGGATAAGAAGCGTGCAGAGCTTGCTTTAAGCGTTGGTAGAGCTCGGGAATTGCATCAAACAGCACTTCCTCAAAGTAGTGCAGAGTGTACTCCACCTCGTCAAGCACAGTCGGCTTAAATTGGTGCAGTTCGTCTGTGCGCCACCAGAGGCGAATTTCTTCCATCAGTTGCTCGTGCAGAGTCGCAGCTTCCCAGGAAGACACCGGGTACGGGCTTTCAGAGTCAGCCCCTAGTACCTGAAATTTCTCTTCAACTTGGTCTAGCTGTTGGAGAATCTTCGCCATTCGCCGCTGCTTGGTGCGGATCGTGTGACGGACTATTTCCGTCGGGTGAGCGGTGAATACCAAGCGGATGTCTAATTGATCGATCAAGCGCTGGATTTGCTGGCTGGGGACGTTCAAGCGGAGCAGCATCGGAAACAGTTGGTGAAATGTTCCGGCGTCTCGGGCGATCGTCTCGCTGCTGTCTGCACGGCTCAGATCCGTTTGGGCTCCGGCCGGGCCTTCTCTGTGCCGCGGGCGATCGGGCGCATCCGTTCCTTGTCCCGGCAGCTTAGAAAACATCCGCCCGCCAGCGTCGTTGCTGTTAGCGTAAGCTAGCTGTTGGTCTCGCTGTTCGTAGTGCTGTTCGACAATGTTGATCAACTGAAAATACAGCGCAAAAGCCCGTGCAGCGCGGATGGCGGCGTTGAGGTCGAGCTTTTCGATTAGCTGTAAGACGTTCGACTCGCGAAAGTGAGTGGCTTGTCCCTCGGCGGAATTGACCGATCGCATTTGTTGAAGCAAATCCACTAATTCCTGCCCGCACTCCTGTCGCAGCACCGATTCCCACAAGTCCTCTACCACTTTGAGGCGATTTCGCAGAAACAGGTCTGATTTTGAGTAAACGGGAGAATGAGAAATAGATGTTGTATCAATAGCCTGTTCTGAAGACTGGAGGACTGTACTCATCGGGCTGTTCCTCAATAGCTGCGGGTGTCTGTGAAAATTGTATGGTTTAGTTTCACCTAAAACACTTTTGTTTGCAGTCAAATTTGAGACAACTCATACAATTTTCAATTTTCAATTTTTGATTTTCAATGAGGGATCGCTTATCACCAGAGGGTTTGAAGCTTCCCTACAGTTCTATTTTTGGGGAAAACTGGTCTTATTTGAGGATTGAAGGCAATTATGTACAAGCTAGAAGCAAAGACAAATCTCAGTTGCACGTATTTTACCGATTGTCAACCTTTTTTGTCAAAAAAATTAGCTTCCGACTGCTACCTCTTTTTGAGGCTTTTTATAGCTTGTTGCCAAGAACAATATAATTCTAGGCTGGTGCTTCATTAAATCAACAGATCGATCGGTCATCGCGAATTGTTGAATCGAAAATAGGATTACTTCTGTTCTGATTGAGGAAAGTTGAGGAGGGGAAGGCGCGAGCCCCGAAAGACTTCTTCGCTTTCAATGCCGATCGATCCAACAAACTCAGCAGCAGCTTTGGCAGCCAGCAAACCGCCCAACATCGGTAAGGCGGCGAAGCCTAATAAAATATCTGAAGGAATTGGCAACTTTGGACTGTGAGGTGTTTGATTTTGGGGCAAGTCTTGGTTTTCCGACGGCATAAATTTCTCCTGTGTGCATCTGCAATCCTTAGTTTACAGCAGAAGCAAGAAGCAATGCCGGCTTCAGTTATCTGGGAGAGAAGCAAGAAGCAATTCCGGCTGAGGGTTTCAGCAACTAAGAACGTCTCGCACGCCGATCATCGTCAGGTTCGGTTGCGATACAGGGGAAACAATCATCTTGACTAATGATTGCTGACTGATAACTTCTTGCTTCGCGGAAATTGACCGTCTTGTGTCAAAATACATTCGAGGTACTATCAAAAAAGTATTCCCCAACCGCTCCCAGCCAAGCGGATACAGGGATCGAAAGTAAGTCCAGCAAGAGTTAAACCCCAACAAACGGTTAAACTCAGCTAATAAAATATTTGTATGTAAAACTTGTAAACTGTGCTATCTCTAGAAAACAAAACCAGCTTTGACGAAATTTAAAGTCCCATGTTGAATGCGAACGGGAGCATATTGGCAGACAATCGATCGCCCGCGTCGCAGTGGGCGCAAAAAGCTTTAGGACTTCCCGAAGTTCAGGTACAAGCGCGTTTGCGGGGAAATCACCTGCATATTTTGTGCGAAGCAGCACAATGCCCGTCTCAGGAATTGGTGACGGCGAGATTTAAGGAGGCGATCGAACAAACTGATTTAACTCGACTGTTGCCCGATCGAGCTAAAATTTATCAGTTGTTTCTGTGCGGTCGAAAAATCGGTTCCCGAGTAAATGACTGGACAGTCCGGCTCGATTGCAGCAGCATAAAACAGCAGCAGCCACAGCAACAGCCGCCAAAAGTTTCCGAAGTACCGCCGCCCGCGAGTCCCGACGAACCGCCAGCAAGTCCGAAAAAAGGCGGATTCTTCGGCAAATTCCAGAATGAAAACCGCAAACTCAAACAGACGCCGCAGCCTGTAGAAGCACCGCCCCAACCGCCGCAAGTGCGGGAAGAACTCGATTTTGACCATGAAAGTCTGCCCGTTGCTTCCCGCATCGAATACCCAGAAATTTTTGAAACTTCCCCCGTCACGATCGACACTTCGGCGACGCGGGAAGCTTTCAATCACCCAATTTCCCAGCAGGAGATAGGAACATCCCCGCCGCAGAGAGGAAATCGTGGCTCGGTAGCTTTGATTCAATCCCCCGAAACAGACTCCGGCGACGGCGATCGCGGTGGCACATTGTCGGTTTCAGCAGAAACTTTGGCGCGGCGGGGCTATCCAGATGCGATCGCCAGCTATCTCAGCGAAATCCTCGGGCCGATGGGAGTTTCGGTGAAAGTTAGCATTCGCGAAAAAGAAGTCAAAAGAGAAACGGCGCAAGTGAATGCGCCGGAACATCTCCAGCCCAAGGAGCGCCGGCTGCTGGTGCTGTGCGAGTCAGCTTACAGCCCCGAACCCTCGCTGCTAGCAGAACCGATCGCCAGCAGGCTGCGGAAACTCAAACTAGAAGATTTCAGCGAAGCCGTAATCGGCAGCCAAGTCAGCGGCGAAGCGAAGCCGGACTGGCTGCTGCGGGTTGATTTGACTGCGCCGGACAAAATTCTCAAGGAATGGGCCAGGTGGGGAGATGTAGCTGCGATCGCCAAACTGCTAAACCAACACTTGGCCGCATCGAAAGTCGAAGTGCGAGCAACCCTCAAAGAAGCAACCCTGCACCTGTTTTGCAGCAAAACTGCCAAAAAAGGACAAAAGCCCAAACGGCAAGAATACCCTGACAAGCAGCAAACCACCGATGCGATCGCCCCTTTATTAGCGGCATACGCGCCCCAAGGCATCCGCGCAGCCACAATCTACGGCGTTGAACCAGCTACCGACACCAAAGCCGAGCCAGAGTCGCCTGTGTGGATAGAGTGGGTGGACTTACCAGCAGCCCACCACCCCGACTTAGCTGCAAGCCCCAGAATATTGGCGGCCGAAGGCGACCTCTTGGCCTTGACTTTTTTGCTCGACAGGTTGCTCAATCCCAATCTCAACCGCAAGCTGGAAACCGGGGGAATTCGGGCTGTAGCGCTGCACAAAGCCGACGTGCTCCACGTGATGACTGAAGCTCTGACTTGCCCTTCTCAGTCGAAGGTAGGGCCGCCGGTGGCTAAATTCCTGCGGCAGTTACAAATTCCGGGAGTCGCAGGGGTGCGAGTCTACGGGCGGCGCGCAGGCCAGAAACTGCCTTTGTGGCGCTACGGAATCGACCTCAGAACGGCGGTCGATCGGGAATCTGCACCGATGCCGGCATCGGCTTCGTCGCAGCGGGCTGTCTTGGAAAAGGAGCCGCTACCGGAGTTTGCATCGGCTCAAGATGGCAGTTTTTCGGGTTTGGGCGAGAAGCTGGACGAACAGGCGATCGACTCCTGGCGGCTTCCCTTCAAAATCAGAGTCCCCGGATACAAGCTGGGCGAGCAGTTAGTTCAAGCTGCTGTACAACCGCTTGTCGCTTCGGGTTTGTTTGTTCCTAACGATGGTTTGTCTGCGAATGCTGCCGAACCCGGGGGCGTGAGAGCCGATCGCGCGGCGGGAATGGCCTTGATTTGGGCGATCGCTGGCTGTCTGATCACTTTCAATACCGATTGGTTGCTTGGTCTATTTCTGCAATCTGCGGCGGTCAGTCAAGCTCCTAGCACCTCCGAAGTTTGCAGCGGCCCGAATTGTCAAAATTTAGCTCCGAAGGCTCAGGGCGACGTTCAAGCCCCAATAATTGCGTCAGAATCCCCGCTCCCAGTTCCGCCGTCCCAGGAGCTGAATTTGCCTCAAATTCCGTTGGAGCCGTCGCCGTCGGATAATCGGGAAAAGGCTTTCAACGGCTCTGGGTTTACGAAACCGGGAAGTACGAGCGTTTCTGTGGCTGATGTTTCTGCAGTTCCGGTGTTCCCGACTTTGAGGAGCGAGCAGCTTGACGAGCAGATTGCGCGCTACCAAGAGTACATCCGCCAGTACAAAAAACCGCCGGATATCTTAATTGTCGGCAGTTCTAGGGCGCTGCGGGGCATCGACCCGCAGGTTTTGGAAACAGCTTTGGCCGCTCAAGGTTATCCAGGACTCAAAGCTTACAATTTTGGGGTTAACGGAGCTACTCTCCAGGTTGTAGATTCGATCGTCCGCCGGATTTTGCCGCCGCAGCAACTGCCGAAATTGATTGTGCTGGCTGACGGGGCGAGGGCTCTCAACAGCGGGCGGCCGGATTTGACTTTTAGCGCGATCGCTTCTTCCGAAGGTTACAGACAACTCGCCCGGGGCAGTTTTCTGATCCGCACCAATCAATTGGAGCCGGAAGCATCGCAGGAAAGTGCCAATAATCCGATCGCGACTGCTAGCGAATTGGTACACAATTTTGAACAAAGTCAAGCGAAGGTTCAGCAATTGCTGAGTCAAAAGTTGGCGGATAGTTCTGCAACTTACAAAAAGCGCGATCGGCTTAAAGGGTTTTTGCGATCGCTCGCCAATCCATCCGCACCTGCTGCGATCGGCACCCAAACCGCAGTTAATGACAAAGAAACAGCCGAAAACGCCCAGCCAATTGCTGGGGGTAAAGAACTCAGCGACTTTCAACCAAACGGCTTTTTGCCGATCGATATCCGCTTCAATCCCGATACTTACTTTCAGAATCACCCGAAAGTATCAGGCTATTACGACTCGGACTATCAAGATTTTAAATTGACAGGCGAGCAAACTGTAGCGCTCAAAAATACGATCGAATTTACCCGAGTTCGCAACATCAATCTCGTGTTTGTGAATATGCCTCTAACTCAAGATTATTTAGACCCGGTGCGGACAGGTTACGAACAAGAATTCCGGCAATATATGCAACAATTAGCAGCTCAAAGCGGGCTGATTTTCCGAGATAAAAGTTTATTGTGGCCGCAAGCACGAGAATCTTTTTCCGATCCCAGCCACCTCAACCGCTACGGGGCGATCGCAGTTTCCAAGCAGTTGGCTCAAGATCCGATGATTCC
>JANNOR010000096.1:0-2366 GCA_031399265.1 Cyanobacteria bacterium SOY_34_metabat_3 | reverse complement strand
ACGGATGATGTTTGTGCGGCGATTAAGGATGTTTTTGAGGATACGCGATCGATCTTAGAACCAGCCGGTGCATTGGCGATCGCAGGTGCGAAAGCTTACGTGGAACGGGAGCAAATCGCAGGGGAAACGTTGATTGCGGTTGCTTGCGGTGCAAACATGAATTTCGATCGCCTGCGTTTCGTAGCAGAAAGAGCGGAGTTTGGGGAACGGCGCGAAGCTATTTTTGCAGTTACAATTCCCGAACAGCCGGGAAGTCTCCGCAGGTTTTGCGAATGTCTGGGAAAACGCAATTTAACTGAATTTAGCTATCGAATTGCGGATGAAAAAGCAGCGCATATTTTTATCGGTGTGCAAATTCAAAACCGGGCTGATGCGGTAAAAATAGCCGCCCATTTTGAAGATTCTGGCTTCAAAACTTTGGACTTAACTGATGATGAATTAACGAAATTGCACTTGCGGCATATGGTGGGCGGCCGTTCGATGCTGGCGGATCATGAATTGTTTTATCGATTTGAATTTCCAGAACGTCCGGGTGCGTTGATGAAGTTTGTTGGTTCGATGAGTCCTAACTGGAATATCAGCGTTTTTCACTATCGGAATAATGGGGCTGATTACGGGCGAATTGTGGTGGGAATTCAGGTGCCGCCGGATGAGATGCAGGAGTGGCAGGCTTTTTTGGATACGCTGGGCTATCAGTATGGGGATGAGAGTCAGAATCCGGCTTATAAGTTGTTTTTGAGATAGGGTTTTTTGAGGAAAGGTTTATGAAGGAGGCGGTTGAAACCGCTACTATACAAACGAAGTCTGCCTCCGCAGACTAAAAGATTGGACGCGAACAATGTCATGTCTGGTTTTCGACGCATCAAACCTCCGATCGCAAATTCTGCACATTCTGAACGCTAAGTCCGGTTATTTGGGCTATGGTTGCGTCATCTAGGCGATCGAGTAACTGCCGTGCGATCGCCTGTTTTTCTTCTTGAACGGCTTGGAGTATAGCTCCTTGTTGGTCGTAAATAAACATTTCTCGCCGTTCTAAATCCGCCAGTTCGTCTGGGGTTAAATTTACTTGATCGGCGATGCCAAACGCTTTATGAATCTCTGGAACGCTATCCATTACTGGTGGAATATTCGTGATTGTCACAGCATATTTCATGAAATAAATCCATTTATCTGCTAGAGTTTCTAGCTGGTCTACTTCCTTGGTGAATTTTGGCAGTTCTACAAATACTAACTTGAGATCGTTATCGGGATATGGTAAATTAGACGCTTCTTCTTTGTAGACAAATCGAGAAATTAATTGGTTGCTATTTTTAAACATCTCGAAATCAGTTATTGTTAAGGCAATTACTGGTTTGAGCATTCGATATCCTTGTCCTTTCTGCAATTGAGATGCGTAAGTTTTGGCGGCGTTATACAAGATTCTTTGTCCGAAAGATTCGACGTTTAATACCTGCATTTCAATGATAACTAAAGTACCGTCGGCGAGTTGGGCTTTGACATCTAAAGAGGAGTCTTTTAAACCTTCGACTCTAGGCGGTAGGTTGGGGTTGATAATTTCTAAGTCTTGAATGGTAGGATTACCATCGTAAATCATGGCGTTGAGAAAACTGATCAGAATGTCTTTGCTTTCTGAGGAACCAAATATTCTTTTGAAGGCGTAATCGGTTTTGGGGTTGATGAATGTCATGGCGAGAATCGGGAATTGCGACGGGTGTCTCGATTTTATCATCAGGTCGAGCTTAATTTTTGGGGTTAGGGCACACTCCGAAAAGAAACCGGGTTTTTTACGAAAATACGGGTTGAAACCAGCAGATTTGGCAAAAAACCCGGTTTCTGAACCCCATGCGAAGTCCTAATTCATTGCCTGCATCAAAGCTGCACCAGCACCAAAATTCTCGTAGGGCGTTGGTAGGTAGTAAATCTTGTAAGGTTCCAAAGGAAAAATATCCTCACTGATATCCTCTTCCGCCATTAGAATGCGGATTAACTCTCGTTTTTCGATCGCAGATAGTTGTCTAATGGTAGGGAGTAATTCTGTTAGTGTCATCGGTTGTTTTCCTACGACGATGCGTCTATGTTAACGGTAGCAGGTCAACGTAGTAATTGCAACTTCCAGGGGAGTTTGACAAAAATCGGCGCGATCGCATTTTAGGAGCGATCGCGCGACGGTACGATATTCGGTTTGTGAGAATGCCGTTTTATATTTGTTAATTATTAGCTATCAGCTTTTACAAAACCCGTGCATTGAGCTTTTTTTCCTGGATACTCAATGCAGCCTCGACTCTCTATATCTCTGAAAAACATATCGGTAAAATGCGGTTCATTGATACCATCATTCAGGATTTCTAGTGGTACATATCTTTTTC
>JANNOR010000069.1:0-16042 GCA_031399265.1 Cyanobacteria bacterium SOY_34_metabat_3 | reverse complement strand
ACTTTCTAGCCACCAGTTTAGACCCGATTCAAATGCGTTTATTTCTATTCGGTTTAACTTTAGTTGTGATGATGATCGTGCGGCCGGAAGGGCTGATTCCCGATAAAATTCATCAAGCTGAATTGCATGATGATGCTGAGGTTAGTAATGAGTCTTTAGCAGATTCCCGAAGTCAATAGTAATATTATGTCTGGTTAAACTGAGATATTGCACCATTCTTAGTTAGCCGTAGGGGCGGGTTCGCCAACAGCCTTAAAGCTTGCAAACAGGTTCTATAAACCCGCCCTCCCCCACTTTAATTTTTCGGACTAATCTCAAGACTGACGCACCATACAGCTTCCTTACACAAAGTTAAAATAAGGTTAAAAAATGAGCAATGAGTAAGAATGTAACAGGAACTGCTTTTGTTGTCGCAGAATTTAGAGCAGAAGAAAATTTAGAAACGTCGCCTCTTTACACAGATAATGTAGTCACTATTTGGCTGAATGAAGAAACCAAAAGAATTGCAGGCGAAATAGCTCAAAACTCTCCTGCTGCTAAAGAAATGATTAAATTGCGGACTAAATATTTTGATGATGTTTTGTCAAATCAAATTTTAGCAGGCTGCAAGCAAATTGTTATTTTAGGTTCTGGTTTGGATACTCGCGCTGCTAGAATGAATGGAGAAGCGGTGATTTATTTTGAAATAGACGATCGCGCCACACTGCAACTAAAAGCAGAAACTCTTCAAGCTCATAAAATCAAGGCCAATGTCCGCTACATTCCCGGCGATTACGTGCAAGATAATTTAATCGCTTTGCTGAAACAGGGCGAGTTAGATTTCGAGCAACCTACATACTTTTTGTGGGAAGGTAACACTACCTTAATTGCCAAAAAAGATGTCATATTTGTCTTAGAACAAATCCGCGACAATTTTAATAATTTCAAGTTGTCCTTTGATTATATGTCGGAAAAAGTGATTGCGAGAACCACGGGCTACCAAGATATCAATGATTACATAGATAAATACGAAAGTATGTATGCGCCGTGGATTACTGGCTTTGAAAATATTGAAACTTTGGCTGAGGAGCTCAAGCTCAAAATTATTGACAACTTCTCAACAGCGGAGTTACACCAACAATACCGCCCTCAGTGTTCCCTAGCATCTAATCTTTTAAAATTCTACTTTGTTTGTACGTTAGAAAATACAGTCTAAAATATCCAACATAACATAATTAAGTCAAGCGAATTCGCAAAGAATCAATCAGACGGTGTTTAGTCAACCAATCTTTTACCTCGGGCGTTAAAAGTCCCAGGGTAGCACCCTCATTAGCAGCCACTCTCAGAAAACGCAGCACTGCTTCAGGAACCTCATCAGCATTTAAGCCATCCCAGCACTGCTTTAATTGCTCAATTAGCCGATCGACTTTCTCAAAATCCTCAATGCTTTGGGGAATTGAGTTAGATTCCCGAATTTCCAAATCTAAACTTCTAATCCGTTGGACAGTTGGCTTAAATGCCGAAACTTTATCCAATAAATTCAGGAGTTCATTATTAGTGCTGAGCCTATTTTGATTTCGGTAGCGCCGCCAAGCTTCACTCAATTGCTCTTTCAAAGCTTTTTGTAAGTCCTTTACCCTCGATTCAAAATTGTTTTTGTTAAAATTTTCATTGTCTATAATCCATTCAGGATCTGCTTTAAATTCTGCCTCAACATTAGCAATAAATGTCAGCAAAATCTCAGCTTTTTGAGTTAGAGCGAAATTGGCAATTCCTTTTTGGCGAAAAGCTCTCAAAGATTGAACGAGAGGTATAGTTCCAGCGACAGCTTGCTCAATCTGTTCTTGTCTGGATTGAAAGCCTTGAAGATTGGTAGCATACCTCTGAAGATTAATTTTATTTTGAGATAACTCAATCAGTAGAGTGGATTTTTTGATCAGCATATTATCTATCCTTTAATTTCAGTAATTAGATTTCGCAGTCTAGCCAATCCATCTTCAATAGCCCTATGGCAAGATTCTACTGTTGCACCACCTGACCTTTCTAGTAGTTCAATCTGGTTATTGACCTCGCTTATAGAAGCATCAAGAAAATTATTAGTATTTCCGAGAAATTCAGCAGCTTCTGTCATTGCTTTTTGATGATTTTCGCTGAGATATTTAAGCAGCTCGATCGGTTTGCTATCTGGATTATCTTTCTCAGCTTGCACGCGCTTCATTGTTCCTAAATATCTATCAAGCCCAACTCGTTTAAACTGTTCCCATACTGATTTTAGCTCATCGACACTCTTTACGCCTCGAAATACACCAGCTTCTTGCGAGCTATCGATCGCCTTTTTTACTAAATCAACAACATCTTTTTTCTTAAATTCTTCTCCTAATTCAGATATGAGAGAATTGTAAACAATAAGGTGACGATCGCACTCTTCCTGAATTGCTTTTTCTAGCAGTTCATCCGCAGCTTGACGCGCTTTATTGATTTCAGGAAACTTTTCTCGAACATCGGCCGGAATTTCACATTGAGGTTGCCAAGATTTGCTAACCTGTTGCAATGGATCGAGGATTTGCACAACATCAATAATCTGAAATTGTTTAGAACTTCCTTTTGTGCAGGCCGTGCGACTTTTAACAATTTCTAGTAAAGCCTCCCGGTGGTTTTGTAAGCTATTAAATAGCTTTTTCCAGTTAGCTGAACGATTTTCTAAATCTTTTGCTTCTAAATCGAGAAACAAACTATTAATCAAATCTTCCATCGAATTTGTAGGATGTCCGGCCATTGTTGCTGCGATCGCCAGTAGCTCAACTGCCGCCGGGACAGGGCTCCAGGGTTCCCCAGACTCGCGGGGATACAGGCGAATCTGGTCAACAACATACTGACTCCATCTTTCAAGTTGTTTAGCATAGGCGCGGAAGTAGCGATCGCCCTCGGGGAACTTCCAATGCTTGTAATGATTGTATTGTAAAATTGCTTGGAAGGCGATCGCGCTTTCCCGAAACTCATCAGGATCGTCAGGATTCAGAGGAAGAGATAGTTTAACTCCAGAAATCGTCTCTCTCGTCACTTTTGGACTAAAAAAAGTAATATTTCTGCTTTTAAAATATGTCGTCCCACTACTAGCAAAACTCCCCTTAAGCAGCATTTCTGTGTCCCATTCTATCCGATCGCCGATCGCTGAGTAAATCAACGGTCGCAGTTCTCCTGCGATATCTTGCGGGAGAATTTCTTGGTTGTTCCAGCGATCGAGAATTTGCAGTTGATTCGTCAAGTTATCGGAAATTTTTTCAGTTTGAGATTGTCTATCTACCCGATAATTCTCAACTGAATTCCTAGAATCTTTAGCCCGCGAAACAGATATTGAAACTTTGGTCTGCTGCACCTTCAGCCCAAGCGCAGGAAGATCGAATGCCGTGTGAACTTGTGGAGGTAAGTCACAAAGTTCGTTACTATCCGTCCACAAATCGAGGAGAATTTGGCGGCGATCGTAATTTTGTTGGTCTTTGGCTTTAATATCTGCCTGAACCATTGCACTCAGTCGCATTTTGCCAAAATGTTCTCGCAGAGAATTAGCAGGAAAGTCTCCATGCTGAAGATCGGAAATAGAATTTTCTAGCGTCCATTTGAGAACATCTCTAATCAAAAATCGAGGTTTAAAAGTTTCGGGGTTTACCCTAGCAAGCATCTGCTCTAAGGCTTCAGGCGTGAAGGGATACAAACCAAAACCGTCCGCTTCTCCAAAACCTGCATGACAAGTTAGTTTGTGTTCGCATTCACTGCAAGCACTACTGAGAGCTGCTTTATCTGAATCTTGATCATTGCGAGACTTAGCCCAATCTTGAATTATTTTATCCTCCAAACGCACCGCATTGAGATATCGAGCCACAAATTGTTTGATATCTGCATAATTCACTAAAGATTGTTGTTTTCCAACTGTACCGACATCGAGATTAACGCTAAAAGTAATCCGCTGTTTTACCGTATCTAACCTCAGACCGTCAAAATAGCCCGTAGTACAAGCTAGCGCCGTTCGGATCGCGCACAAATGTTTGCCACCCGCTTGTTGAGGTCGCGCTAAAACAGCTTCTAAAACTTCGCGGTCAATTCCTTGAAATTTGGCAAAATCTTCAATCAGTAAAACTAATTCTACTCCTTCTTCTGCTAAAGTTTCGCGAACTTCTCGCATTAATCTTTGCAAGTCTTCCCGTCCGAGGCTCAAAACTCGAGCGATCGCTTCATCTAAATGTTGATTTAACCAATCTACAGTTGCCTTTTGGATATGTTCATTGCCGATTAACAAGCTATAAAATTCCCGCGATCGCTCCCCAGCTTTTTGCAAATCTAAAACATTTAGAGGCAAGTCCTCAAGCGAAAATTGTCGCCGTTCTTCCACAATTTCTACCGTATCTCGATGTCCGAGAATGTGGATAACTAATTGATGAACGATTCCTCCATCCTTTAGCCAGTGTTCTCGAAAAAATGGATCGTATAAAAAAGAGTCAATTACATCAACTAGGTAATCTTGTGCATCAGAAAGATTAGTGCGATCGCCCCGACCGTTGGGGCCAACCGCAGCAGCAAGCTGATTCAGAGTTTGTTCCCGCGCTTGCGCTTCAGTCAAGGTGCTAGTGGCTCGATTTAAACGCTGGCGGTATTCATCGAAGGTTGCTCCTGCCATCCCTTCTAATATTAAACTGATAATATCTTTGAGATTCGTTCCTATTTTGGGAATCAGCAAAACTCGACGCTTCTGTGTCGATGCAATATTGGCAGCCAGCCAGCGAATCAAGTGAGATTTTCCCGTGCCCGAACTTCCTAAAACTGGTACGAAAGCAAAATCTTGTTCGGCCAGAAAATCGTTCAGAAATTGTTCCTCACTGTAGCGAACTCGCGACGGTACTTCGATAAGTTCCTGGCGGTACATGGCGATCGGATGGTGAGTTGCCAGAAATATACTATCTGCCGTTTGGGTAGCTTCCACACCCATCACGCGGCGAACGCGATCGACATCCCAGCAAACAAATTTTGTAAAAGTCATAGTTCTACTCCCGTCCAAATAATATGAGAAAATCCTGCTTCTTTGTCAACACTCGGAAGGATGAATAAATCGGCATCCGACTCTTTTACAAGCTGGATGCAGCCATCATCCTGAAGGCGAAATAAAGCAAAAGCCGTGCTAGTTGATAAGTGATTTGGCAAGCGAAAACCGATTTTACCCTCAACTTGTTCTCGAAATTTGCCAGTTTCAAACACCGGGCATTTTTTAGCTAAACGATTGACAAACTCTGCGATCGAAAGTTTAGCTTGTACTTCTCCTTGAAAGAACTCTTTTAAATTTCGTCTGAGATAAGCAGTTGGCTCGGCAACTATTCTTTTGTTTCCTCCTAAAGCATGACTCCAAGCAAACCCTAAATAACACATCCAATCCTCGACTTGACCAGACAAACTATTGCTGGATATTTTCAAATCTAAAGACTCAGCAACTCCCTGTGTTGCGACACGCTGTTCTATTTCTTGCCACGTACCGGGAGCATCATAAATATCTTGGGCTAAATACCATCCTATTAGCCGGCCTAAATCTTCTTCATCTTCGTTATCAGAAGCGAAAAATAGCTGTACCAGCGTATCCGGTAACAACTTATCGCCAGTTTGAGGATGTCTCGATGCTTCGGGAAGATGACCATTTATAGCAATTTCCTCGTTTTCTTCGATTAATAAGCCGCACTTGATACTTTCTCGCAGTGCAGCATCAAACATCGGATGTTCGGCACTTTTGTTTTTCCCTTCTGATAATTTATCGGGAGAAAGCAGGCGAGTGAGTTTTCCCCTGTTTTCTTGCTGTTTGGGTGCTTGAAGTAAATATCTAAATATGCCTCGCATTCGGCTAGGAGCAGCCAAAGCAGTTTTTAATACGCTCATAAATTAACCTCCGTACAAAAGTGGTTAAACATAAAGTATTTACCTGAAAAAATATCAATCAGCTTGCGGTCATTGCGACTGGGATCGGGTGTATCTACAGGAAGCATGATAATCAACGGCGCCTCAGAAGTTCTGTTTGGTGACAGATAGTTGTCAGGGATAGCCTTTCCGGGCGGATGAAAGATGAGGGTAGGAATGCGCGGCATCAGAATGGGTTGGTATTTTTCAAACACAAATAGAAAAGCATTTGAGATGAGATTTGGTTCTTTAATAAATGTACTATAAAATTCCTGCTTAGCAACTAAATTCCTAATTCCTTGCTCGTTCAACCATTGAAAAAGTTGAGGGCTTTTACGTTTCCAACTTTTATCTTCCATAGATTCATATAAAATCAGCATTAATTTATCTCCTGCTAGCAATCGTTCTAGTTCTTCACCTACCAAAAAATTAGGCTTTTGCCATACAGGTGATGGTGCGGGCATAATTCCCGAAAATCGCGATCGCCGATTTTTTCTGCAAATCGGACATCCGCCACAAGCACGAGAAACTATCACCTGCTTTCTCGGTTCTGGTATTGCCCGATCGCCTATTGTGTAAGCTTCAGCTAATATTTCCGAAATACAGCGTTCCGATCGCAAAGCCTCGCGCATCAATTGCAGGTTTTTATAGCTCCAGTTTTGGCTTTGCTGGCGAATTGGTTCTACTTTCTGTTCCCAGGTTTGTTTTCTCAGATGCGATTCATCTCGAATCCGAATAAATCGGGATTCTCGGTGCATTTTCCACCCTTGTTGATAATCTTCTTCCGATTTGTAATTTATTCTTAGCGGCGGTTCATCCGCATCAATTTCGATTAAACCTGCCCGACTCATCAGCGTTAAAGTGCGGATGTTCCAAGCCTGATTTTGTTCGCTGTTCATGTCAATATCTCCTAGTTGGTAAGATGGAGGAATCTTGACAAGAACGCGAAACCGACCATCGATCGAGGGTTCTTTTTTGAAAAACATACTTTCCCACCGCTGCAAACCCCGTTCGATCGTAATTGCAGATTTGTCATTAATATACTTGGCAATTTTTAGGTCTTCCGTGGTATGCAATGTGAGCGAGATTGCTGCCTTGCCATCTCGACCTCCCCGACCGACTTCTTGATAGAAACGATCGATAGTTTCGGGAATGCAAGCATGAATTACGGCTCGAACATCGGACTGATCCACGCCCAATCCGAAAGCCGAAGTAGCCACAACTATATCAACTCGTCTCTCGCGCAAGTCTTGAATGAGTTGAGAGCGTTCTGCGGGGCTAGATTCTCCGGTCATCACGGCACACCGATTGAATCCAGCACCCAACAAATCCTGTTCCCATCGCCTCACATCTTCGCGTTTTGTGGCGTAAACAATTAGAGGGCGAGGGAGATGATAAACAGCTTCAATTAGTCGCTCTTTCCTGACTTCTTCACTTTGGCACCAAGCAAACCAGTAAGATGGTTCTGGTCGCAACTGCACGGCAGATATCACTTGAAACGGGCCTGGTTTGCCGAATAAAGTTTCCAGAGTGTCCAAACAGGATTCTGTGAGGGTTGCAGTCAGCAATAAAGTTGTAAAAGCAGTTAAACGCAACAAATCTCTTCGCAAGCCTGGAAGTTCTTGGAAGGCTGGGCGAAATTCATCGCCCCACTGCTCGACGATATGAGCTTCATCTATTACGAAATACCGCAACATTTTTGACTTGGCGGCTTTGTAAAGAGCGGGTGCGAGAGAATTCATCAAGCTTTCGGGTGAGGTGAAAACGATGCGCTGAGTGCCGTTGCGAATGCGATCGCGAATTTCCTGCCGTTTCTGTTGTCCTTCCTCAGACTCATCGCCATAATAGGCAGTTGGATGGTCGATAAAAGGTTTTAAAGCTCGTTCTTGGTCGATCGCTAGTGCTGTAGTCGGCACAACGACTGCGGTGACACCAGCAATTTGCGATCGCAAAAGCGCTGGCAATTGAGCGCAGAGACTTTTTCCCGAACCCGTAGGCAGATTTATCGCAAGTGTCGAACTCTCAGGGGCAGTCAAAACAGCACGAATTGCTTCGCGTTGCCCAACACTCCGATACTTTTTCCTATCCACCAATTCCAGGAACGGATCTCCCACTACTTCCTCGTAATTACGGCGATTTGTCTCTTTAAATACGGGTTTATCTGGAGCATATTGTTCGGAAAAATCCAGCCAATTTGGTTGCCAAGGACGAGCGCTAATTACATAGTAATCCGAGCCTTCAACCAAAATATTGATACCGCTTTGCTGCCAAATTTCGCGATTCGGGAAAGGAGAAGTCCGAGGTACTTTGAGAGTTTGCGGCATTCCGCCCTGTAGCTCATCTTCCCGCCGCAATACGTGACGCACTAAAGCAGCAATATCCCCTTTTTCCGGCTCGTGAGGAGTTCCCGCAGCAGCCAAAGCATCAAGCAAGCGCCTGTGACAAGCTTCGGAAAACTGACTTGTATTAGCAGGAATCTTATCTGTTTGGAGAATTTCTCTTAACTCTTGAAAAGAATCAGCCATCACTCATCCTCCTCTTTCTGAATTTGAACGGGAACTCGCCCAGAAACGATAGTGAATCCTACAGAATCGAGCTTGATTCTGGGATGGCGAATTCCTTGTAAAATAACTTGACTTAAAGCAGTTTCTGTGCTGAATTCCTGCGCTAATAATGACTGCGAAGTTGCTTGGCTTTGGGCTAAGCGATTGAGGCGCAGGCGCAGTTGAGCAAGTCTTTTTCCTAGTTGGCGATCGGCAATTTGGGCCTGTTGTTCGCAGAGTTCGATGAATAAAGTGCGATCGCCCAACAGTGTTTCAGAAGTCCGACGCGCCCGGTGGCAAAATTCTTGCCAATTACTAGCATCGACAAACTCATTCAGAATTGGCGATCGACTTTTTGCCAAGTTATAATCTCGGCATGGATGACTGGTTTTACTCTTATATGGACGTTGCAGGATATTCAAAAGTGCTTCATCTTCAACAATGCTCATCGGTTCGTACCTAGCATCAATAAAAATTGTCTCGATCGTTGGGGGAAACAGTGCATCGGCGCGTCGCTTGAGAGCCTTGTATTTGCGATCGTCTATCCCCAAGTCTGTTAAGAGTTTTTGGGATATTTCCAAATCAATCTCGACTAGATAATTAAAGCGAAAACCGAACCATTCCATCCCTTCCCCAGCATCCCAAGATTCATCGCACCGCCACATCGCAAAGGTTTGACCCCGGTCATCCCAATTGATATAAGATGCTAGTGCTTCTACAAATCCTTCGCCAATGCGGTAGAGATTGACACCGGGATGCTGAGTTGATATTCTCCGGTTATAAGTACCAGGTCGTTCTATACGAGTAGCAAAGCGAGTTCGCAGGTCGTGGATGGGAATTAAAGTGCGTTTAGTAGGTTGATAGCGCGCTACTTTTGCTAAATTCGGATCGTCAATTTGTTTGAAGTGCAGTGCTTCACCGATCCAGCCTTCTGTTGCTCGTTTGATTTCCTGATGGCGAGCGTCAAAATTATCTAAACTTTGAAAATATTCGGTAGCATTTTCATCCCGGGCATCTATTTCATCTAAAGCGTTTTGTTCGCTAATTTTCACTTGTTCGCGCTCTATTTCTTGTTGAATGGCGGGGATTTTTTCCAATAGTCCGCTAGCACCAGATTGAAACAAAGCAGCTTCTAGTTCTGGCAGTTTTTCATCTACATAAAACTGAAGACTGGCTATGGATTGACGAAAGATGCCAAAACCGTCTTTTAATAATTGATACCAAGCATCGTGAGGGCTATCCTCTAAGTCTGAACCGGGGAATACTGTAAATTGAACGTTTAAAGGGCGGCCGATGCGATCGATCCTGCCAATTCTTTGTTCTAGGCGATTTGGCGACCAAGGAATGTCAAAATGAATCATCCACTCTACAAATTGAAAATTGCGACCTTCTTCACCAGAAGAATCGCAAACAAGCATGAAACAATTTGAGTCATTTTTGAAGCGATCGAGGTTTTTTTCAATGTCAGAACGAGACAGTCCTAATTGATGGCTAGCTACAGATTCCCGACCAAAAGTATCTGATAAGCACCGGAAAATTTCAGCGCCTGTTTGGGCAAAACTGGTGAAAATAACAATTTTAGGTAAGGTGTCTCTCGATATCGGTCGGCGAATTCGCTGTTGCACCTGTTCGAGCAATTTATGCAGGTTGCTGCGATAAGATTGAAGTTGAAAAATCTCTGAAAGATGGTACAGTATTACTATCTTTAGTAATTCGATCCGATCGCCTTCTTCTGAAGGTTGCTGAATAATTCTTAATAAAGATTGCAATATCTGTTCTTCCCCAGAAAATTTAGGGGTTTCTGTCAGAATGCGGATCTTATCAGCACCAAATTCTTGAATCAAGGCAGAATGGGAGATGCCGCTTAAACGGGTTTCCAGCACTTGCGCTAAAATCCTCAACCAAGTCCCGCTGGCGCCCAATAAAAGTAGAAAAATTTGCTGGTATTCTTTTTGGTTAGGGGCGACGGTGCGCCATTCATCAATTAGTTCGTGAATTTGGGACGATCGCTCATCTAAGTCATATTCTAGTTTGGGCGTAACATTGCGGTCGAAAATTACATCTTCTACCGCAGCGCGGCGGTTGCGGAGCATTCGACGGTGCAACCGATAGGTGTCGCTGATGTGGGTGCGGATCGATCGCACTATTCGATCGCGATCGCCCGGAAGTGTTTCTGGAGAAAGCAAGCAATTTTGTAATTCCTCTACCATATTTAGCAAATATTTATCTTCAGCAAACAAATTTCGCAATTGGTTGAGGTTAGTTTTAAGCACAAACAGATTTGCACCCTCTTTAAATGAAAGTAAAACTCGACCAATTTGTTGGCGGTTTTTCACCCTCGCCCGAAAACCTTCCACATCATCAAGTTGGTAGGTGATCGGATCGAGTAAGTGCAGCATTACCAGGAAATCTTGCTCGCGATTGATCGCTGGAGTTGCAGATAATAGCAGCAGGCGATCGCTTTTATGAGCGAGGTGTTTGCAAGTTTGGAAACGCCTGCGCTGGATCGAATCTGAAGAAGTCGCCATCGCTGCAATATGATGTGCTTCATCTAAAATCAGGAAGCCTAAATCGGCATTCGGGCTGACTCGATCGACATCCTCTACTGCAAGTACCTGCACGCGATCGTCAAATTCAGAGAGAAAGTCAGAGAGATAGAATTTATTTTTTAATTCTTGAAGCCACTGTTGGCGCAGGTATTGCGGTACAAGTACCACAGCCCGTCCCTGCGGTTCATCGAGGAGATACTGGCGCAGAATGGTACCGGCTTCGATCGTCTTTCCCAGTCCAACTTCATCAGCTAAGAGGTAACGTTGAATTGGGTCTTCGAGCACGCGGCGGACAACTTCAACTTGATGGGGATAAAGGTCAATATTGGCAGAAATCAGCCCTGTCATCCCGCGACTGACAGCGCGTTGTTCGATGAGACACCGGACAAATGCTAAACGCCGATCGTGAAAATAAGGTGTTTCCTGACCCTTCATCGCTAGAGTTTCGATGGGGTCGTCGATGGGTAGGTTGCAACGAACGTAAATTTCTTGCTCTACAACTAATGCTATCTTTTTATCGGGTAGATCGATGCGATACTGCCTTTTTTCTTCATCCCAGTCAGAAATCCTGCCAATTATCCATGTATCCTGGTTTTCTGGTTTGATGTAGCATCGTGTCTGAGGCGGGAGTTGAACTCTATGAAGCGAAGTTAAGGGTAAAGTTTTTTCAAAGCGTTGCCCGATCGAGCAGAAGTATTCAACCGTTGCTGTAGAGTAGGATAGCTCAGTAACTTTTCCGATTCCTAAGTCGTTGTTTGGCGATTTTTCTGCGGAGAGGTTTCGCGATCGTACCAGCAAACCAAGCTTAATCATACTTGCAGCCCCAACACTACCCATTACTATAGTAGCCGATCGCCCGCGACCAAATATCAGTGTAATTTAATTTTCCAGTCTTTTTGTCCTTAAACTGAAGGGGGAACCTGAAACAGAAATGCAGTTAGGAAGCTTAGCTAAAGACTTTCTGCAATGCCTTCTGACGCCCAAATTTTTCCTGGTCGTAACCAGCATCCCACTACAGCCAAGCTGACGCACTTTAACAGAGCGAATTTGGTATTATATAGAATCCGCCCTCTAACAGCTTAACTAATATTAGGAAACAAAACCCAAATGTCACTATTAGAAGCACAGCAACTTACAATGCGATTCGGCGGTTTGACTGCGGTAAATCAGGTCAGCTTAACTTTGGAAAAAGGATCGATCGCCAGTTTGATCGGCCCCAACGGTGCCGGGAAAACCACATTCTTTAATATGCTTACTGGCATCTACAAACCGAGTGCGGGCCAGTTGGTACTGGAAAATAGAAATATCACTGGTTTACCGCCCGATCGCCTGACAACTTTCGGGATTGCTAGAACTTTTCAAAATATCCGATTGTTCAACAACATGACGGTGCTGGATAATGTTTTAGTAGGCAGACACTGCCGCTTAAAATCTGGTTTGTTGGGTGCAATCCTCCGCCCTCCGGCTGTAGTTTTGGAGGAACGGGAAGCTAAAATAAAAGCTCTGAATATGCTGGATTTTGTCGGTTTAGGCGTGAAGAAAGCGCCGGAGTTGGCAAAAAACCTTTCCTACGGCGACCAGCGTAGATTGGAAATTGCCAGGGCTTTGGCCTCTGACCCAAAAGTTTTGCTGTTGGATGAACCGACTGCGGGAATGAATCCGAATGAAACGGCTGATTTAACTCGTTTTATTTACCGGATTCGTGATGAATTAGATTTAAGTATTTTGCTAATTGAACACGATATGAAAGTAGTGATGGGAATTAGCGATCGCGTCAGTGTTATGGAGTACGGTACTAAAATTGCTGAGGGCACTCCGGCAGAAGTTCGCGCCGATCCTCGCGTGATTGAGGCTTATTTGGGAAAAGAAGAAGATGCTAACGGGTAATAGTTAGAGTTGAATTGCAAAAATAATTAGGACGGGCACGCGAGCCCATCCTAAAATTTAATTGCAACAACTTTGGCAATTTTCTCGGTTATTTCGCACAGATAAGTGAGGTGCACAATGCGCACCTTACGGATGGATTTTGGGGATTTTTGCTAAACTTTTGATGAGATTTCATAGAATTTATTCTTGAGTTTTCGGGCCCTGACCAACAATCCCAAAAACAGTGCTGTACCTAATATTGTGCTGGGTTCTGGAACTGCTTGTGCTTGTGCTTCTGCTTGTACTTCTGCAAGATTTTTCTTAATTTCTACTAATCTTAAGCTAGTGGCGCTGTCGAATGTCCGTGAATACCTCCAAGAAGTAAATAGCAGGCTTTCTATAGTGTTTCCTTGTCCGTAAGGTGGCCTCAAAGTTAATTTAATTGCACTGAAATCGAAGTTGTTGCTGCTGCTGTACAGGCTCCGAGTAAAGCCCTGAGAAGAGTCTAAATCACTAGAAATCTGAAAAGAATCTAATAAAATGTTGGTAACAGTGTTAATGAATCCGAAAAATATACTTCCCCTGGCGATGGCTCGTTCAGATTGGCGGTTATCAACGGATGTAAAAAGATTTAAATCTGTCTTAGCAGCGAAGGAAAAAGTTTCTTTGGCATCAATGTCGAAGTCGCCGATAACTGTTGCTTGACTTTGGGCTAAACCTGCATAGTTGCTGCCGCTACCAGCGACTTCACTCTTGGAGATATTTGCCGCCAGCAATTGCTGACAGTTAGATATAAAAGCTGCATCAGCGTTGACTTGGCTAATCACAACACCGTTGTTAACTATCGTCGTAGTGTTAGTGTCAGTAGATGTACCTGTCTCTGTCGGTCTGTGACTGAAGTTGTTAATGGTTACTTGTGCCGCAGACCCTGCTATAGTCGCAGCACTGCTGGGCGCTATACCTACAGTCAAGCCGGTTACTAAAGGAGTTGCTAATAAAAATGCGTTAGCGAAGCCCTCGAAGAGGATCGCTGGGGTACTGTGATTTAATTTCATGGTGAATCTCCTTAAATTTCAAGAATTTTAAGTGCTAGTGTTTTTGTGATTTGTAGTGCTTGGTTCCCCTTACGTATTAATACTATCCCTTTACTTAGAGATTTTTGTAAAGCTACTGTCAAGAAATCATTTGTTTGATTAAAAGTTCTGTAAAGTTGGCAGCAAAAACTTCTCAAAATACATGGTATCGGAGCTACCGCTGGGTGTTGATTTAAGTAATAATACTGTTTACTTTAAAAAAGGTTAATTTTAAAAAAATGCAATAAAAATTTATAATTAATCGGGATAATATAACAAAGCACAAAGTAGAAAGAGCAATTATGTTGGAAATCAAAGACATTCACACCTACTACGGAAATATCCACGCTCTCAAAGGAGTATCGCTAACTGTGTCGCAGGGAGAAGTTGTGACATTAATCGGGAGCAACGGGGCCGGGAAAACTACAACTCTCCGTACAATTCAGGGGCTGCTGCGCCCGCGCCAAGGTACTGTATTATTTGAAGGAAAGCCTTTGGAATCGCTGTCAACAGAGGCGATCGTCCGTTTGGGTATTTCTCAGAGTCCAGAAGGGCGGCTGATTTTCCCGCGGATGACTGTACAAGAAAATCTAGAAATGGGTGCTTATCTCCGTAACGATACTCTAGGTATTAAATCAGATATGGAAAAAGCCTTAAATTTGTTTCCGCGTTTGCGAGAAAGAATCAGTCAAAAAGGCGGTACTCTCAGCGGCGGGGAACAGCAAATGCTGTCGATCGCCCGGGCTTTGATGTCGCGCCCCCGTTTGCTATTATTGGACGAACCGAGTATGGGTTTGGCGCCGATGTTAGTCAGTCAAATTTTTGCGATCGTCCGCGATATTAACGCCCAAGGTACAACTATTTTACTCGTAGAACAAAACGCCCGCATGGCTTTGAGTGTAGCCCACCGCGGCTATGTCATCCAAACCGGTCAAGTTGTAGTCGCAGGTACTGCTAGCGATTTGCAGTCAAATGAAACTGTTCGCAAAGCCTATTTAGGTGAAAGTTAAATATGGGAATTGGGCATGGGGCATTGGGCATGGGGCATTGGGCATTGGGAATTGGTAATTGGTTATAGTTACAGCACTTCCGGGTGTTATGAGGTACAGTAGCAGCAATTAGTAAACCAGTTTTTAAGATGTTTCGGATTCATCAAGTCAAGAGCGACAGCAATTATCGTGTCAACCATTTTAGTGGTGGTTGGTGAAAACCGTCGCAATAAAGATTTGAGTTGCGACCACCATAATTCAATTGGATTAAAGTCAGGTGAGTATGGGGACAAACACAAGATAGAAGCACCCACAGCTTCAACCATAGGCTTAATTAAATCTACTTTATGCGCTCGTAAGTTATCCATGACTACTACTGCTCCCGACCACAATTGTGGCACTAAAAATTTCTCGACAAATACCTCAAATACTTGGCTATCCATCGAGTTGTCTATGGTCATTAATGCCACTACTTGCGTGAGACTAATTGCACCAATTACTGTGACTTTTTGACCTCGATAAAAAGGTTTGACCGCGTAGGCTCTCCTTCCTCGTTGTGAACGTGCATGAGTTCTGGTTAAACCCAATAATACTCCAGTCTCATCTAAAAATACTAGATTTTTTGGGTCGATATGCTTGACTTTTTCCCAATACTCTAACCTGAATTTCATGACTCTTTCAGTGCCAGCTTGGCTACTTCTCACTGTTTTTTTTTACGATTTAATCCTAACTTTTGTAAGGCATTACACATGGCTGTTCTTCCCACCCAATTTCCGGTCTTCTCGGCAAATAACTCACACAATTCTAGTAAAGTTGCATCTGAATGTGCTGCCACTATTTCTCTCAAAGAAGCTGTGGAATTATTCAAATGACTGTATCTCGGTTTCCCCCTAGTTTTCGGCTGTAAATTCCCCTCTATTTTTTGTTGCTTGACCAGTTTTTGAACTAAGCTTTTACTGCAAGCAAATATTTCTGCTGTTTTTCTGATCGACAGCTTCTGATCTAGATGGGCTGCTACTATTTTGGCTCGCAAATCTACTGAATATGCTTTCATTGGTGTATTTTTTTAAATTTATTCTTAATTGTACCTCATAACACCAGGAAGTGCTGTA
>JANNOR010000039.1:0-17981 GCA_031399265.1 Cyanobacteria bacterium SOY_34_metabat_3 | reverse complement strand
TCCAATTCCAACTCCGACTTCGATTCCAATTCCGACTCCGACGCCAATTCCAATTCCGACTCCGACGCCAATTCCAATTCCGACTCCGACTCCGATTCCAATTCCGACTCCGACGCCAATTCCGACTCCGACGCCAATTTCTGCGGAAACTCCGACGCCAATTCCAATTCCGACGCCAATTCCTGCGGAAACTCCGACGCCAATTCCAACGCCAATTCCTGCGGAAACTCCAACTCCGATTCCGACTCCGACGCCAATTCCTGCGGAAACTCCAACTTCAATTCCTGGGGAAAGTTTGACGGAAATTCCAATTCCTGCGGAAACTCCAATTCCTGCGGAAACTCCAATTCCGATTTCAATTCCGATTTCAACTCGGATTTCAATTCCGATTTCAATTCCGATTTCAACTCCTGCGAAAACTCCAATTCCTGCGGAAATTCCAACTCCAATTGCTGCGGAAACTCCAACTGCGAATCAGACTTTAATTCCAACTGCGGCGGGTACAGGGACACTTCCCATAAAGATTGCAGAAACGCCGGCGGTTTTTGATGCTGGGAATACCGACATTTTTTCGGAAGACTGTATTTGCGATCGCACTATTATCGATCGCACTTCCATTCCCACAGCCAATATTACTCAACATACTCTCAGCGGTACTGATGCCAAAGATACCTTGACCGGCACCAATCTTAACGATAACGTCAACGGTTTCAACGGCAGCGATTTGCTAATTGGACTCGAAGGCAGCGATAATATTTACGGTGGATTTCCTAGCAACATTCCAGTCGGTGCAGATGCAGACAGCGATACCATATTTGGCAACGAAAACAGCGATTATATCATCGGTAATGCTGGCGACGATCTTATTTATGCAGGTAAAGATGACGATGCGGCGATCGCAGGTAAAGACAACGACTTAATCTGGGGAGATAAAGGCAACGACACTTTACTCGGTGATGACGGTAACGACAGTTTATTTGGCGGCACTTCCGACTCGTCTGACGGCGATTTAACAGGAAAAGATTTGCTTTTTGGCAATAACGGCAACGACCTTTTATACGGGCAAGAAAGCGAAGATACTCTTGCTGGTGGTGAGGACAATGATACCATACACGGCGGCAAAGATAGCGATATAATTTTCGGCGATTCCGGCAACGATTTGCTGTTTGGAGATTTGGGAAACGACATTATCTGCGGCGGCGAAGGAGACGATACAATTTTTGGGGATATTGACAATATTGCCGCAGATGCTAGCAGTCAAAAAGATTACCTTTGCGGTGGTAACGGCAACGACTTAATTTTTGGCAATGGCGATACAGACAAACTTTGCGGTGGCGAAGGCAATGATACTGTTTACGGCGGCAAAGGTGACGATACTTTGATAGGTGGAATTGGCGATGATTGGTTGGTGGGAGATTTAGGAAATGATACGCTGCAAGGTGGAATCGGACGCGATTACTTTATCTTAACGGCGGGAGATGGCAGCGATTTAATTGCCGATTTTACCAAAGGTGAAGACTTGCTCGTTTTAACAAATGGCTTGAAGTTCGATCGCCTCAGCATCACCCGAGAAAACAATCGCACCTTCATCACGATAGCCAACACAGGTCAAATTCTGGCTGTTTTGAGTGGAATGTCAGCAAGTGCGATCGGGCCACAGGACTTTACCATCATTTAACTAACCGAGGAAACGGCAGTGCCGTCTCCTCGCTTTTCATTCCGACGCAACCGGAATTAATCAGCCTTAAAGTAGAGTAATTGCAGTCGAGGCCGGAGCGCCGATCGGACCCGCGCCAAAGCCTAAATTCACCACCCCACCAGTCAAACCAGGAGTATTGAACATCGTCAGACTAACGCTAGTTTGACCGGGATTAAAGTTCACCGTGCCTCCAGAAGGAGTTACACCAGATGGACTGATAATAAAGAAGTCTGCGTTGTTCACAGGTTGACCGCCACCAGGGGCAGCAATCAAAAAGTCGATCGAAGCCGAAACAGAAGTATTGCCAGTCCGATTAATCGTGAAAGTTCCAAACTGACCATCAGCAATAGAACCAGGAGACGAACCGTAAGAGAAGAAAGTAGGAGGCGTAGCAGTAGAATCGACAATATTCAAAACCGCCGTTGATGGAGTCGCCAAACTACCGCCACTTAAGAACAAATTCACAGTTTCATTAGGCTCTGTGACGCTATCAAATAAAGTTTGAACCGGAACCTGTGCGCTAGCTTGTCCGGGTGCAAAAGTGACCGCTTGAGCCACACTATTGTAATCAGGAGTAGAACCCGTAGCTAGAGCAGTACCGTCACCAGTACGGAACACGATCGTAGCCCCTATCGAAAGGTCGCCACCGCGATTGATCGTAATCGGCGCAGTATTGCCCTCGTTGACGCTGTAAGTAGCCGCACTGAAGAAAAACGTGTTTTGACCGGGTGTCGGCGTCGGCGCAGGAGTCGGAGTTGGCGTTGGTGTCGGCACCACATTGTTAATCGTCAAAATGGACGGATTACTGCCCACATTGCCACCGCTAAGTACCAAATTCACAGTTTCGGGCGATTCCAAAAGCAAATCGTTCAAAGTCGTCACGGTGAAACTAGCGCTAGTTTGTCCCGCTGCAAAATTCAACGCCCCCGCCGCCAAAGTGTAATCGGGTGATGTCCCAGAAGCATTTGCGGAACCGTCAACAGTAGCGTAGTTAATCGATGCAGCCGCCGTACCACCTGTGCGAATAACGTTAATCGTAGCCACGCCGCCTTCATTCACCGTATAACTTCCTTGCTGGAATTGGAAGACACTTGCAGGTGTTGGAGTTGGCGTCGGCGTCGGAGTTGGCGTCACATCCATGCCTTGATATTGAATACCGCGCACTAGGTAGTCGGAACTATCGCTTTTAAAAGGGGTGGCGAGGTAGGCAGCGGTGGGGCTATCGTAGGCTTTGGCAGAGAACCGCAGTTCGTCAAAAGCAATGCCACTAGCATTTGCTTGGATCTGGAATTTGAAATTGCCATCGGTGCGATCGCCTGTAAAAGTCACTCCAGTCGCAGATACAGAAAGAGGTTTTGCTGCGATCGTCGGAGCGTTGAGGCGAGTAATTGTAAAATTGCTAGCCGGTACCAAAACCCCGTTATTGAAGATTTGCAGCAAACCAACTTCATTACCTTGATCGCCCACTCCTACAGGTGCTTTGGCACTCAACGAACTCAGGTCGATCGTGGCGCTAGTCACGTCTTTGTTATCTGCCCATTTCACCTTCAGCGCCTGAGATTGATTGGTGTTGGGGTCATAGTTGATTTCCGCCCGCACTTTATTGACATCGGTGAACCAACCATCATAAGCAGATGGGGCACCAATACCACCGGTAGCGCCGTAACTTAACCAGCTTTTAGGGTTTTGGTTCGTTGCCAAAGTGAGGTTGCCGATCGTAGTAGGATTAAGGTAGTCAGTTTCGCCGCCATCAACAGCTATCCCAGACAGTTTGACACCTTGATTTTGGGAAGCGGTAGCCCATTTTGCGATCAGGTCATCGATGGTGCTGAAATTAGTCGTTTGACCCAAAGAACCATTGAAGGGAGTAGCCATAGTTTCTCTTTTGATGAGTAATTAAGGATTAGAAGTAACTGAAAACCAAAGATTGGGCTTTCTTTCAGGGCGATCGGTCACTGCCAGAAAAATTTCGTCATAAATAGGTGCAGATAAATCAAGTAAAAATGCTTGACCTGCTCAAATGCTTGCCCAATAGGTATCTGAAGGCTTTATTGGCCCTGATTAAATCTTGTAATTGCTTGCACCTACTTACTCTAGATACTTAACTATCATCCTCAATAACTTCGATCCGGAAAAATTCGCGATCGTTTTTGGGCCTTATAAAAAGCCGATTTTTCACATACGTAGACTACAGCCTAAATAATTATCTAAAATCGAGCCGATCGGCGTTATCTAGTTTCCGGTTGTATCAGTATTGTTCAAGTAGTAAACAATCACGCTTAGGTACGACCGGAATTGATATTAATCAGTGTTCATCCATCGTCACAAGTTAAGACATAATTGTATTTGTCAATCAGTATAATTACTGAAAAAACTGTTTTTATAAGACTGGAAAATTCGCAATTTCCGAGAGGGTGACATAAATATTGAGATGGGCATGATTTCTCGATCGCCCAAATCAGAGTTTTCTACTCAAAATCCGAGTCCAATCTCAGCATAATTACTGATTGACAAATCCCCGTAGGGACACGGCAATGCCCATTAGTGTCAACTTAAGCCTGAAAGCCTTGATAAATGTCGTTTATATCATAGTCCAGATCCCCCTAAATCCTCCTTAAGAAGGGGGACTTTGAATACGTTCTTGTTCCCCCCTTCTTAAGGGGGGCTAGGCAGGGTGGATTAATTGTCGAGAGGTTAAATCAAGGCTATGAAGGCTACTGACCGACATTATGCGAGGCATTTAACAGGTTTATCTGAACTAGATAAATCAAAAAGTAACTCACTCAAATCTTCAACTTGATTAGCCATTAATCTTAAAGCTTCGGGAAAAGTATGAGTACATTTCATGCGAGCTAATGAAACCAAAAATTGCCTAACCATTGCCCAGTTAGCAGGTGCATTGCCACCTCGACGAATATCGTTATCCTCGTTTAGCGTCACATCTTTAACCCAATGAAGTCGATTCTCAATCAACCAGTGGCCACGAATAGCCGAAGCAAATTTACTTGCCGACCAATCTAAACTACTTAAATAATAGTGTATTTCATCGAAATTAACCAGTTGACGACGACTTTTTTTTCCCTCCCATCTAGTTCCATATCTCCTGACCACAATTATATGTTTTGCACCCGCCCAGAGGGGCAATAATTGAGGTGGAATTGGATAAATTTTAGTGTGGCGAGTTGTGGTTCGTCCATGTACACATTCAGAGACTTGATTTTCCTGAGTCGCTACAGTAGAACTGACTAATTTTTGAGCTGCTTTAAACAGATTTAATTGATTCTTTTTGAGCGTAACTATATAGTTATTGCCGCCCTCAATAATTAAGGCGAGCGTTTTTTTTGACAATGCAGTGCATCAAGGGTCACTACTACTTGAGAACCCGATAGTTCTTTAACTAGCTCTTGTACAACTTCCACTTCACTTTTATGTTTGTTTTCCATAACTTGATGTCGAACCACCCATCCATGATGATGACTATAAACGGAAACCATACTGACAAAGTTTTGGTAGGAACTACTGCCACCAACTAAGGTGCTTTTGATACCTTTCCCATCCATTGCCATCAATTCTCCCGGTATTATTGACAATTCTTATTTAGACCATGTATTGAAAAGAACGGCGAGAATCTCAAAATCTAATGATTGAATTATGTTTCTAAACGTTGAATCTGATGGAAAGCGAATATCCCTTGGGAGGTTGAATAATTTTATGAGGATTTTTCGATGATTTTCGGTGAACTCAACCAAAGGCTTATACCCCCAATATCCCGTACAACTGCCCAACAAAATTATTGTTAGCATTAGCCAGAGTGGATGTCTAATTCCTCTTTTTTTTCGATGCTCTGGAACTAATTTAATCGCTTCCAATAAATTCATTAATTCTTTGTCCTATAATGATAGTCTTACCTGATGGTAAGATTTGATTACCTCTTCTATGATAGATTATTGCGTTGACAATTAATCCACCCTGCGACCTAAGGGGGGCGCCAGGGAGATCTGGCCTGAATAGTCAAACAGCAATCTCTGACTGGATTTGAGCTTAAGTTGACACCTATGGGCTCTCGGAGTGTCCCTACTGCACTCTACAAACGTGGGATATGCTGTAACTTGTTACCAATGGCGATTATCTGGCTGAATCTGCGGTTTTCAAATTCATCGCATAATAAATTGCCCAAATAGCCATCGGCCGCAAATAGTGACTAGCCCGAAAAGTCCCCACCGCCGTAATCGCTTCCGGCGTCCGAAACTGCAACCCATTCTCATAAATCTGCTTCACCACAGCATCCGTCAACTTAAACGCTTTCTCCTCCATTCCCATCTGCACCAAAAAAGCCGCCAACCCAAAATTTATCCCCGTCCAAACTTCCAGAGGATGAGTCGCATTCGGATTTTCCGGCGCACCGTTTAGCATCACCCCGTTCGCCGCCCCAAATTCGCCATCTTTGAACTTTAGAAAGCAAGATTCGTAGACAGTTTCTAAAGCGCTTAGCGCACATTCTGGCGGTACAATATCCGGCAAACCTAGCAGTTTTGCGTAAAATTGACCGCACAATTGATCTGTCATTACGACTTCGGAATTACTCTCGCTATCCAAGCGGTAATATTGACCGTTCCACAGTTTTTCTTGATAGTTTGGTCTGGCTTGTTCCAGCCAACTGTGATATAATGCAATCTTGGCTTGAGGATTCGGAATTATCTCTGGCGCTCTATCTTCTAAGACTTCACCGATCGCGATCGCACTTTCCAGCGCAGCCAACCACAAACCGCCGCAATAGGCACTTATCCCCCGCATTTGCCAATCATCAAACGTCTGATCCGGTGCTCCCGAATTTTCCGGGATGCCATCTCCATCCTCATCAAAGGTTTTCAGATAAGCCAAAGCCTCAACAATTGCCGGCCAACAATCTTGCAAAAACTCCCAATCCGCGCCGCCAGTCAACAAGAAATCCCGATAAACCTGCAACACAAAATCGCAAGGTAAATCCTTCCACAAATTGCAATCTTGATAGCTAGTATAATTCGTTTTTTCCCAAGGATGTTCGTTCGGTGCGCCCAAATCGTGGGGAGTAGCGCCGACTGCTTTTCTAATTGCAGATGCTTGATTCCAGCCCACAATTCTAGGCGTATCATCGCCCGCAGAAATTGCGCGCGCAAAAGCGATAATTACCGACTTTTCTAATTCCGGCCACAGCATCAACAAAGCAAAAGAACCGTAAAGACGCACGTCTAAACTTTCATACCAGCGGTAATCAATGCACTCCAAAACTCCAAATTGACCCTTCGGATCGCGTTCGTTGGCCGCACTCCAAAGTGTACCGCCGTCAGTTAGGATATATAATTCATTAAACAGCGCCATTTTGAAACTATCAGTCAAATCTTCCCGTGACAAAATCGGTTTTTGCCAAGCTTCAATACTTTCGCGCCAAGTATCAGAATGCTTCATTGCAGTGCGGATGATTGACCAAGCATTTTTGCCATTGCGCCCAAAGAAATCCGTATAGCGGCGGTAATATTCAACTCCCGGTGCAAACTCGGTAACGGGCAAATCCCATGATAAGATAAAGGGAATCTTGCGAGTTTTTCCTGGTCTAATTGTAAACCGAACTGCGATCGCACAAGCCGATCGTTCTCCAGGGGCTGCGGGTGTCTCGTCTCTGTCATCCAACAAGAAACCTTCACTAGCAAAGTGCCGCCAAACATCATCGCCCTTCCCGGCAGGATTCCAGCGAGTTTGATAGAATACTTCTACGGCTGGATTTGTCACAGTGGCGATCGCCCATTGTCCATCCCCTTCTTTGGGCTCATCATCAGCATTTAACCGTGTCATCACGCAGCCAAACCGGTGATAATCTTCTACCAACAAATTCATATTTCCGCCACTTTCTCCCCACTTCGGTTGATAATCGTAGGCCGGACTTCCATCATCTCGAACCTTGATTTCTGGCGACTTATTAGCATTAGTAAACCAGCCGACAATATTCTCCCAAGTTAACATGATACTGAGACTAATCGGCGCATCTGTAGGATTGTGAGCCACCCATTCAAACATCGCAACTGGGTAACTGCTTTCTTGATAATTGTTCGGCAAAATTGGCGAAAATTGCTCGCAGCTTAATTGCGCCTGAAACACATTTTCATAAACAAACCAACTGCGCGGATACAAAGCATGATAACTCCCGGAAGAATTAGATTGTTCCCCGGTTCTTTCTTCTTCTTCCCTTCTTCCTTCTTCCTTCTTCCTTCTTCCTTCCGATGGATACCATTTCCAACTAGATAAACTGCCATCTGTAGGCGGCTCAGTACATAGTGCATAGGCTTGTTTATTGCCACCAGATTCTTCAAAAACGCTGAACTGACAAGCGGGCAAACTATTAAAAATATGTTCTCCACCGTCGATATGCCAGAGGTTGAAATCTCCACGGGGCGATCGCCCGATGCACCCAGCCCCGAACCCACCCAAGGGCATTCCGTGCCAGGGGCCGTCGTCGAGATTGCTAGCGTAGCGGACTGTGTAGGGGTGATCCCAACCGAGGCCGATGGCGCGTTTCCAGGTGTGTGGAGGGATGTTTGGATTGGATGTGCGATCGTTATTCATATCAATCAATTGATTCTAGATTTTAGATTTTAGATTTCAGATTGAAAAAACAAAACTCATTGATAAATGCGGACGAGGAATGTTTCAAAAATTAATCGTTTTAGCGCGGTATAAGTCATTATAAATCAACACTTTTTTGCTTGATTCTCATTACTGTAGTTTAGCATTAATCTCAAATAAAACTAGCCCGGATGAATGTTAAAAAGCTTATTCCATCACTTCAACAAATCCCAAATCTGTTCCTTTCCCCGCGTGCACCAAAGCCAACTTTTTATAACGCTTAGCGTGTTCGATTAATTCCGCCGCTTCCTCCTCGGAAACATCCCGCAATCGCTTCGCAGGTACTCCCGCAACTAGCGTGTAAGGTGGCACATCCTTCGTGACAACCGCACCCGCACCGACGATCGAGCCTGTTCCCACCCTAACTCCATCCAGGACGATCGCCCCAATGCCGATCAAACAACCCCGTTCAATGTAAGCTGAGTGAATCACGGCTCGATGTCCCACTGTCACAAAATCTTCCAAAACCGTCGGTTTCCCCGGATCGCCGTGTAAAATAGCTCCATCTTGGATATTGCTGCTACAGCCGATCGCAATTCGTTCCACATCCCCCCGCACTACCGCGCCGTACCAAATGCTCGCCCCCGCACCCACTTCTACCCTACCGATGACAACAGCGTTTTGGGCGACAAAAGCAGCTTGGGAGACATCTGGAATCGGCCAATAGGAAGTAAGCGCAGTCAGAGATTCGTTGAGATTGCTCATCTTTGTGGGTCGATCGAACTACTGTTAACAAATTAACCAATTGTCAATACGCGATATAATACAAGTATTTGGCACTCTTGCAGAGAAAATATGCTGGGACGCAAATAAATGATTGAAATTGCCTTGCAATACCCGATGTTTGGCCCGGAAATTCCGTGTCCCCACTGTCGCCAAACGATTCCGGCTCTAACCCTCACGGATGCCTATTTGTGTCCGCGTCACGGGGCATTTGAGGCAGATCCAAAAACAGGCGATTTAGTTCACCTTCAGTCTGGGCGACACTGGCGCCGCTGGGAAGATGAATGGTATCGACAGCACACTCACCCCGATGGAATTCGGTTTGAAATTCACGAAGCGCTCGATCGACTTTATACTCAAGGTTATCGAGCAACTCGCGTCATCATCGCCCAGCGCTATCGCGACTTAATCGGCACTTATTTGGAACGCAGCACGCCTTGGCGGGGTCAATCGGAGTCACCGCAGCCCAAGCTTTACGGTTTACCCGTCGATTTTAGCCCCGATCCCCAGGAAGAACCTTGCTGGGAAGTGATTAATTTTGATTTGGAAAAAGAGCCGGGAGTTCCGGTTAGATATCCCTATTTTCGGTTGTTTGAATAGTCATTAGTCATTAGTCATTGGTCAGTAGTCATTAGTTGATTAGTAGTAGGTAACAACTGTCAACTGCTAACTGTCAACTGCTAACTGTCAACTGCCAACTGTCAACTGCCAACTGTCAACTGCCAACTGCCAAATGCACCACGCCTCAATTCGCACTGCTAACATTCACCGGGCGATCGCCTTTTACGAACAGTTGGGATTTACTGTGAGCGATCGCTTTACCACCGGCTACACTCTAGCCTGTTGGATGGAAGGTCTCAACGGACGCATCGAACTAATCCAAATCCCGGAACCAAAACCCGCACCGGATGCTTTCGGAGACGAGCATTATGTTGGATACTATCATTTATCTTTCGATTTAACTGAGGCGACAACTGACTTGCCTGCTTGGTTGGAGTCTCTAAAAGAGCGGTTTCAAGAAGTAGCTAAGGACGATCCAAGCCAGTTTCAACCGCTGAAAGTTTTATTAGAACCGACTCAACAGGCGATCGGAAATAATGTTTACGAAGTAGCTTTTATTGCCGATACAGACGGTTTGCCTTTAGAGTTTATCCGGCAGATTAATTAGTTAATAACTAATGACTACCGATAATCATTATCTATCTCAATAAACTGAGAAGAGAACACGGCAGTGCCGTTTGCCTACGACAGTCTAGATAGGGAAACGGCACTGCCGTGTCCTCTGCCGTGTCTCTTAATCCCTAGTAACATTCCCTACCAACTTAAAAATATTTTCCTCAAAAATAGCCCAATTTTTCACTCAAAATCTAGTATATTTTATTTTTTACTATACAATATGAACATCTATTCATACGATCAGGTGTTGGGATAAACCCAGGAAAAACCATGCAAAAAGCCAAGTCGAGCGATTCCGGCTGCTGTAGTTGCAGTCATGAAGACGACCACCATCAACACAGCCATGAGAATCATAACCATGACCATGACCACGGGAACGGAGATTTTAACCTCAAGCAAGAATTGATTCCTGTGATATCGGTTGTTGTCCTGTTTGTCGGCGGTTTAATTTTTGAAGAACAACTGCACAACACGCCCTATTCCATAGGTGAATATCTGGTTTTCATCCCAGCCTATCTTTTGAGTGGATGGAATGTTTTAACTATTGCCGGCCGCAACATTCTACGAGGTAGAGTGTTTGATGAAAACTTCTTAATGACGATCGCAACACTCGGCGCTGTAGCCATTCACAAACTCCCAGAAGCAGTCGGGGTGATGCTGTTCTTCAAAATCGGAGAACTTTTTCAAGAATTTGCCGTTGGGCGATCGCGCCAATCGATCCGATCGCTCTTAGAGATTCGCCCCGACAGCGCCAACCTCAAGCAAAATGGCGACATCAAAAAAGTTGCACCAGAAACCGTAGCCGTCGGCGATATCATCCTTGTCAAACCAGGCGAAAAAATCCCCTTAGACGGTGAAATTATCGACGGCAATTCTCAGATTGACACATCTGCACTAACTGGAGAATCAGTACCTCGAACCGTGAAAGTTGGAGAAACAGTTTTAGCAGGAACAATCAACCAGACAGGAGTGCTCACCGTCGAGGTAACAAAAGTCTTCGGTGAATCTTCAATATCCAGAATTCTGGAATTAGTAGAAAATGCCAGAAGCAAAAAAGCTGAAACCGAGAAGTTTATCAGCAAATTTGCTAGCTACTACACGCCGTTTGTGGTATTTGCATCGCTAGCAGTGGCTCTAATTCCCCCTTTGTTGATTTCAGGAGCAACTAATGCCGACAGATTTTTATGGGTTTACCGCGCCCTTGTCTTGTTAGTTATTTCCTGTCCGTGCGGATTAGTGATTAGCATTCCTCTGGGATACTTTGGGGGAATTGGCGGTGCAGCCAAGCGCGGTATTTTGGTTAAAGGCTCGACTTTTCTAGATACCCTGACAGCAGTTAAAACAGTTGTTTTGGACAAAACAGGAACTCTGACAAAAGGAGTTTTTAAAGTAGCCCAAATTGTGCCTGCAAATGGTTTTTCCCAAACAGATTTAATGGCAATAGCGGCTAAAATAGAATCTCAATCAAATCACCCAGTCGCGAAATCGATCGTGGAAGCTTACGGCGGCAAGATTGATTCATCGGATGTGAAAGATTACGAAGAAATAGCCGGACACGGCATTCGAGCTGAAGTAAATAATCAAATTGTCCTAGCAGGAAATGACCGTTTGATGCACCGAGAAAATATTACTCGCGATGTGTCTAATGCTGAAGGTACGATCGTGCATTTAGCGGTAGACAACCGCTATGCTGGCTATATTTTGATTGCTGACGAGCTTAAGGAAGACGCAGTACAAGCTATTCGAGACCTCAAAAAATTGGGTGTTGAGCGAATCGTGATGCTCACAGGAGATAATCAAGCTGTAGCCGATAGTGTTGCCAAACAGCTCGGTTTAGATTCCTATTTAGCAGAGTTATTGCCAGAAGGAAAAGTCGAGGCGATCGAAAAACTGATCTCCGAATCTAAAAAAGGCGATAAAATAGTCTTCGTCGGGGACGGAATTAATGACGCACCTGTGCTTGCTAGAGCTGATGTGGGGATTGCAATGGGGGGTTTGGGTTCCGATGCGGCGATCGAAACTGCCGATGTGGTGATTATGTCAGATGCACCGTCGAAGGTGGCTGAAGCCATGCAAATTGCCCGAAAAACTCACAATATTGTTTGGCAAAATATCATTTTTGCTATGTCAGTCAAAGCGATATTTATTACTTTGGGTGCTTTTGGGTTAGCGACAATGTGGGAAGCTGTTTTTGCAGATGTTGGGGTGGCTTTAGCAGCGATTTTTAATGCGACTAGAGTTTTGAAATAAAGTGTTCGTAGCGTGGAGATTGCCCACCTTCCCCCACAATTGAGACATACATTCTGAGGTTAAAAATACTATGCGTCGTCAACGTTCTCTGCCCTGGATTTACCGCTATTCTCGCCCCATTATGGCAGTTATCGCAACTATTGGAGCTGCGATAACTGCCTATCTAACAGCGGTCAAGTTATCCAACGGAACGGCAGTTTGTCCCATAGAAGGCTGCGATATTGTGCTTTCGAGTCCCTATGCCTATGTCTTTGGTTTGCCTCTTTCTCTTTTTGGATTTTTGGGCTATTTGAGCATGATCGTTTTTGCAGTAGCTCCCCTATTTGTCAATTTTTCTGAACAGAAGAGTCTCCGCTCTAAGTTAGAGTCTTGGACGGGACTATTTTTGTTTGCTGGCGGTACAGCAATGACGGTTTTCAGCGGCTATCTGATGTACGTACTCACTGTTGACATCAAAGCAACTTGTATTTACTGTATTGCTTCTGCTTTGTTTGCAACTAGCTTGTTTGTCTTAGCATTGATCGGTCGCGAATGGGAGGATATAGGTCAACTATTTTTCATCGGAATTTTGGTATCTATGTTAGTGCTGATTTCCTCTCTGGCTCTTTATGCCGATGTGAATAATCTCGGTACAGCTAGGGAGACTAGCATGAAAACTACAACGATTTCTGGCACTTCGGAAATTGCTTTAGCCCAGCATTTAAAAAGAGTGGGAGCTAAAATGTATGGCTCTTTTACCTGCGATCACTGTCAAGCGCAGAAGGAAAGTTTTGGCAAAGAAGCGGCTGGCATTTTCAATTATATCGAGTGCAATCCTCAAGGAAAAAATGCTCGACGGGATCTTTGTCAAGCAGCCAAAATTCAGGGTACTCCCGCTTGGGAAATTAACGGTAAGTTTTACGAAGGGCAAAAATCTTTGCAGGAGTTAGCTGATTTATCTGGCTATCAGGGAAGTCGGAAATTTCAAAATCTCTCAAATTAGAAATGTTGACAAGAGTGATTTTTGGCAAGTTACAAAAATAAAACCCGCCGGCGCGGGTTTCATCTTAAAGCTAATTGTGAATGAATGCCGATTTTAACTATTTCTTGACAGGAACAAGAGCCTCATTACCAGCAACGGGACGGGCCGAGTTCGCGCTCGTTCTCAAAAGTGCGATCGCCTGCGCGTAGCAAGGATCGTCTTTCGTAGCAACTAACGTCGGTTTGTTGGCTAATTTCAGCTTTTGTGCGTCCGTTACTTCGACTTTGACATCGGGAGTAACGCCCTTGTGGCTGATATCAGTACCGTTGGGAGTATAGTAGTGAGCGATCGTCACTGCCAAACCCGAACCGTCAGACAAAGAATGCACCGACTGCACCAAAGCTTTGCCAAAAGTTTGGCCGCCCATCACAGTAGCGCGCTTGTTGTCCTTAAGAGCACCAGCCAAAATCTCGCTAGCGCTGGCGGAGTTGTCGTCCACAAGCACCACCAAAGGCTTGTCAGTGAGCGCAGTCCGATTTGCCTTCATTTCCTGAGAATCTCCGGCGCGATCGACTGTACGGACGATCGCCCCTGTATCCATCCACATCCGCGCGATATCAATGCTCACCCGCAGCAGCCCGCCGGGATTGCCGCGCAAATCCAACACAAAAGCATCAGCTTTCTGATCCGAGAGCTTTTTAATCGCCGCCTGCATTTGTTCGCCCGCGTGGGAGCTAAACTCTTGCAAACGGATGTAACCGACTTTTTTACCCCCTTCATCCTTGAGGCTGTAGCGAACCGCTGCTACCTCAATTCTCGCCCTAGTCAGAGTGATGTCAAACTCGCTTTTGCCGCTACGAGCAATCCGGAGCGTGACTTTCGTACCTTCAGCGCCGCGAATTATCCCAGCAGCATCCGAGACAGTCATGCCTTTGGTAGCTTTGCCGTCAATTACCAAAATAGTATCGCCCGCTTGAATCCCGGCCTTGAGCGCCGGAGAATTTTCCATCGGCTCGACTACGGTAATCGCTTTGGTTTTCTCGTCTTGTTCCAGCCGCATCCCCACCCCTGTCAGTTCCCCGGAGGTTTGACTCGTCAGCGCTTCGTACTGCTTCGGGTCCATGAAGCGCGTGTACGGGTCTTGTAATTTCTCTAGGGCTTTGCGGAGGGCGGTATAGGCAGCTTCGCGAGAGGTATAATCTTTGCTGAGCAACTCTTGGCGGGCAACTTGCCAGTCAGTCTTGTTAAAGCTGCCATCGACATACTCTCTGTTCACAATTTGCCAAGCTTCGTCTAAGACAGCTTTGGGGCTATCTTGAAGCTCGGCGCGGACTGATTGACTCAGGCCCGGAACGAGTAAAGATATCGAAGCGGTTGTTGCCATCGCCCCACTGAACAGGGCTGCCTGTAACTTAGAAAAGCGTCTGCGGGCTTGATTCATTGAATTTGGCTCAATTCGATTGTAGATTTTTGATTTTTGATTTGAGATTGCTAAAAAAAATCTCAAATTACTACCTAAACTATGTTGTGGAGACTCCACCATCCCTTTGGACAGTTTAACTAGATTTATCGTCGATCGCCAACCAATCATTACTCTATTTTAATAAACTTAATTTTAAACTTGGATTTAAATGTGCCGTGGAAGCTAAAATCGAACAATTTTCGCGTAAGTGGTTGAGCCTGCTCATTAATGGAGTTATCGGTCTAGCAGCGCTGGCGGGGGTGATTACCATGCAGTCGAGCGGACAGTTAGGGGGAATGCCGACCGTTGGCGTTGAGTCGGTGCAAAAGCCTCCAAGAGCAATGTCTGCCGCCAGTTTCAAGCAAGAAGCGCAGCAAGAAGCCCTGCGGCTGAAAATGCTCAAAACTCTCCCTAGTTTTGGATTTGACAATTTAATTGCAGATTGGACATTTCTGAAATTTTTGCAGTATTTTGGCGACGACGAAGCGCGAAATGTGACGGGCTACAATCTGAGCGCCGATTATTTTGACATAGTTACGCGGCATGACCCGAGGTGGGTGGAAATTTACCCGTTTCTGTCGGTTGCTGTTTCGTTTTATCAAGCAAAACCGGAAATTGCCGTGCAGTTTATGGAGCGCGGTACAAACGTTCTTTCGCCGCAAATTGACCCGCAAGCGTGGAGGGTGTGGCGAAATAAAGGCCTGGACGAGTTGCTCCTGCTGGGTGACACTAGCGCGTCAGCTCGATCGCACGAAATGGCCGCTAACTGGTTAGAAGGAACCCCAGAAGGCAAGAAATTAGTGCCGATGTTTCGAGCAACTGCTGATTTTTTGCGCCGAGATCCCGATAGTATTCCGGTGAGATTTGCGGCTTGGAGCGCTGTTTATGGTCAAACAAATGATAAATTTGTGCGCATGAGGGCGAGACAAGCTTTGGTAAAATTGGGAGCTGTGGTGCGAAAGGATAAGGATGGAAATGAGAGTTTTATTTTGCCACCTAGAAAGTAGTTGACTGTTGAGTGTTCACTGTTAACTGTTGACGGTTGACTGTTGAGTGTAATTCCCGAATCTAAAATCTCAAATCGTTTTGAGTTAATTCCCGCCATTCTCCGGGTTGGAGGCCTTCGAGACGCAAATGCCCGATCGCACTTCTAACCAGCCGCAACGTCGGAAATCCCACTGCTGCGGTCATCTTGCGGACTTGGCGGTTGCGGCCTTCTGTCAGCGTCATTTCCAGCCATGCTGTCGGTATGTGTTTGCGAAACCGAATCGGCGGTTCCCGGGGCGGCAAAAGTGGTTCTGTTGATAATAATTGCACTTTTGCCGATCGAGTCCGATAATCTTGAATTGTGACACCAGTTTCTAAACGGGCGATCGCACCTGCATCAGGCATCCCTTCCACCTGCACCCAGTAAGTGCGGGGATGAGCGAATTTCGGGTCACTCAGTCGGTGCTGCATTTGTCCGTCATCAGTTAGCAACAACAAACCTTCACTATCGCGATCGAGCCTTCCCACCGCATAAACATCAGGAATTGGAATATAATCTTTCAGGGTTCTGCGTTTAACTTCCCCTGAATTGTCAGTGAATTGAGTTAAAACATCATAGGGTTTGTAAAATAAAATGTAACGATAAGGCATAACCAGTTAAAAAATAAAAATGTACCAACTGAAACAATATAACTCCCAAAAAAAAGTTTTTCTCTCTCCTTTATTTCTCCTCTGCGCCCTCTGCGGTTCATAAAAAAATAAATCTTATTAACCAACAATTCAAACCAGCCATAAAATCTTCACCCTTTAACAACCTCACAAATCTAAACTACCCAATTTTACCATGTCCAAAACTATTAACCGAATTTGCATTGTCCTAGGAACGCGCCCAGAAGCAATTAAACTAGCCCCAGTAATTCAACAGTTCAAAAGCTTGCCATCCTTTGACACCCAAGTAATATTAACAGGCCAGCACCGGGAAATGGTCGAGCAAGTCATGCGAATGTTCGACCTAAAAGCCGATCGCGATTTAGCCATTATGCAGCACCAACAAACCTTGACAGACATTACCTGTCGGAGTTTGCAAGGTTTAGAAGATTTGTTCAAAGAGTTGCAGCCAAAAATAGTCTTAGTACAAGGCGACACCACCACAGCATTTGCCGCTGCTTTGGCAGCATTTTACCAGAAAATACCAGTCGGTCACGTAGAAGCCGGTTTGCGGACTGATGATGTGTTCAATCCTTATCCAGAAGAGGCTAACAGGCGGTTGATATCTCAGCTCGCACGGCTGCATTTTGCGCCGACAGAGGTGGCTGCGGAGAATTTAGTGCGATCGGGCGTTTTGGGAGAAATTCACCGTACAGGCAACACAGTAATCGATGCTTTGCTGGCCGTAGCCAAACGCAAACCCGAATGCAACATTCCCAACTTAGATTGGACCAAATATCGAACTATCCTAGCAACAGTACACCGCCGCGAAAATTGGGGAGAACCATTAGCAGGAATTGCGCGGGCATTTCTCCAAATCTTAGATAAATTTCCCGATACAGCATTACTCCTCCCCCTGCACCGAAATCCCACAGTTAGAGAACCTTTGCAAGCTCTTTTGGGCGAGCATCCCAGAGTCTTTTTAACAGAACCTTTAGATTATGCCGAATTAGTAGGAGCAATTCAAAGATGTCATTTAATCCTCACAGATTCCGGCGGCTTGCAAGAAGAAGCACCTAGTTTAGGCAAGCCAGTTTTAGTATTGCGAGAAACCACAGAAAGACCAGAAGCAATTTCTGGAGGAACTGCTAAACTTGTCGGTACTGATTCTGATAGAATTGCGACAGCAGCGGCAGAGTTATTGAGTGATTCTGATGCTTATAATGCAATGGCAATGGCAATCAATCCCTTTGGAGACGGTTTGGCTTCGGCAAGGATTTTGAAGATTGTTGAAGAGTATTTGAGTTAATGCGACTATAGAGGAGACGGCAGTGCCGTTTCCCTACAATGTTATTTTGGGTAGGGAAACGGCACTGCCGTCTCCTCATTCAATCCCCTACATCATCCTGAAATTAGCA
>JANNOR010000032.1:0-55177 GCA_031399265.1 Cyanobacteria bacterium SOY_34_metabat_3 | reverse complement strand
ACGTCAATTTTCCAGAATGGACTACTGGGTAATGCTGAGTGACCGAGATAGTTGAGTATTTCTACTCATGATGGTCTCGGATGATTCACTTTTACCCCCTCAATCCGCCTATGTGCCAGTTGGGGGTGCGGAATGTGGGTTGCAAGTACACTCCGCCTGAAGGAAAGATTGCGGTTGCACTTCGTACCACAACTGCTGCGGGTTTGATTGACAAAGTGGTTTTGACTGTTAGCAATACTGGGATTGAGATTCCTGATGCTCAACTGAGGCGCATTTTTGAGAAATTTTACCGCATTCCCAGCAGCGATTATTGGATGCAAGGCGGGACGGGATTGGGATTGGCGCTGGTGCAGAAATTAGTCGAGCAACTGGGCGGAGAAATTCGGGTTGAGAGTCGATCGATGGAAACCGCTTTTACCGTGGATCTACCCGTCGGCTGCTGCGAAGATTTTGAGGGCTCTCAATTCCGCTCTTCATCAGAATGATATTACCCACAATCAGGACACGGCAGTGCCGTTTCCCTACAATTAATCGGGGTAGGGACACGGTACTGCCGTGTCCTCTAGATCATTCCGGTGCAGCAGCAGTTGATATGACGCACTCTACTGCTGACAAATTAACAGCAGGGAAAGAGGAATATGCGTCTGTGGATGTATGGGTTCCTGCAATTCACAAAGCCTCCAGCCAGCTTCTGACACTTGTTGAAACCACGAACTAACTGTGCGAAAATACCAAGGCATCGGTTCTCGAAAAGCGCCGCCGAAGCTGTCGAAAGTCTCGGTTTTCCATCCATCAACATAGGGCTGTTCCTGACAGGCTGTGAATGGATGAATTGTCTGGATTAATAGGTGTCCCTCTGAGACTATTGCTGGGCGAAACGATCGCAATAAGTCTCCAATTTCCTCACCGAGTAGCGAAAAATTGCACACGATCGCATCATAGGATTGACCGAGGATCGCTGGATCGGCAATAATGTTATCGTAGCCGATCGCCCGAAAACAACCGCCTCCTTTTTCACAAGCTCGATCGATCAAAGCTGCACAACCATCAACTCCGACAACCTCAACACCACGGTTTGCTAGGGCGCGTGTCAGCCAACCTTCACCGCATCCAACATCCAGCACTCGCCGATGCCCATAGCGCAGCACTGCTTGCAGAATAGCCTCGTCCGTTGCTGCGCGACGACTTTCGATCTGGTTTTGGTCGATCGCCTGTATCCAAGCGTCAGCATTAGCTTCCCAACTTTGTTGAATTTGTCGCTCAGGGCGATCGAATTTCACGGCGATTCTCCTATGGGTACTAGGACTTACGAATAAATCAGATTTTAACACCGATTCCGCGCAAGTCCTGAGTACATAAAAACGAGTTCAAACAGCTTGATTCTTAAACCCATCGACCAACTACAACCCTCACCGTGCCATCGGCCAAAGTCTCCTCTGATTCCACATTAAAACCCTCGGACAGCACCGCCGCCATCAAACTTTTGCGCGCGTATTTCTGACTGATTGAATTGACAAATTCCTGCTGGTTAATTCTAGCGCCCCAAAAATCCGCCACCAATTCGTAATCTTCTCCGCTGCGCCGAAAACCCAAATCATAACCGTTCGACTGCCGAATCACGTACTCGGCATTAGCTTTGTCTCCCCGATAACCCCGTACCTGCGCATTGAGTTCTACTTGATAACCCAACTCTTCCAATACTTGATGCAGCAGTTCGCCGTTGTTGATCTGAACCTTGATTGTTGTGAAGTGTGACATATCACTTTCGGATTTTTGTGTGAAACGCTGATTTGATTATAATAGCATAGACAACAACAGTCAATAACTTAGAACTTGCGCTCTTAAACTTGGTTTTCGCGTGACAGAAAGCAGCCTGGGGAAAAGCCCCCGGATTTATCCGTGAAGTCGCTTTATTCACTCCTCGAATTATCGAATCTAAAATCTAAAATCCTATGATGGCCGACAATTCTAACCAACCCAGAGAATATGATGCCGTCCTCGGCGGCCAAAGTCAAATCCCGATCGCCGCTGCTGTTTTGGGAGGCATCGCCGGTGTCAAGCAGCGCTTGAACAGTCCTAGTATCGAGCCGCGCATCGCCGCCGTTAAAGATGCCTGCAAATACGGAGACGCCGGTTTGAATATAGCAATTCAATCGCTGCTTGACTCTGCGCCAGAAGTGCAGCGAGTAGCTTATTTGATTTTGCGATCGAGGACAGAACCTCTAGTGCGCCAAGCTTTAAAAGAATTCGTCCCTTACCAGCTTTTTGACTGCATCCGCACTGTGAAAACTGGGACAAATGTAGCGATTAGTCCCGGAGGCGATCGCACGGCGAGTTTGCACGGCAAAATAATTAGAATTTGCGATTTGGAGACCGGAGAAATACTTTATACTGTTGACAAGTATCCCCGCGCTAAAGAAACTTTTGTGCTTTGCCAAGAAACTGAAGTTTTTGTGAGGAGCAGAAATACTCCGAAACACCGCGCGATCGATATTTGGCAAGCAGGAGAATTGCGCTATACTTCCCTCGGACACGAAGCGGAAATTACCGCAATTCTCATCAGTCCAGACAGTCAAGTTATTGCCACAGGTTCGGCAGATACTACTATCAAAATTTGGAATTTAGAGACGGGAAAGTTAATCTGTACTTTTGGCAGTCTTTTAACTTGGAAAGCTCACAAAGCAGGAATTGCGAGTCTTGCTTTTAGCCCGATCGCACAAACTCTCGCTAGCAGCAGTTCTGACGGTACAATTAAACTGTGGAACCTCCGCAGCAGAGAGTGTTCCCAAACCATTAAAGGTTATGCGAATTGTCTGGCTTTCAGTCCAGACGGGCAGACTTTGGCGGCTGGCGGCTGGGACAGAAATATTAAACTGCGGCAGCTATCAAATCCAGATAGTCCAATAATTTTGGCTGGGCATTTTAATTCGATAAATGCGATCGCCTTTAGTCCCGATGGAACCACTGTGGTTAGTGCTAGTGCCGATGGTAATATCAAATTTTGGAATGCCAGTACCGGCGAACATATTCACACTCTTAGCGGACATCTAAACTCCGTTACTTGTCTTGATTTTAGCAGCGATGGCGAAACTGTTATCAGCGGCAGTTTAGACAAAACTGTCAAAGTTTGGGGAGTTAATTGAAGGAAGAAGGGTCGAAGTATCCGTTGCATCCCGTACATTGCTCGTGGCCGAACTTCCTTCAACATCTGCTATATTTCAAATTTCCCGATTCCCGATTGGTGCGTGAATATACGCAAGCCAATATAATAACTTTATAATTCTATGTCTAGTGCCAGCCGAAGATAGGAAAACTTTTTTGTTGCTACACATACTTACCGTAAAAATACCGATTCCAAGGCATTATTCAGCTTATGGTCAATTTCTGGCGTTGCTAAATTTAGGTATGACTCACTCGTTATAGCAATCTCTGAAATTTAGAGTAGGGGCAATTCATGAATTGCCCCTACTAAATTTCGGAGGTAATTCATACTCCAAATCAGCAACGCCCAATTTCTTAATTATCGCCAAAAAAAGCCGATCGAACCGCAATTGCTGCATCCTTTAAGCTATCTTTAAACTATCACATTTTTCTCGGATGAGTATCGCAGCGAACTGTAATAGTTCACTTAAAAAGTTTATGCTTAAAAAATAGGCAGCGGTTAAATATAGAGATCCTCCAAAACTAACCATGTCAAACTGCAATCAATCCATCTGTCGATCGCACAATCCCGCAGAAATGTGCGACACTGCTGCTAGCTGGCAGCTAAAAGCCGATCGGCTAACGGTAGAATTAAGCGACACCCGCGCGATGCTTCAAGCAGAAATCGATCGGCTAAAACTTGCTAACGAAACCCTGCACGCGGCCCTCAGTTGTGCCCCGATGTTCCTGTGGGCGATCGACTTTGACGGCAATTTAACTATGGCAGAAGGCAAAGGATTAGAACATTTGGGACTCAAACCCGGTACAGCAGTCGGGAAGTCGATTTTTGAAGTTTACAGCCAGCCGGATATTTTAGAAAATATTGCTGGGGTACTAGCAGGAAACGATCGCACTTGGAATAGTCAAAACGGGGATTTTATGCACAAAGTTCGATCGGTAGCGCTGCGAGATAGCAACGGCGAAGTTGTCGGGGCTGTCGGTGTTTCTGCTGACATTACCGAGGGCGATCCTCTGCGAGGGCTTCGCCAACGAGCATTCGCAACTCTGAAAACCGCAAATCAAGAATTAGAACAAAGACTTCAGCAGCAAGCGCTAGTCTTGAATATAGCCCTTGCTGAAAGCGAAAAAAAGTACCGCAACCTGGTAGAAACTTCTCAAGAATTGATTTGGTCGATCGACATTCAAGGCCTCTTGACTTTTGTCAATTCCGCCGCCAAACGCATCTACGGTTACGAACCGCCCGAAATGATCGGCCGCCGGTTCACCGAGTTTCTGGTTCCCGAACAAAAAACCAAACAAATAGAAATATTTGCACAATTTTTAGCGAGAACCAGCGTTCAGTCGCAAACCGCTAATTCTCCTTACGAAACAGTACACACCCGCAAAGACGGTACTCCCGTCCACCTACGAATCAACAGCATCGTCAACCAAGCTGAAAACGGCACTATATTAGGTTTGTGCGGAACTGCTACAGATATTAGCGATCGCAAGCGATCGGAAGAAGCACTGCAAAAAGCTACAGACCAACTTCGCGCCGTCTTGGATGCCGTGCCCGGGCTGATTTCTTGGATCGGTTCAGATTTGCGGTATATCGGAGTCAACCAGCACTTAGCAACCTCGTTCAAACTAACTCCTGAAAGTTTTGTCGGTCAAGAAATTAACTTTCTCGACAAAGGTTCGACTTTTGGAGAATTGATCCGCAACTTTTTTGAGAGTTTATCTCAGCAAAGCTGGCAAGAAATAGACGTAGAAATTAACGGCTGCATCCGCAATTATTTGATAGTTTTACAGAAGTACCATCAGGGAACCGCAGTAGTTTCTGTAGGGATAGACATTAGCGATCGCAAACGAGCAGAAGCTCAAAAAACTAAATTAATCGCTTCTCTGCAAGAGTCGGAACGCAAATTTCGCAGCCTTTACGAAGCCACCAGCGACGCAGTAATGTTGCTGGACGAAAACGAGTTTTTTGACTGTAACCCCGCTACTTTAAAAATATTTGGCTGTAGCAACAAAAAAGAATTTTACGGCAAGCATCCGAGCGAATTTTCCCCGCAATTTCAGCCGAGCGGACAAGACTCACGCAGTCTAGCAACACAGAGAATGAACGCAGCAATGCAAACAGGTAGCTGTCGATTTGACTGGGTACACAAACGACTCGACGGTTCCGAATTTTCCGCAGAAGTTCTGTTAAACGCAATGGAAATTAACGGACAAAAATTTCTCCAAGCAGTAGTACGCGACATTACAGATCGCAAACGGGATGAGGAGCAAATAAAAGCCTCCCTCGCCGAAAAAGAAGTCCTCCTCAAAGAAATTCACCACCGCGTCAAAAACAACCTCCAAGTAATTTCTAGCCTGCTCAAACTTCAGTCCCGCTACATCCAAGACGATCGCGTTATTGAAATGCTCAAAGAAAGTCAAAACAGAGTCAGGTCAATGGCTTTGGTTCACGAACAGTTATATCAATCCAAAGACTTGTCAGATATTGATTTTGCTGAATATATCCAAAATCTCTCCCACAATTTATTTCAAGCTTATCAAATTCATGCAGAAGGCATCAAGTTAGAAACAAATATTGCCCCATGTTCGCTAAATATTGATACAGCAGTTCCTTGCGGATTAATTATCAACGAGCTGGTGACAAATTCTCTTAAGTATGCTTTTGGAGAAATTCAAGGTAAGATTAAAATAGATTTCATTTTAGATAATAACAGGGTTTGCGTGCTAACGGTGAGCGACAGCGGAATTGGTTTTCCTCAAGACTTAGATTATCGAAATGCCCGAACTTTGGGTTTGCGGCTAGTCTGGTCTTTAGTCAAGCAAATTCGGGGGAAAATAGAACTGTTGGAAACTATCGGCACGACTTTTCAAATAATATTTCCCAAACCAAAATCTGACTCTGAGGAGACAAGTTAATGTTACATAAAAGTATTCTGATTGTTGAAGACGAAAGCATCATTGCAGAAGATATGTCTGATAGTTTAATATCTCTCGGATATCGAGTGACTGATATTGTTTATTCTGGAGAAGAAGCTATTCTATCGGTAGCCGAATCGCGGCCAGATTTAGTGTTGATGGATGTTAATTTGCAAGGAGAAATTGACGGAATTACAGCAGCCGAAGAGATCCGATCGCGCTTTCAGATCCCGGTAGTTTATCTAACAGCTTATGCTGACGAAAAAACTTTGCGACGAGTCAATGCTACCAAGCCTTTTGGCTATATTGTCAAACCCTTTGAGGAAAAAAACTTGCACACAACTATTCAATTAGCTCTGCATCGACATCAGCACGACTGCTTGACAAACTTGCCCAATCGTTCGCTGTTGCGAGAGCAGCTAAATCAGCTATTAGACAAGCAAAAAGAATTGCCAGCAATCATACCAATTATCACTCTCAGTTTAGATAGAATTAACCGGATTAATAGTACCTTGGGATACGATACCGGCGACTCCGTGCTTTGCATTATTGCCCAGCGGCTGAGTAACTGCATGGAGAACATCAAGATTCTGGCTCGTTTGGAAGCTGCCGAATTTGCAATTGTTCTCGAGCCAGTTGCCGAAAAACAAGATGCTGCGAATATTGCTCAAAACATTTTAGATATTGTGGCTCAACCGATGACTGTCAAAGGCTCGGAACTGTACGTGACGGCAAGTATTGGCATTTGTTTATCTCCGGGGGACGGTAGCGATGCAGATGAATTGCTGAAAAATGCTTATACAGCCATGTACGAGTCTCAGCAACAAGGTGGCAATAAATATCAATTTTATACGGTAAAAGTCGCTAATAGTTCCATCAATCAATTCACTCAAGAAACTTGTCTCCGCAATGCTTTAAAACGGTCGGAGTTTGAGGTTTACTATGAGCCGCAAATAGCAATTAAAACAGGAAAGATTATTGGTGCTGAGGCTTTGGTGCGCTGGAATCATCCAAAAAGAGGCAGAGTTTCCCCAGCAGAATTTATTCCAATGGCTGAAGAAATGGGGTTGATTGCACCGCTGGGCGAATGGGTGTTAGAGACTGCTTGTCGGCAAACTAAAGCTTGGCAAACACAGGGTTTGCCTCCGCTGCGGGTAGCAGTGAACCTGTCAGCCCGCCAGTTTGAATCGAAAAATTTGACGGAGAGAGTCATCGAGATATTGAGAGAAACTAATCTCAATCCTAAATATCTGGAATTAGAGTTGACGGAAGGTTTGATTTTGGAAGATGAAGCGGCAGCAACTGGAGCTTTTACCGTGTGGAGAAATATGGGAATTAGGATAGCAATTGATGATTTTGGAACGGGATATTCTTGTTTGAGTTATCCGAAACGCTTTGCATTTGATGCGCTCAAGATTGACAAGAGTTTTATTCGCGATATTGCAGACGATCGCCAAAATGCAGCGATTACCATAGCGATTATTCAAATGGCACACTCGATGAACCTGACTGTGATTGCTGAGGGAGTTGAAAATCAGCGGGAACTTGCTTTTTTGTGCGCGCACGAATGCGATGAAATTCAAGGTCATTTTTTCAGTCAGGCTTTGCCGCGGGCTGAGTTTGAGGCGCTGCTAAAAAGCGATAAGTGCTGGAATTTATAGGGAATTGGGCATTGGGAATTGGGCATGGGGCATGGGGCATGGGGCATGGGGCATGGGGCATGGGGCATGGGGCATTGGTAATTTTCCCTAATGACTACTGACTACTGACTACTGATTACTGACTAATGATCCGATCGACCAACCAGCGGCCCAGCCACAGCCCGAAACCGGAAGTAGCGACTAACAGGATAAAGGTGTAAAGTCCGCCCCCAGTGCCGATCGACCTTTCTGCAGCTACCATCCGCGCCACAACTCCCGCAATAATCCCGATCGCCGCCCAAGCCCCGTAAACAGTCTTAGATCCGGCGATGGCTAAAGCATCGCCGATCGCCCCCGAACCCGCCCCAGCCAAAACCCCCGCCCACGCCCCAATTGCCAGCCCGATCGCACCAAAGAGCCCGAGAGGGCCGCCAGAATTCGCGCCTAGTTCCGCCCCCAGCCCGCACGTCAAGCCGACAATCGCCCAACACACCGCCGCTACCAACGCCTTCACCCAATTCCCAGAAGCAGTTCCAGCCATCAATCCCACCACTGTCGCCACTCCTCCCGCCCCCAAAACTACCGCCACGGCCCGAGATTCTGCCTCGGAACTGGCGATCGCCCCCAAACCCGCTCCAACTGCCGCCCAGACAGCCGCAGTTACCGTTCCTCCTGCCTGAAAACCGGCGATCGACCCCCCCACCGCCCCAGCCGAAACCAGCGCCGCCAGCCAGACTCTAGGCGTTGCCGCGCCCTCCGCCAGCAAAATCGCAGCCCACAGCCAATCTGCACCAAGGATTAAAGTCCACATCCACAGCGGGGCGGCGGATACCGTCAAAATCCAACCAGTCAAAGCGTAACTCGCCACAGCGATTAGCAGCGGCCCCCAAGGAAAGATTGAATAGTGTTGAGATGGCCGCACTTTTGAGTATTGAGTTGAAAATTCTTTTTTCCTTTTCGGGGTAAGCTTTGGATAGTTTTGAAATAGGCGCGCTTCCCTCGCAACGCCGCGCCCCGGTTGCTTTTTTCCCCGCCGCACTTGGCGATTTTGAGCTGTAAATCGTTTCGGGTTTTTCGGCTTGTTTTGAGTGGGAATTTTTTTCGAGGTGGCTTTGGGGCGGGTTTGACCGCCTCTGTTGGCTGATTTTCCCGAACGCCTTCTCAGGGGTTTTTCGGGCGGCGAGGGCGGCGGTTGCTGAAACTGTTGGCTGATCGACCTCGGTTCCGGCGGACTCAGAAACAACACCAAATCCTGGTAAGCTTGATTGATTTCGGTTAATCTTTGTTGAGCTTTTTGTTGCAGGCGGTCGTTGTGTGCAAAGCGATCGGGATGCCACACAAAAGCTAAATCCCTGTAAGCGCGCTTAATTTCTTCTAGGGAAGCTCCAGGCTCTATTTCGAGGAGTTCGTAGCATCGATTAATGTCACCCATAAGCTTCGATCGGCAGGTGTTGATAAATTGGCGTGAAGCGAAGCTATCCCGTAGGGAATCGCACTTAACATCTTGTACCATTCTGAGCCAAGCTGCACAATACGCCGAGATCCGATCGCAAATCAACCGTTCTCAAGTCTGCGGGTCATCCTTGGGGTCGATCGATGCAGACTGACAACTGAGTACAATGAGAAAATCCTTTCGTGCGATCGGTAACTGTGTCTGTGTCGGAAAATCAAGCTCCCATCTTCATCTTAGTTGACGGCCACTCCCTGGCTTTTCGCTCCTACTTCGCCTTTGCCAAAAGCCGAGACGGAGGTTTGCGAACTACGACGGGCATTCCCACCAGCGTCTGTTTTGGCTTTCTCAAGTCGCTGCTGGAAGTAATGGCGGCCCACGACCCCCAGTACATGGCGATCGCCTTTGACCTCGCCACACCCACATTTCGCCACGAAGCAGACGACACCTACAAAGCCGGTCGAGCCGAAACACCGGAAGATTTTAAGCCGGATCTCAAAAACCTGCAAGAACTCCTCGGCTATTTAAATTTACCCGCAATCACAGCTCCCGGCTACGAAGCGGACGATGTTTTGGGAACTTTGGCCCAAAAAGCCAGCGCCGCGGGTTATCAGGTCAAAATCCTCACGGGCGATCGAGATTTGTTTCAATTGGTAGACACCGAAAAAAAGATCGGCGTATTGTACTTGAGTACAGATGAATTAAGGCGATCGGGCAAAGGCAAATCCCAAGAATTCGGCCCAGAAGCAGTCAAAGAAAAACTCGGAATTATACCCGAACAAGTAATAGATTACAAAGCCCTCTGCGGCGACAAATCCGACAACATTCCCGGAGTCAAAGGCATCGGCGATAAAACCGCCCTGCAATTATTGGAAGCTTACAATTCTCTCGACGGCATCTATGCAGCCATAGACGAGATTAAAGGCGCAACTAAGAAAAAGTTAGAAGAAGGTAAAGAAGCAGCCTATCATTCTCAGCGCATGGCGACAATTGTTCAAGACGTGCCATTAGAAATCAACTTAGAAGATTGTCAGTTGATCGGATTTGACGAAGCAGCCTTAATTCCGATGCTGGAAAAGTTGGAATTTAAAACATTTTTAGGGAAAGTCAAACAAATTCAAAAACGTTTTGGCGGTGTAGAAGAGAAGGAAGAAGTAATAAGTCACCAGGAAGAAGTAGAAGCAAGCAAAGAAGTTACAATCTCCGAACAGCCAAGTAACGCCGATAATTCAATTAATGTTAAGGCCGCAACTTCTGAAAGTTCAGAAGCCGATGACTTGTGGTTTTTTAGTCCCGCAGAAACCCTAGCTTCTCAGCAAGCAAACCAATTACCAATTAAACCCCGAATAATTCAAACAATCGAACAGTTAAACGAATTAGTCGAACTGCTGCAAACCTGCACCGACAAAGACTCACCTGTGGCGTGGGATACCGAAACCACCGCCCTCGAACCGCGAGACGCGGAATTAGTCGGAATCGGCTGTTGTTGGGGAATTGGCGAACAAGATTTAGCTTATATTGCGATCGGGCACAAAACAGGCAAAAACTTGGACAAAGCCACGGTTTTAAACGCTTTGCGCCCGATTTTAGAAAGTGAGAATTATCCCAAGGCGCTGCAAAATGCTAAATTTGACCGATCGATCTTACGCTGTCAAGGAATCAAACTAGCCGGAGTCGTCTTCGACACCATGCTAGCCAGTTACGTACTCAATCCAGAAAGTAGCCACAGCCTCAGCGAATTGTCAAGAAAATACTTAGGCATTGTCGCCAAAAGTTACAAAGAATTAGTAGCGAAAAACAAAACAATTGCTGACATCAGCATCCCCGAAGTAGCTAAATACTGCGGTATGGATGTTCACACCACATTTCAGTTAGTAGGTAAACTTCGAGCCGAATTGGATAAAGCCGATGAAGCCAATTTTTCCGATAAATCTTTGCACCAGTTGCTGCTAAAAGTAGAACAGCCATTAGAACCGATTTTAGCAGAAATGGAATACTGCGGAATTCGGATTAATTCAGATTATCTCAAGACACTTTCGCACCAGCTAGAAAAGAGCTTAGCGGAAATAGAAGCAAAAACCTATGAAGCAGCGGGTAGAAAGTTCAACTTAGGTTCGCCGAAACAACTCAGCGAAATCTTGTTAGAAAAAATTCCCGATGAGTTTCAGAAGAAGTCTCGCAAAACTAAGACAGGATACTCTACCGATGCGGCTGTTTTGGATAAACTGCAAGGAGACCATCCGATTGTAGACGATTTGTTAGAACACCGCACATTATCCAAGTTAAAATCAACTTATGTTGATGCTTTGCCGCAGTTAGTGCGTGCAGATACCGGGCGAGTGCATACAGATTTCAACCAAGCTGCAACTGGTACGGGAAGGCTTTCTTCTTCCAATCCAAATTTGCAAAATATTCCGATCCGCACCGAGTTTTCGCGGCAAATTCGCAAAGCTTTTTTACCCGAGGAAGGCTGGCTGATGGTGTCGGCTGACTATTCTCAAATTGAACTGCGGATTTTAGCTCATATGAGTCAAGAACCTGTGTTAATCGAAGCTTACCAAAACAACCGAGATGTGCATACTCTGACTGCTCAACTGCTGTTTGAAAAAGAGGAAGTCACAGCGGATGAAAGACGGTTTGGCAAAACGATTAATTTTGGGGTAGTCTACGGTATGGGAGCGATCAAGTTTGGTCGATCGATGGGCAAGACTTCCAAAGATGGCAAAGAGTTTATTGCAAAATTCAACCAACGCTACAGCAAAGTCTTTGAATTTTTGGAAAAAGTCAAAAAAGAGGCGATCGCCCTTGGCTACGTTACCACAATTCTCGGCCGCCGCCGCTATCTAACATTCGACACAAATGGCAGCCTCCAGCGCTTAAAAGGCAAAAATCCCCAAGACATTCACTCCGAACAACTGGCGCGCCTCAGCAGAGATGACGCCCAATCTTTGCGCGCCGCAGCCAACGCTCCCATTCAAGGCTCCAGTGCTGATATCATTAAACTTGCCATGATTGAGGTACAGAAAATTTTGCAAAACTATCAGGCGCGGCTGCTGCTGCAAGTTCACGATGAATTAATCTTTGAAGTCCCTCCCGACGAATGGGAAGAATTGCAGCCAAAAATTAGAACTGCGATGGAAAATGCTCTGCCGCTTAGCGTACCGCTGACAGTTGACATCCACGCGGGGCAGAATTGGATGGAAACAAAATAGACAGCAGCAACCGCACTTTTGGGATCAAAAACAAGATGATGACAACAACCATAGACATTTTGTGGCAGCAGTTAAACGATGTTAAAAAACAAGCCGCTGATTTAAATTTGCGCTTTTCTCAAGCAACTCAAAAAATGCAAAAGGATGGCACTCCTTTCTCCGAAAGCTTGGTTAAAGAATTGGCCATTTACCGCCAAGATTTTGACAAGCTATGCGCCGAAACCACACAATTTTTAAGCCCGCAACCTGCATCTGCAAAGATTGCTTCTCTACAAGATATCGAAAGATTGTTGCTAACAGCAGAAGTAGCGAAAATTCTTGTTTGGCATCACTGCATTGATCTAGGTTGCGGAGTCATCACTCCGGGCGGCGGCAAAACTTCTTCTCCTCAAACCGAACAGAAGATTGGACTCCCTGAAAGTTTAGCAGGAATGACTGTTTTAGATGTCGGTGCTTGGGATGGATTCTACTCTTTTGCAGCCGAAAAACGGGGGGCTAAGCGCGTTTTGGCGACTGATTCTTTTGTTTGGCAATCCCCCGATGTTGGTAAAGGAGGATTTGAATTAGCCCGCAGAGTGCTGAAGTCTCAAGTTGAAGATATGGAGATAGACGTGCTCGACCTTTCGCCGGAGAAAGTCGGGGTTTTCGATCTGGTTTTGCTGTTGGGAGTGCTGTATCATATGCGTCATCCCCTGCTCGCTCTCGATCGCGTTTTCAGTGTCACCGGCAAACAGTTAATATTAGAAACTCACGTTGATATGCTCGATTGTCAAAGACCGGCAGCAGCGTTTTACTCGGGGCGCGAACTGAACAATGACCCGACGAATTGGTTTGGGCCAAATCCTCTGGCGGTAAAAGGGATGCTGGAAAGTGCAGGATTCCGCGACATCAAAGTTGTTAATACTTCGCAGGCTAGCGGTACGTGCGCCCGGATGGTTTTTCATGCTTGGCGTTAGAGAATGACGAAAAGTGCGGTACAGCTTAATTCAAGTCACCGCACGAATGTAAACTAATAGACAGATAGAAATATGAGCCTAACTAAAACCGCTATTTTTCCAAAAATCAAAAGCTTAAGTACAGTCATTATGCTATTGTTACTATTCGGATGCCAACAAAAATTTGGCGCGAATAACTATGCTGTAAAGCGAGTCAGCGACGGCGACACTCTTGTCGCCAGCGATAGCGCCGGCAAAGATATCAAAGTGCGTTTTGCTTGTGTAGATGCACCGGAAATTGCGCACACAAACGCTGAAAAAAATAGCAAAGCATCAGCAAAAAAAAATCAATTTAAGTGGGGAAATCAAGCCTTGCAAAGAACACAGCAGCTAGTTAAAGAAGGAGGCGGTAGAGTAGTTTTAACAGTCACCGATACCGATCGATACGGCCGCCAAGTCAGCGAAATTCGCTTACCAAACGGTACATTCGTGCAAGAAGTTTTGACCCGCGAAGGATTAGCAATGGTTTACCGCCCTTACTTGAAAAACTGTCCGAGTGCCAGTGTTCTCGAACAAGCCGAAGCCGAAGCTAAGAAAAGCAGGCGCGGTGTTTGGGGAGACTCTAAATTTGTTCCAGCTTGGGATTTTCGCAAGAAATAATTTAGTTATTGGTTGTTGACTGTTGACTGTTAACTGTTACCAGTTCTCCATGCCCCATGCCCCATGCCCAATTCCCAATTCCCAATCCCCAATTTCCAACAAATGTGATAGGCTCCATATAAATCAATAGGCTGCTGACAAAAGTAGTCTATTCCAATCATCAATAAATTAGCATTAGGGAACATCAATGAACATCAAAAATCTGGTTATTTCCGGCCTAGTCTTGCTCCTCGGTACTGCAATCGTAGGAAAAGCTATTGCTCAAGAACTCACAGAGGAGCAAAAGACTGTTACTTGTCGCTTGAAAACAGAAGTTGACCAACGGAAAAGTAACGGTCAAAAATTGGTTTTTGTGCCATTGATAGGCACTGTTCGCAAGCAAGTTTCATCTCCTTTTAGAGCCACGCTGCATCCTGATATGGAGTATACTTTTGTTGCTACTTGTGACGGAAATTGCCAGGGTTTAAAGCTAACTCTCAAGGATGCGAATGGCATGGAAATTGCTGCAAGTCAAAATACAGGCGAACTCGCGACCATCTCTTTTACTGCGCCGTCCCAAGCTGAATACGAAATCACTGCCAAGCCTGGGGAATGCACGAAGGCGGAGGGTTGCAGTTTCGGCATGGGAATTTTCGTTCCAGCAAGTGCTAGCGTACCTAATGCTTCAAAAATTCCTGCTGAGATAGCACAGTTTCGAGTCTGCCAGTAGACGAGATGTTATAACAACTTTTAAGCTCATCCCCTGCGCTACATTGCGGGGGATTTCACATTCACAATAAATAGTCAACGGTTAACAGTCAACGATTAACAGTTAACTGCACCCATAACTCCTCCCCAAACTGCCTGTGCCGATCGAGCTGTGGAACTCTGCAAAGACCCCATGACTGCCGAACTCCAGGCCGAAGCCAGAACTTTATTTACCGTCAGGCAGGCATCAATTAGAATATAGATAGTGCCTCTCAAAGGTGGCGAGTACATTGCCCATGTCTTTAACCTTAGCCTTGAAAAATCAACTTCAGAACCCTCCTCAAACAGGGTCAAAAAGTCTATTTAGCCGCTTGGGTATCAGGCAGAAAATCGGCTGCGGATACGCCTTGGTCATTGGTATTGCAATTTTGGGTGCTGTGGCGGGACGGGGAGTGGAATCCTATCACAAACAGCAAGTTAGAGAAAAACTAGCGATCGACCGAGAGAAAGCGGAAATCCTGACCAATCTCAATAATACGGTACAGGAAGTCAGAATTCACCAGCAAGAACTCGCGAGTCTGACAGCGCAACCGCAAATTTTCGATCGCGAACGATCGGAATTCCTGACTCGCGTTGCTCAGATGAGCGGCATCCTCGAACAACTGCAAACCCTGCCGCCAACGAACAATCCCGAGATTGCCAAAGACTACCAACTGTTGCAACAGTTTGCTCAAGTCAACGGCAAAACCGTAGAATCATACTTTCAACAAGTACAACAATTGTTGGCGAATGCAAAAATATCTGGTTTGAGTCCAAAGCAGCGACAGGCTTTCGCGCGGAACTTAAACAACTTTGCCACGGGCGAAACCGCTTTGGGACTCGAAAAGTTTTCGCAGGATTCAGCCAAACTCGCCGGCGAGTTTCGCGATAAAGCAGACGAGGCATTTAGAACTTACGAAAAAGCAGAAAAACTCGGAACTCTGATTCTCGTTGGTTCTCTGTTGATATCTGCCTGTATCGCAGCCATACTTGCAGCATACACCAGCGCTGCGATCGCCCGCCCCCTAGAAGCTACCACCCTCATCGCCCAGCGAGTGACAGAAGAATCGAACTTTGAGCTGCAAGTACCCGTCACCACTTCCGACGAAGTGGGAATGCTAGCAACTTCTCTCAACGAACTGATTCAGCGGGTAGCAGAATATACAGAAGATTTGCACGAAGCAAAAGTAGCAGCCGAAGCCGCCAACCGCTCGAAAAGTGCATTTCTGGCCAACATGAGCCACGAACTTCGTACCCCCCTCAACGCGATCATCAACTACAGCGAAATGCTGCAAGAAGATGCTCAAGATTCCGGTTCCGAAGATTTTCTCCCCGACTTAGAAAAGATTCAAACAGCAGGCAAACACTTGCTGGATATGATTAGCGATATCCTGGATATTTCTAAAATTGAAGCCGGTCACGTCACGCTTTATTTGGAAAACTTCGACGTAGCGACCATGATTGAAGAAGTGATGACTACGGCTCAACCGCTAGTAGAAAAAAAAGGCAATGCTTTAGCGCTTAAAACTAAAGGCGAACTCGGTACTATGTACGCCGATCAACCGAAAGTGCGGCAAATTCTGCTCAATTTGCTCAGCAACGCTGCGAAATTTACCGAAAAAGGCGTCATTACTATCGGCGTTGAAAGAGTTAAAAATAAAAGACCAAAACCGACGAAAAAAAATAAAAATAATGATTTTAAGTCTGGTTCAAACTACAGTTCTCAAGTCTTAATTTTTCGAGTCAGCGACACCGGCATTGGGATGACGGACGAGCAATTGGAGCAGATATTCAAACCTTTTACTCAAGCTGATGCTTCGACTACTAAGAAGTACGGAGGTACAGGCTTGGGATTGACAATTAGCCAGCGTTTGTGTCAAATTCTCGGCGGCGAAATTAGCGTCGAAAGTGAGGACGGTAAAGGTTCTACTTTTACTGTCAGTCTCCCGGAACGGGTGATTATGCAAGCTTGAAAAGCACGACGCGGATACACAAATTAATTATTGAACATTCGTCAAGACTCAAGACTCGGGAGTCAGGAGGAAGAGGAAGGGACGATGCGGATTTTGACACGGATACACGGATTAAAGATTGAGTAATCCTAACATTCTCTTGACCTCTGCTAAGGGCACAGAAGGATGATTTGCATCTTCCTCTTTCGCCGCCCTCAAGTCCATCAAATCTTCTATATCAGCAATTAATTCTTGCAGTGCTTCAAATTCTTCGTAAGGTATCACTGCAAATTCTTTTTGGCCGTTTTTGGTGATAAACTCAGGATGTAACGGAATCATCGCTCTTTCCTCCAGGTGTTTAAGAGTAAGCATCTTTTCGATGTTTGACGCAGTAAATTACCAAAATATGTTCCTCAATTTCAAATAAAACTCGGTAATCTCCTACCCGCAGCCGATATTCTGGCGTATAGTTTGTTAAGCGTTTCACATCCCGCCAAATTATTTTGCATCAACTCAATTTATTCAAAATTCGGCTTTGTACCTCCGCTGACAAAGATTGTAAATCTTTGAGCACTTTCGGCTTAAACTCAACTTGATAATTCATCAAAGTGCAACTTGTAGGCGCGACAGTGGAGATTTTCCCTGCGATCGACTGCGACAAAGGACGGAAATACCTATCTACACATAGGGGAACACCGATCGCCCGATCGCCATTAATTCCCTACAATGACAATTATACGGGCGATGGCTGGGAGCCCCGCAAGCTACGAGCATTTGCCCCTACAGCATCGCTCTTTTTAAATTCAGGGAATTAAAATTTATGCAACCGAATAATCCGAACCAATTTACCGAAAAAGCCTGGGAAGCCCTCGCCCGCACCCCAGAAGTTGTCAAAGCAGCCCAGCAGCAGCAGTTAGAAAGCGAACACTTGATGAAAGCGTTGCTGGAACAAGAATCAGGACTTGCTAGCAGCTTGTTTAACAAAGCAGGCGTATCATTGCCAAAATTGCGCGATCGTACCGATGAGTTTATCAGTCGCGGGCCCAAAATCTCTGGAAGCGGCGGTAACGTTTATCTCGGCCGTTCCCTCGACACTTTGCTCGATCGCGCTGAAACCTATCGCAAAGACTACGGAGATGAATTTATATCGGTAGAACACCTGATATTAGGATACGTCAAGGACGATCGCTTCGGCAAAAATCTGCTGCAAGAATTTAAACTAGATGAAGCCCGACTCAAAGATATCATTACCCAAGTCCGAGGAAACAACAAAGTGACCGATCAAAATCCAGAAGGCAAATACGAAGCGCTGGAAAAATACGGCCGAGATTTGACAGAAGCAGCGCGTCAAGGCAAACTCGATCCGGTAATTGGACGAGATGATGAGATCCGCCGCACGATTCAAATATTGAGCCGCCGTACCAAAAATAATCCCGTACTAATTGGGGAACCGGGAGTAGGAAAAACGGCGATCGCCGAAGGACTAGCCCAGCGAATTATCACCGGAGATGTGCCGCAATCTCTCAAAGACCGACAATTAATCAGCTTAGATATGGGCGCGTTAATTGCTGGCGCAAAATTTCGCGGAGAATTTGAAGAACGCTTGAAAGCGGTGCTCAAAGAAGTGATGGACAGCAACGGGAAAGTCATCTTATTTATCGATGAAATTCACACCGTGGTCGGTGCGGGTGCGACGCAAGGATCGATGGATGCCGGCAACTTGCTAAAACCGATGTTAGCGAGGGGAGAATTGCGCTGTATCGGCGCTACAACTCTCGATGAATACCGCAAGTACCTCGAAAAAGATGCAGCCCTAGAACGCCGTTTTCAACAAGTTTATGTTGACCAACCGACAGTTGAAGATACTATTTCAATTCTGCGCGGTTTGAAAGAACGGTACGAAGTTCACCACGGGGTAAAAATTTCCGACAATGCGTTAGTGGCGGCGGCTACTTTGTCAACTCGATATATTAGCGATCGCTTCCTCCCTGACAAAGCCATTGATTTAATGGACGAAGCGGCGGCTAAACTGAAAATGGAGATTACTTCCAAGCCGGAAGAACTAGACGAAATCGATCGCAAGGTTTTGCAGCTCGAAATGGAAAGATTGTCGCTGCAAAAAGAAAGTAATGCTGCATCGATCGACCGTTTGGAAAGACTGGAAAAAGACTTAGGCAATCTCAAGGAACAACAAAGCGGTTTGAACGCTCAGTGGCAATCGGAAAAAGGTGTCATTGATAGCATTCAAAAGATTAAAGAACAAATAGACAAGGTTAACATTGAAATTCAACAAGCTGAGTTGAAATATGACCTTAACCGGGCTGCTGAGTTGAAATACGGCACGCTAACTCAGTTGCAAAAACAACTGGAAGAAGCTGAAGTTAAACTAACAGCAACTCAAACCACGGGTAAAACTTTGCTGCGAGAAGAAGTTACCGAATCTGACATTGCCGAGATTATTTCTAAGTGGACGGGAATTCCGATTAGCAAGTTAGTTGAATCGGAAATGCAGAAACTTTTGCACTTGGAAGATGAACTGCACAAGCGAGTAATTGGGCAAGATGAAGCGGTGACGGCGGTTGCAGATGCAATTCAACGATCGCGCGCGGGTTTAGCCGATCCGAACCGTCCGGTTGCGAGTTTTATCTTCCTCGGCCCTACTGGTGTCGGGAAAACCGAATTGGCGAAAGCCTTAGCGTCTTATCTGTTCGACGCGGAAGAGGCGATCGTCCGCATTGATATGTCGGAATACATGGAGAAACACGCAGTTTCCCGCTTGATCGGCGCGCCTCCGGGATACGTCGGCTATGATGAAGGCGGACAATTAACTGAGGCCGTGCGCCGCCGTCCTTACTCGGTGATTCTGTTCGATGAAATCGAGAAAGCGCACCCGGATGTCTTCAATATCATGCTGCAAATTCTCGACGACGGTCGCGTTACCGACGCTCAAGGTCACACGGTAGACTTTAAGAATTCTGTGATTATTATGACATCGAATGTCGGCTCTCAATACATTTTAGATGTGGCGGGAGATGAGGAACAAATGCGGAGTCGGGTGATGGAGGCGATGCGGGGAACTTTCCGCCCGGAATTCTTGAACCGGATTGATGAGATGATTATTTTCCACAGTTTGAGTAAGGCCCAATTGCGGCAGATTGTGCTGTTGCAAGTTCAGCGGTTGGAAAAACGTTTGGGCGATCGCAAAATGTCTCTCAAATTGTCGGAATCTGCTCTTGATTTCTTGGCAGAAATAGGCTACGACCCGGTGTACGGTGCGCGGCCTTTGAAGCGGGGAATTCAGCGGGAGTTGGAAACGCAAATGGCGAAGGGTATTTTGCGGGGAGATTTTGTTGGCGGAGATACGATTTTTGTGGATATCGAGAATGAAAGGTTGGCATTTAAAAAGCTGCCAGCAGAGTTGGTAACTGCTAAATAGCTAATAGACGCGGATTGACGCAGATAAGAAATCAGGAAACGGCACTGCCGTTTCCTCTATATCATTCCGGCGCTCCGCTAGCATCAAGACTAAACTTCTCCGAACGGCATTCCATCCACTCTGGGCTGTGGTAAAATGATCCTGTGTACAATTGTTATTCGTTACTTTAAAATATCATGCGATCGCAACTAGAACAAATTACACTTCAAGACAGAAATGCCGCTGAAATGGAAATCCGCGACAAGCGGCAGCAAATTAACTACGACACGAAACAGTATCCAGTTGAAATACTCGTTCAAAAATACATGGAAGGAATTAACGATGATACTAATAAGTTGTTTATTCCCGATTACCAACGTCAACTTGTTTGGGATGACACCAGGCAATCAAAGTTTATCGAATCTGTAATGTTGGGGATACCAATACCTTATATATTCGTTGTTAATATCGGTCAGGATGAAGATGATGAATCACGTTTAGAGATCGTAGACGGTGCACAACGCATTCTTACCTTAACTAGATTTATCAACAATGAATTAACCTTAAGTGGTCTTAAAAAAATAGAGCAATTAAATGGATTTAAGTTTACTGATTTACTACTTCCTCGTCAGAGAAATTTTAGCAGAACTACAGTTCGGATAATCCAACTAACCAAAGCTGCAAATGAGGAAGTCCGAAGAGATTTATTTGAACGGATACAATCATTTTAATAGCAAAGCAAATAGATTTCAATAACGCACAAAAAATACGGCAAGTTTTGATATAATAAAAAACAATTTGTGTAGATTGAATATGTTTGGGCTCGACTCATAGAATAATCATGGAAACTGTACTTTTAGAGTTTAGTATACGCGCTAAAGATGTGGATGATTACTTTGTATTTTTGGACACCCTAGAAAAACAGACAACGCAGTTAGCTTTATTCGATACTACTGGCAAATATAAAATTCAAACCCTCGATCCAGAGTTAGCAAAAACTCTCAAAGCTAATGGTTTTTTGTTGCTATATAACTTAGTTGAATCGACTATGCGAAATGCGATTGAAGCTATATTTGAGGAGCTTAAAAACAAATCAATCTCCTTTGACCAACTTAAACCCAAAATCAAACTGATTGTCCTCCAAAATCTTAAAAACCGTTCTCCTCAGAAAATTTATTTAACAATTAACCAACTCTCTACTGATATAATCACAACTACATTTGAACGTGAGGAACTGTTTTCAGGAAATGTGGATGCTAGACTGATTAAAGAAATAGCAGAAAAATATGGTTTTTCGTATCAAACAGACTTTTCTAAGACAAAAAATGGACAAAATCTTGTAGTGATTAAAAGTAATAGAAATGATTTAGCGCATGGGATTAAGTCTTTTGAGGAAGTGGGGAGATATCAGGCTATTGAGGAACTTTTAGAAATTAAGGAAGAAGTCGTAGAGTATTTGACGCAAATACTGCAAAATATCAGAGATTATCTTGACAATGAAGAGTATTTGGAGTTACCCACAGGTAATCCTTAATTTCTATTTTCTTCAGTCCCCCTCTGCTCGGACTTTGTTTTTGTAGACGTGATTTCAATCGCGGAGTTACTTCCGCACCATCACAGACTTAATTACAGCATTCGGCTGATACTTGTTAGTCTGATAAAATCCCCCTTTCCCAGCGCCGTAAACTCCCGCAAATTGCTTCCCATCAGCCTTGGGAACAAACAAGAACTTTTTGCTCGGTTGATTGGCAAAAACCACATTTTCTCTGGATTCATTATCAACATTATAAGATAAAGTAGCCTTGCCGTAAATTGCCTCTGCTTGTTTCAGAGTCATTCCCGGCCCGACGCCCTGAGTTGTTTTATAATTAGGATTGTCAGTCATCAAAAGTTGAATGACATCCGTATCTTTCAGCTTTGTACCCGCAGCGTAGATAATCCGATATTGTACTTTTCCTGACTGACTGACTGACACAGCATCAAAGTCTACCATAAAAGGAGACTGAACCTTAAACTGCGCGGTGGAACCCAGAGCCTTTTTCAATTGTCCGAAAGTCATCCCCACCTTGGCGGCTCCAATTGTGCGATCGTCAATTGTTAAACTTGCAGCAGCAGTTTTTTGAGCAACAGTTGCGAATTCTCCCAGTGCATTTGTACCCACACGCGCCACAGCGGCAGCGGGACTCGAAATTGCTCCGAGATAAGAGCCGATCGCCAGCAAAACAGCTATCATCGATCCAGACAAAACTTTGAGATTCAACATGACTAATTCTCCTAGATTTCAAATGCGACTATCTACCCGTATCTTTTGGGCTATCCTGGGCATCACCTTGCTAGTTTGGATTCTCAGAGGTGTTGGCCTCTTGACATTCATTCCCGGTTCGGTTATTTGGATACTGGTTTTACTTTCTTTTGTTGCGGGTATTCTCAGCACTTTACTCCGTAGGTAATTGGGTATCCGGTAATTAATAATAGTATGTTGAATGTTAACTGTTCACTGTTCACTGTTCACTGTTGTCATAACAAATAACAAATGCCCAATGCCCAATGCCCAATGCCCAATGCCCAATGCCCAATGCCCAATGCCCAATGCCCATTATTTGAGTTTCATTGCCTTTCCCACAGTTACATTTAGCTGAGCCCCGATCAGCATAGCCAAACAAGAAAGATCGAGCCACAGCAGCAACACAATAAAAGTTCCGATCGTCCCGTAAGTCCAATTAAAATTGCTTAAATGCAAAACATAAAACCGAAATACAGCCGAAAACAGCGCCCATAAAATAGCAGCAAAAATAGCTCCCGAAAAAATCGGAATGTCTGCTTGGCGGCGGCTCGGCCCGTAGCGGTAAATAAAGGCAAAAGCAACTGATACAATTCCCAAAGAAGTAGGCCAGCGCCACAGCCGCCACACAGCTAACAGTTGCGACTCCAAAGGGCAAGTTTGGGCGGGGAGCAAACAACTTTGAACATCTTTTAAATCGCAATTAGCGACAGACTCCAGCAGGCAACTTTGGCGGGCAACAGCTTGCACAATTAAGTCGCTGACAAATACAGCTCCCGATGCTAGAATTAACAGCACAATTGTACCGATACTCAGTCCCAAAGAAATCAGTTTTGCTTTCACAAAAGATCGAGTTCGATCGCTCGGGATTTCATGGATGCGATCGAGCGCAGCCATCGCCGCGCTGATTACTCCAGAAAATGCCCACAGCGACGCAAAAAAGCTCACCGAAAACAGCCCTCTATTGCGAGTTAGCAGAATTTCTTTGATTAAGCCCCGAATTAAATTGCGAACGTTATCGGGTATCACCTCCCCCAAAAGACGGGCGATTTGATACAGTGTTGACTGCAAAGGTTCAAATAGGGCGATCGCCGACAACACGGCCAACAGCCCCGGAAACAGCGCCAGCATAGAATTGTAGGCCATTTCCGCCGACAGCCCCGGCAACCGCTGCTCTCCGGCCTTCACGCACACTTCCTTGAGCGTCGCCCAAGTCAAACACCGACAAAACAGCCAAAAATCACCAAATTTCTTTTTGATGGCTCTCCACAGCCTCAAAAGTACCCGAAACAAAGCTAAAATCACGTATCGCAGCCAGTAAAAAATGTTCATAGCTCACAAATTACTAATTCCCAATTTCCAATGACTAATAATCAATGACTAATCTAAAATCTAAAATATAAAATCTAAAATCAATATTATGGCTCAAGATGTCAGACAGTGGTTAGATGAAATCAAGCGGCTGCAACAGCAGTTAACAGAAGTTTCGCGCGATCGCGATGAGGCGGGTGAAAGTGCGGCTCAGTGGCGTCAGCTCTACAATACCGAAGCCGAACAGCGACGGAATGATGCTAAATTAACTCAGCAAAGCGTCGCCAATTTGGAAGCACAAATCGAGGAATCCCAAAATTTTTCTCCCAATGTTTCGGAAAACGGCGAAGCTGGAATCGCCCGCCAGCAAGAAGTCGAACAACTGCAAACGGATGGCGAACTTAAGGCTAAATTAGTTGCGGTACTCGAAGAGCGCGATCGAGCTTTTGAACAAATCAAACAACTGACTCAAGCCCTCAAACAAGAAGAATCTCGCCACGCTGAAACAAGCAAAAATTTAACTAGCGCCCTCGGAGATGCCGTTGACTTGCTTACCAAAGCAAAAAATCCTGCCCCTATAAAAAAAGAGACAGCATATTCTTTGGAGATAGTACCTGTTACCACCGGAAATCTGGGAGAAAGTGCGATCGAGATCCGGCACAATCCGGCCCAACTTCCGCCTTCTCAAAATCAGTTACTTCAGCTACCACCTTTTGAAAGTTAGTCATTAGTTATTGCCTGCATTTAAGGGTGGGCTCTCCGGCCCACCCCACAAGAGGTTTTAACTAACAGTGGAACAGGCATCTTGCCTTCTTGGCTTCTTCCTTCTTCCTTCTTCCTTCTTCTTAAAATCCCATCGCCCCAGCTACTGCATCCAAAGTCGAAGCAATTCCCTGTTTAAACTGATTGTTGCTGTGATCGATCGCCGTATCGGGGTCTTTCAAACCGTTACCGGTGAGCACGCAAACTACCGTCGCCCCAGTCGGAACTTGGTCTTTTACCTTCAGCAAACCGGCCACAGAAGCCGCACTCGCAGGTTCGCAGAAAATCCCTTCCTGCGATGCTAGCAAGCGGTAAGCATCCAGAATTTCCTCATCCGTGACAGCGGCAAAACTGCCGCGGCTGGCTTCGGAAGCAGCAACAGCCTGTTTCCAGCTAGCCGGGTTCCCAATCCGAATCGCCGTCGCCAGAGTTTCTGGGTGCGACACCGGATGTCCCGTTACCAAAGGTGCAGCCCCCGCCGCTTGAAATCCCATCATCCGCGGTAGTCGCGAACATTTTTTGGCTTGATGATATTGACAAAAACCCATCCAGTATGCTGTGATGTTTCCCGCATTTCCCACGGGAATGCACAGCCAGTCGGGGGCGTCGCCCAAAGCGTCCACCACTTCAAAAGCGCCGGTTTTTTGTCCTTCCAAGCGGTAAGGATTCACCGAATTGACCAAAGTCACCGGGTAGTTAACGGCCATTTCGCGGACAATTTCTAAAGCCCGATCGAAATTGCCAACAATCGAAATCACTTCCGCACCGTAAAGCAAAGCTTGCGCCAACTTGCCCAAAGCCACGTAACCTTGGGGAATCAACACAAAAGCTCGCATCCCCCCACGTCGGGCGTAGGCGGCCGCTGCTGCCGAAGTATTGCCCGTACTGGCGCAGATTACCGCCTCAGCACCGGCTTCCTTCGCCTTGGAAATCGCCATTGTCATCCCCCGGTCTTTGAAACTACCAGTGGGGTTGAGGCCGTCGTATTTCACCAGGACGCGCACGTCTCGACCGATGAGAGCGGCGATCGCAGGTGCTGGAATCAGGGGAGTATTGCCTTCGTGGAGCGTCACTACGGGCGTGCTTTCAGTCACCGGCAGGTAGGGCCGATAAGCTTCGATCAAGCCCGGCCAGCCGTAGTGTTTCGGCTTCGGGGCGCGGGCTGCAGAGTTAAGAGCAGAGTCAGTAACAGGTAGAATCAGGGTCACGATGTCAATGGTTTTTAGGCAATGGGCGAGGAATTTACATCAATTTTAGCTCGATCGGTTAATTTGATGTTTAATACGATCGGTTCAGGTTAAAGTAACTTAATGGTGTGAATGTGTAGATATGTCTACTCAATTACTAATGTCAAATAATTCATCCACTCTTTCTCGGCCTCAAATCACCGCGAGCAATCCCGAAATGGCTAGTTCTTCTACCCTATCGACCAGTTTTGCCCGCAAAATTGATTCGGTCAAGTGTCCGTACCAAGCTGACCAGCAAGTTAAGTTCCTGCACCTGCAAGCGGAAATCGACTCCTTGCTGCTGCAAGTGCAAACTCTCAAACAGCAACGCTCGTTCGCTGGATTGCCACCTCTCGACCCCATTTCTGGCAGCAGCCGCAGCAACTAGCAGACAACAGCAGCTCATGCTAGTTGTATTGCCCATGTATTATGGAAACTCAGGTTTTGCTACCCGCAGTTTTTTTTGCCTAAAGTGCTAGAAATTCCTAACTGCGGATAGCGCTAGCATTTGCTAAAACGCGCCTGCCTACAGCTCAACTCGTCTGCCGCAAGCCAGCAACGAGGTGATATTCTACTGCGCTTTTTTATGGCGCTAATTTTGTTAAGCCATCCACATGGCATACGGAGAGTCGAAATTAATTTATGACAGCATCGATCGAAAAACCTCTAAATTTGACATCCGCAAGTGACACCTCGAACTTGCGCCTCAAAGATATTCTCAAAACCTTGCCGCGGGAAGTATTCGTCAAAAACCCCCGCAAAGCTTGGACAAAAGTCATCGTCAACGTTCTCCTAGTTGCTGTCGGTTACTGGGGCATAGCAGTATCACCTTCGTTTCTACTACCCCTGATGTGGATTTTCACAGGAACCGGATTGACCGGTTTTTTTGTGATCGGTCACGACTGCGGACACCGGTCATTTGCTAACCGCCGCTGGGTAAACGATTTAGTCGGACATCTCGCATTTTTGCCGTTAATTTTCCCGTTTCACGCATGGCGACACGGACACAATTACCACCACAAGCACACCAATAAAATTGGCGAAGATAATGCTTGGCAGCCGATGACAGCAGAGGATTACGCTGCTGCTCCCAAGGTTTTGCAAATAGCTTATAGTTTAATATTCGGTCGGATGTGGTGGATTGGCTCGATCGCCCATTGGGCAAAAGTCCACTTCATGTGGTGGCGCTTCAAAGGCAAACAACAACAAGAACAAGTCCGCTTTTCTGTGTTATTTGTTTTAATCGGTGCTGCGATCGTATTTCCCACATTAATTGCCACCACCGGCATCTGGGGAGTCATCAAATTTTGGTTAATGCCCTGGATGGTTTACCATTTCTGGATGAGCACTTTCACCATTGTTCACCACACAGCACCAGACATTTCATTCAAAGAAGCCTCAGAATGGAACGAAGCTCAAGCCCAACTATCAGGAACAGTTCACTGCGATTATCCCCGCTGGGTAGAGTTCCTGTGCCACGACATTAACGTCCACGTTCCCCACCACCTGTCAACAGCTATTCCCTGGTACAACTTGCGTTTAGCCCACAGCAGCTTAAAGGAAAACTGGCAAGATCATCTCTACGAAACAGAGTTTTCTTGGGCTTTAATGGAGCGCATTGCTGACAACTGTCACCTGTACGATCCCGCCGGCGGCTATCAGACATTGGAAGCTTTTGAAGCTCAAACTAAGTAGTCAGCAGTCATTAGTCAGCAGTCATTAGTTATTGGTCATTGGTTATTGGTTACTGGTTATTTGCTGCGAATTACAAATTACCAATGCCCAATGCCCAATGCCCAATGCCCAATGCCCAATCCCCAATGAAACATGACTTTCAATCCGAATAACTGCCGCAACGAAAGCGAAGTAGAAACCAAACTAATTGTCAGCTATCTACTGCCAAAGTTAGGCTATACACCCGACAATTGGCACCAGGAAATCGCCTTTGGGAATATCCGTCTAGACTTCCTATCCTTCGCCACCCAAGTTCTCCCAATACTCGTCGATGCTGAATCGCCGATGAGCGTAATAATAGAGGCAAAACATCCCAGGGAAAATTTAGATCGTCACATCAGAAAACTGAAGCGTTACTTGACGAGTTTAAGTATTCGCTACGGACTCATTACCAATGCGAAAGAAATTAGAATTTACGAAAGAGTCGCCGATGATATTCAGCTAGTCTTTAAGTGTGCTGGACAAGATATTCAAACTAAAATTGATGAAATTTACGCTTTAGTTGGTAGAGACAGTTTAAAACTTGTAAAAAATCAAGACAATCTAGAACTCGAAGATACTAAAATTAACTTAATTACTCCTGAATTAACTAACGAAATACCACTAATACCAAATAATCCCACCATCGCAGAACTGGAAAATACACCGGAAATCCTGCCAGTTAATACAGAAACTAAATTAGATATAATCTTTAAAACTACAACTCTAAACACCATGAAAATCATTGCAGTTTACCACAATAAAGGCGGAGTCGGCAAAACTACAACAGTAGTAAATTTAGCCGCAGCCCTCAGCAAGCAAGGTAAAAGAGTCTTGGTAATAGACTTGGACAGTCAAGCTAATACAACATTTGCCACAGGATTAGTCAAATTTGATGACGAAGAACAAGACGATTTAAAACAAAGCAATATTCTACACATTTTGCAATCAGAAGATTTCTACACAATATCAGAAGTAGCTAGAAAGTCTAATTTTTGCACTCCAGCAATAGATGTGGTTCCTTCCCACATTGATTTAATGCAATATGAAACTGAATTAAACTCACTGGATTATAGTAGAATGATTCTGATTCAGAAACTAGCAGAAGTACAAGACAAATATGATATTGTACTGATTGATACGCCACCATCTTTGAACTTTTATGCCAGAGTTGCGCTAATTGCGGCAGATTATTTAATTATCCCTTCTGACTTAAAACCTTTTGCAAATCAAGGATTAATTAATGTCAAAGATTTTATTAAAAAAGTCAATGGATTTAAGAAACAAATTGGTAAAAATCCTCTAGAAGTTTTAGGTGTACTTGCTTGTAAAATTTCAACTAATGGTAAATTTGTGCAGTATAGTTTGCCCAAACGGAGGGCGATAATTCCCCAACGCTACGGGATGGAAATTATGGAAAGCGTGATTTATGAAAGAGATGATTTAGCAAAGTGTGCAGAACAAACTCAGATGGTAGGAGATATCGAAATAGCCGATCCGATTTCGGTGTTAGACTTTAAGCCAGATTCAATCGCAGCCCAAGAATTTGAAGTCTTAGCAATGGAAGTATTGGAAAAAATAGGTAGTAAATAATGCAAAAATTATCCCCGTCATTAGTAGCAGTAAAAAAAATTACATCTACAGTTCCCCGTGCCAATTTTGCCGATCGCGATTTAGAAAAAGTCGCACAACTAATTTTAGAATTAGGAGGATTGATCAACCCCATAATTCTCCGCCGCAATGGGATGGATGCCTACGAAATAGTAGACGGAGACTTTGAATACTACGCTGCCGCGAAAGCCAGGGAAATCAACCCGATGAAAGGCGAGACAATCGGAGCATTTATCCTAGAACCTGAAAATGAAGAACTGCTTTTAGAGCAAGTTCAAGCTTTGAGGAAATCAGCCAAAATTGACAATTTAGTTGAGAATCCAGAAACCGGGTTTTTTGAGGAAAATACTTCGTCACAGCCCGCAGATTCAATCAAAAACCCGGTTTCTTTGGTCGAAGTCGATAATTCCTATGACAACGAAACTCCTCAATCATCATCGAGTTTAGAACAACGGCTGACAAATATTGAATCCCAGTTTGCAAGTCAAATTAATGAATTAAAAGCCGAGTACGCCCGCGAACAACAGGTTTTAGCTCAGAGTATACAAGAAGTTGAAGACCGAATATTACAACAAGTATCTCTGTTAATTGAAGCTGGTTTAGCAAACAAAATTAATGAGTTGAAACCAGAGTCGCCACCCGAAAAACAGGTGGTTGAAAAAGTAACTTCCGAATCAATGCCGCTGTTATCAGCACTCAATACTTTAGATAAATCTGAACTTTCGGCGACTTTGAAAGATGCTGGGCTGAAGCCTAAAGTAATCGAAACAATACTCAAACAGCGAGATGTACAGCCGTTTGTGTCATTTGCAAATGCGGTGGTACGTATTGACGGGTTAACCGACAAAACGATGATTAAAATAATTGACAAGTGGCATCAATATTCATAATATCAATTCCGGTTGCATGAGATGATAGGTCGGACACGGCAGTGCCGTCTCCGTACCTAAATAATATTGTAGGGACACGGCACTGCCGTCTCCTAATTTCCAAAAAAAAGTAAAGATGAGTAAAGCAATGTATCATTCGTGTCCCCCAGGCGGTTAAACTCATCACAGCCGCTTTTTTGAGGAATTGCAGTAATTGGTCGTAGCTTGCGGGGCGGGACGCCATCGCCCGGGATGTCACCCCACGGCAAGCCGCGTAGATGGTACATTGTTCCTGGATCAATTCCTGAAACAATTTCGGAGATTATATTTTCCTTCTTCCTTCTTCCTTCTTCCTTCTTCCTTCCGCTATAAATACCTAAAACACCTGATTTCCATGACAAAAGAGGACTTGTAACAAGATGGAGCGATCGCAAGATCAAAACCGAATAGTTGAATATTTGCGGATTAAGCCAATTAGTCACAGTCAGATTTACACTTCCCAAATTGCCATACCAGATTCTGTGCGGGGGGAAATTTTTCGCGATCGCCGCGAAGCTCTCAGGAGAAGTCTCATCGAGCAAGGCAGCAATTTAATTCCTTTAATTGTACGCCGGACTGAAGCTTATAGCAATGAAGAAGAATACGAAGTTGTCTATGGCGCTGATTGGTGTATCGTTGCTAAAGAGCTTGGCATTGAGCAAATGTGGGCTTGGATTTTTGAAATGACCGACGAGGAAGTAGCTGCTGCTCAAGCAGAAATGAAACTTTTAGCTCCACAACAGACTCAAAAAACTGCACAAATTGAAACTCTACTGCAACAATTCGAGCTATCATTTCAAGAAAAGGTAGACAGTCTCACAAAACAAATAGAACAATCTGTTAAAAAAAATGAAGACTTGCTGAAAAAGCAAGTAAAAGCTCTAACTGAGCAGAATTTTGAGAGCGATCCAATAAAACAGATTAAGCGTTTGCTCGAACAAGTTGAAAAAACATTTCACGAAAAGGTAGATAAATTGGCTAAAAAAATTGAACAATCTGGCAGCGATATTCCTCCGAAATTTGCGGTTATTTCTGAAACGAATATTGAAGGTGCTTTGAGACAGTTGGATGAACTGGAGAAACAGTTGTCAAAAAAATTAGAACTCACTGTTCAAACAATTAATCAGTTTGTTTGCGACGCCATTGAAGATGTAGAAAATGACTTGAAAAATCAGATCGCAACGCTCCGCAGCCAACTTTCCGGCGCTGCGACTCACTCAGAAATACACCCAGAGGTAAAGGCAAAAACGCAGCCGAAGAAGCAGTCGAAGGCGCAGGCGAAGCCTCAGCTACCGCAGTTGCAGTTGGAGTTGCCGTTTCCGTCCCAGGAGGAAGACGAAGACTACGATAATTGTTCGTTGAGACGCTTGAAGGCGATCGGCAAAGACCGGAAAGTGCGGAACTACGCGCGCATGAAACGACCAGAACTTCTGGCTGCTCTTAAAGATGCTGACGGTAAATAAAGCAGTAATTGCTAAGAGTTAAGACTAATTCTTTGGTGTTCGATCGCGTTTTTCGGCAAAATGCGCGATCGCCCTTTCAGAATAGTCCTGGACACAGATATGAAAACCTTGCTAAAATAGACACACAGCCTCTTACTCCTCACCAAGCAGCCATGTCCGCAACCGCAGAATTAGCTACTCCCCAAAAAATACTAGAACAAGAGATACTAGAAAATGTTATCTTTCCTCCAGGCGATCTATACAGTGACGAACCTCCCGTGGAAACAGAACTGCATCTGAGACAAATAATCCTACTCCTCAACTGTCTAGAATGGCTGTGGCGAGATAGAAACAATTTCTATGCTGCTGGGAATCTCACCATTTATTACAGTCCCAAGCAACTCAAATCGAAAGACTTTCGAGGCCCAGACTTTTTTGTGGTACTCGGAACTGAACGCAAATCTCGGAAAAGCTGGGTAGTTTGGGATGAAGAGGGAAAGTACCCGAATATTATCGTTGAAATCCTGTCGCCCAAAACAGCGAATATAGATAAAAACTTTAAAAAACAACTCTATCAAGATACTTTTCGCACTCACGATTACTTTTGGTTCGATCCAGAAACTTTAGAATTAGCTGGGTTTCATTTGGTTGACGGGGAATATCAACATATCGCACCGAACGAATGCGGGCATCTGCGGAGTCAACAGCTCGATTTGTGTTTGGGGATTTGTGAGGGAAAATTGCGTTTGTTTACAGCAGAAGGAGAGCTTGTCCCGACTCCTCAAGAGTTTGCAGAATGCGAGACTCAACGAGCCGAGCAAGAAACTCAGCGAGCCGAGCAAGAGACTCAACGAGCCGATCGCCTTGCTGCGAAACTGCGAGAATTAAACATCGATCCCGATACAATTTAGCGATCGCCCTTCTTTCCAGTTTTCCTGTACTTTAAGCTAATTTAGGCGATCGCATATCCCGTATGTTGCCGAACGTGATAGGGATGAAACCCTAAAACTATCATATCTTTAGGCACTCCCAATTCTACAAGTTCTGCGGTAATTCCCGTTTCTATACCGTCTTGTTGAATCCAGATTTTGCCGTCAATAATTTCCACATGAACGATACAATCGTGAATTCTTTTAGGCCCTTGCCAGCCATCGTGCATCAGTAAAAAATTGTTTTGTTCGCGATCGACAATAACGCTGCTTTTAATTTCTCCATATTGATGGTAGGGCATCTGTGCATAACTATCTAAGATGTTCTGAATAAATTGGCGATATTCATCTAGTCTATCCATCTGACAATTGTCTCCTTTAATGAATCAAAAACTATTAGTTTAAATCTCTTGTTTTCTAACAAAATCTGCCCGATCGGTTCAGAAAAAATTTGTGCATAAACTTCTGTACGGATTGCCAGATATATTATTCGTTCTGGTTCTGATTGCTCTAGAATATCTTCATAGAGAATATACTGTCCAACAGCTTGTTCTAAGTCATGAACTGGTGAAGCACTTACAAAACTTTTGACTTTTACAGCAATTTTACGACCTTGCTTTTCGGCAGCAAATAGTTTTTCTGTACCCATATCGACACTGAGAGTACGTTTACCAATTTTTAAGGGCAGCGGATCGTTTGTTATCGTCCACCCGTCCTTTTCCAGGGCTGTTATGACATTATTGTGGTAGATATCTTTTGCTGGCATATTTTAAGTTGAACCATCAACTGTTACCTTAATCATAGAATAACACAATGCTTTTCCCAACTCATAGCCGATCGCGGAAAACTACTTATCGATCGAACTTCAATACCAATTAAGGATAATATTTTTTATAGTCCGAGCAAGCAGGAGTCGCGACAGTTTACAAAATATACCTATAAGTGATGACTAATCCTATCTACCCCGGCATAACTCTCAACAACCACTACCGCATAGTCCGCGAATTGGGACACGGAGGCTTCGGGCGCACGTACCTGGCTGAAGATGCCCACCGATTTAACGAACCCTGCGTTTTAAAAGAATTTGCGCCCCAAGTACAAGGCAGTTATGCCTTGCAAAAATCCGAAGAACTCTTCGAGAGGGAAGCCGGAGTGTTATACAAGCTGCAACACAATCAAATCCCGCGCTTCCGCGAACTGTTTCGGGTCAGTATTGTCGATCGAGGTTATCTATTTTTCGTCCAAGACTACGTGCCCGGCCAAACCTACCGCTTTTTGCTAGATGCCCGCAAGCGTCAGGGTTTGCGGTTTATAGAAGCAGAAATCAATCAACTGCTAATCCAGATTTTGCCAGTGCTCGAATACATTCACTCTTTGGGAGTGCTTCACCGCGACATTTCCCCGGATAACTTGATTCTGCGACTGTCTGACGGGATGCCGGTGCTGATCGACTTTGGCGGAGTCAAAGAAGTCGCAGCCACCGTAGAGTCTCTGTTCGCTGAGGGTAACAGCACTCCCGCCCCCGCGACTCGCATCGGCAAACTCGGCTACGCTCCCGCCGAACAGATGCAAATGGGAATTGTCTATCCCCACAGCGATTTGTACGCTCTAGCAGCGACGGTTTTGGTGCTGCTGACGGGGAAGGAACCGCATCAGTTGCTCGATAACCAGACGCTAAATTGGAACTGGCGATCGGAATGTTCTCTGTCTCCAAATATGGCCCTGGTACTGGATAAAATGCTCGCTCACAGCCCCAGCCAGCGTTACTCCTCGGCTCGCGAGGTAATGCTCGCTCTCTCTGGTAATGTGCCTTTACAGGCTGCACCGGCGTATTTGGCCCCCACGCAGCCGCCGCCGGAACGCTCGCCCATACCTGTGCCCGCACCCGTCGTGCCAAAACTACCGGGAACTCCGGTGCGAGTTGCTGCTATTGCCAATCAGCAAAAGATGCCTGCTTGGAAAATGGTTTTGTTTGTAGTGGTAGTGCTTTCAAGTATGGGTGGAGTTGGCTGGTTTGCGGGTAATTTTTTGTTAAATCTGAAATCAAAAGTACAGACTATTTCGCCGATTCCGCAGAGTTCTGGCCCGAAGCAGCAGCAAGAAGATGCTTTGCGCGATCGCTTTTCAAAACTCAAAATTGACGATCGATTCTATAACGGTTATGTCAACCTTGTAGACGAGAATTTCTATGCTAAATATCCAGAATTGGGCGGGAGGCTATTAAAAGAAGGTGAGGACGATCGCCAATGGCGCGAAAGATGGCAGAAAATCGGCGATGAATTGCTCGACAAGCTAGAAAACCTCAGCAGCGACGCTAGAGCGCGATTGGGTACTTACGACACCGCCGATCTCGAACGCTGGAAAACCGATGTTAACAAGCTGAATTTGAGCAGTCGGGCGTTGTACGATTTGGCTGATGCTAAGTTCTTTTATTGGTTTCCCCAACAGCCGCGCGATCGTAATATCATCGGTTTGCCGATCGGGCAAATTTGGCAAGCAATTACCGCCGACAGCCTCACATCCTTGGAAGCAGGAGCAACTGTCGAAAGCGTTGAATTTGACAGCCGCGCCAAAAGCAAAGTTCTCACAGGCAATCTTAAGCCCGGAGAAGGGAAAGCTTACATTGCCAGGTTCGCTCAAAATCAAACTTTGCGCGTGAATTTGCAAGCTCCGCGCAAATCTACTCTGCTGTCAATTTATTCTCCCGGACGGACAAACAAAGCTCGCGCCCTACTGCAAGATGCAGAGGGGCTTAGTTGGTCTGGATTGCTGGATGATGCTGGTTTTTATGAATTCGTGGTAGTTTCTCAGGCATCGGAGCCGATCGCCTACGAGTTGAATCTGGCAACGGAATAAGGACTATTGACGCTTTAAGTGCGATCGGGCGATAATGAGGTAATCCCGATCGGGTAAGTTTTCCGGTTCAAAAAAAGAATATGCTGAAATTCGCGATCGTAGCTTTATTAACTTTCGGATTCGTATTGGTGACTGCACTAGGTTTATATCCGGCCACTGCGACAGTCAGCAATCCTGAATTTTATGCTTGGAACTTTGCCTCTGTAGGCAGTAGCGAACTTGTTTGTAAAAAGACAGTTGTAGTTCCGCAAGACCTCATCATTCCCTCATCATCTATGCAGCCTGTCAGTATCAATTCTGCCATTGTAGATGACCAGTTTTGCACCAATTCTATTAAGCCTCTGAATTAAGGCAGTGCATCAGATGATGTGCGATCGAACCACACTTTTTATTACGGGGAATTAACCAGATATTATATAAATGATATCAATTCCGGTTGCATCGGAATTAATATAACCCGAAATCAGGACACGGCAGTGCCGTTTCCCTACCGCGATCATTTGTCGGTAACCGGCACTGCCGTGTCCTCTATATCATTCCGGCGCAGCCGGAATTAATATGATCGCCCATCCGCGCACTGACGATCGAGCAATTTAGTCAAAAGCCCCCGGATTCATCCGTGGACTCCCTTTCTTTAAATCTAAAATCTCAAATCGATTGACAGTGTTAGCCACAATTTTTATGAGAAACCATCGGTATTTTGTAATATAAATTTATTAAAGGAGCCGGACGCAGCAGTTTTATAATCTTGAAAGAACACGAACACTTCCAAATTTTGCCAATTATTTAATTGTGACTTAATAATCGAGGGAAAATCTTTAGCCATTTGGCTAATCATTTATAGGCTAATTGGCCTAATCCTTAACCCCCTAGTTTGAGTATGCTAGAGTTAGTCAGGTTCTGATATATAGTGCCATCTGTTATCTAAGTATCATGCTCAAAATTTTGGTCATTGAGGACGACGAACTAATCCGGGAAACTCTCCTGCAACTCCTGGAATCTCACAACTACCGCGTCATTGTGGCAGAAAACGGTCGATTTGGGGTGCAGATGGCACTTTCGGAGATCCCGGATCTAATTTTGTGCGACGTGCAAATGCCGGAACTCGACGGCTATGACGTGTTGCGAACGCTGAGGCAAAACTCCCTAGCTGCAACAATTCCATTTATTTTCCTCACCGCTCAAAGTTGCAAAACCGATTTTCGTCGCGGGATGGAATTGGGAGCCGACGATTACCTGACAAAGCCGTTTACTAAGGCTGAGTTACTGGGGGCGATTGATTCTCGCATCTCGAAACGGCAAACTATTACTCAACCGCTGACAGTCGCGCTTCACCAAGCAGAAGCCAGACTAAAAGATTTAGCTAACGACTCGACCAATGTTTCGGCCCTGTCTCCTGAAAAGTTAGCTCTCGAAGCTTTGCTGCGCCGCGCTTTAGCACAAGGTGAGTTTCAGGTATACTATCAGCCCCAGGTGAATATTGCTACCGGACAAGTTATCGGCGCCGAAGCTTTGGTGCGGTGGCAAAATCCCGATCGAGGTATAATTTCTCCCGCCGAATTTATTCCCTTAGCCGAAGAAACAGGTTTAATTATTCAGATTGGCGAGTGGGTACTGCTTTCAGCTTGCGCTCAAGCAGCTAGTTGGCTGGCGGCCGGGTTTTCGCCGTTTACGATATCAGTAAATTTGTCGGCGCGGCAGTTGTCCGACCCAGAACTCAAGGCGCGAATCGTGCAAATATTAGAAACTACAGGCTTAGAGCCTGCTAATTTAGAATTAGAAATGACCGAAAGCGCTTTGGTGGAAAATGCGACAGTAGCAGGCGCTACTTTGAACCAACTTAAAGCTCTAGGAATTCGGATTGCTATTGACGACTTCGGCACCGGTTATGCTACTTTAGGATATCTCAAGCAATTTGCTTTTGACACTTTAAAGATCGATCGAATCTTTGTCCGCAATGCCAACGAAGACGCTCAAAATGCTGCTATTACTACCGCAGTAATTTTACTCGGTCACAGTTTGAAGATGACAGTAATTGCTGAGGGAGTGGAAACCGAAGCAGAATTAGCTTTTTTGAAACAGCACCAGTGCGATATCATGCAGGGATATCTGTTCAGCCGCCCCGAACCCGCACCGATAATTGAAAGTATGCTGGTTGCCGCCCAGGGTTGGTTCGCGCAGCCCCTAGCAGCAGCACCTGCTCGTGCTATCCCTTTTGTACCTGTATCCGAACCCGAAAAATCTAAAAACCTTTCCATGTCCGGTCTAGGAATAGTGTAAGTGTCACCAGAATTTCTGTATAATAGAATAAAATTGTGTCTTTTAGCTTCTATTTTCTGCGAAAAAGTTGACGCTCGCTCCTAAAAAGTTGTAGTTTTTTAGGATAGGCGAATAAAAGAAGGAAATTTTTCCCAATATTCCTCTACTTCTTCCCATTTTATGCGATCGCCGCCCGTAATTGGACTATTTGAGGAATTGCGGCGTCTTGAAATTGGGAGCCTTTATCAAGTTGCAGCAGGTAAACTCATTTAAGTTCCTAATTTGGGAGCCGCAGTTTCAATAACTGTCAACTGGAATTAGTGCAAGCCTGTCATGGAAAGAATATTAGTAGTTGACGACGAAGCAGACTGTCAAACAGTCTTAGCAATGTATCTCGAAAGCCAAGGATACCGAGTTGAATGCGCTAATTCAGGAGTTGAGGCGCTCTCGATTTTTGAAAATGCCCCCCCAGATTTGGTAATTTCAGACGTGATGATGCCGGAAATGGACGGGTTTGAGTTTTGCCGCCGCTTACGAACAACCCGTTTGGGACAGTTAGTCCCGTTTATATTTTTGTCAGGTCAAGGCGAGATGGAGTCAAAAGTTGAAGGTCATTCGATCGGCGCTGACGATTATCTGGTAAAACCATTTCAGTCTGAAGAAATCTTGGCCAAGGTAAAGGCGCAGTTAGAGCGCTCTCACCGCATACACGCTGAAATTGTGCGGCTGCTGCAAACTTCTAACGCCAGAGCGGTGGAGCCAAAAGCGGTTGAAGTATTGCCAACACCTGCACCTTTGCCCCTAACACCAGCCGAAGAAAGAGTTTTTTGGGAAGTTATCCAGGGATATACTAACAAACAAATTAGCGATCGGCTGTTTATTAGCCCCCGGACTGTGCAAGCTCATTTAGGCAGCATTTTCAGCAAATTACAGTTAGAAAATAGAGCTCAGCTTGTGAAATTCGCCCTAGAAAGGGGATACAAACCACCTCAAACTTAGCTCAGATATCAACCTAGGGTGCGCCAGACCATCAAAAACGCCCGCATCTGCCAAAATAATCGCGGCTGACGCACTTTGCGATCGATTATTCCAAATTCAAAACACAATAAGGAAAACTCGTTGTCACGCAAACCTGCGGCCCCAAATTCGTACCCCGCAAATTTGCGCGTTCCAAATCAGCCTGTCGCAGATTAGTAACCGCATCGATATTTGTCCCGCTCAATTGAGCTTTAGGAAGCCTAGTATTTGACAAAATAGCATTCTGCAAATTAGTATCCCGCACATCAGCAAAAGACAAATCCGCTCCGCTCAAATTAGCGCGACTCAAATTAACTCTAAACAGGAGCGATCTCCTCAAATCCGCATTCGACAAATTAGCTTGCAGCAGATAAGATTCGCCCAAATTAGCAGCAAAAAGTTTAGCACCGCGCAAATCAGCTCTCGTCAGATTAACTCGCCCCAAAAAAGCATTAGACAAATCCGCATTTCGCAGATTAGCACTGTCCAAGTCAGCACCAGACATCTCAGCATTAACTAAATTAGCATTTGCCAAATTAGCACCGCTTAAATCAGCTTCGAGCAAATTAGCTTCATAAAGATTTGCGCCGCTTAAATCAGCTCCTCTTAAATTAGCTCTGTACAAACTCGCCTTAAACAAATCAGCATTTCTCAAATCGCAGCCCTCACATTCCTTACTTTCCAGCAATTGCCGGACATGATCGGGATTTTCAGCTTTCACCGGAGCTGCTAGCAAAAACGGGGCTAAAACTGCTATAGTTGCCGTTATACTTGCCAAGATTTTAAGTTTCACAAACAAACCTCACTGCCACTTCAGATCGATCGTACTCGCAAACAGTAAAACTTCAACCCATATCCCTCTCTCTTTTCTCCCTCTCTGCGCCAAGAGCGCTCTCTGCGGTTTAAAAAAAAATCTCATTCGCCGCCCAAAAATTAGACTCGAATTCAGCAAGGCGGGCAACAAAGCCCGCCCTACTTAACTTAATTAAGCCTCATCCAAAGCCGCAACACCAGGCAATTCCTTACCTTCTAGCAACTCCAAACTAGCACCGCCACCAGTAGAAATGTGGCTCATTTCTGAACCCAAATTCAACTGTTCCACAGCCGCAACCGAGTCACCGCCGCCGATAATTGTGGTAGTACCGGTTTTAGTAATTCCCGCCAAAGAATGAGCAATACCTTCAGTACCCGCAGCAAACTTCTCCATCTCAAACACGCCCATCGGCCCGTTCCAGATTACAGTTTTGCAATCAGCCAAAGCAGCTTGGAAAGTTTTCACAGAATCTGGGCCAATATCCAAACCCATCCAACCATCGGGAATGTTCTCAACGGAGACAGTTTTAGTATTAGCGTCAGCAGCAAACTTGTCAGCAACTATCACATCAGTAGGCAACAGAAAAGTAACTCCCCGTTCCTTCGCCTTAGCTTCCAAAGACTTCGCCAGTTCCAGCTTGTCATCTTCCACCAAAGACTTGCCAACGCTCAAACCGCGAGCCTTGTAGAATGTGAAAACCATGCCGCCGCCCAACAGCAATTTGTCGCACTTTTCGAGCAATTTTTCAATGACTCCAATCTTGCTCGAAACCTTAGAGCCGCCGATGATAGCAGCTAAAGGACGCTGAGGATTGTCGATCGCACTACCGAGATACTGCAATTCCTTTTCCATCAAAAACCCAGCCACAGAAGGGCTCAGATACTTAGTAACGCCCTCAGTAGAAGCGTGCGCCCGGTGAGCCGTACCAAAAGCATCATTGACATACAAATCGGCCACAGAAGCCAACTTCTTCGCAAATTCAGGATCGTTTGCTTCTTCCTCTGGGTAGAAGCGGACATTTTCCAGCAAAACCACATCGCCATCTTGCATCGCCGCGACAGTCGCAGCCACTTCATCACCGATGCAGTCGTTAGTCTTTTTGACTTCTTTACCCAACAATTCCGACAGCCGCTTAGCAACCGGCGTCAAGCGCAACTTCTCAGTCACACCCTTGGGACGGCCGAAGTGACTGCACAAAATGACCTTAGCACCCTTGGACGCTAAATCTTGAATAGTCGGCAGAGCAGCCCGGATGCGAGTATCATCGGTGATATTGCCGTTGTCGAGCGGCACGTTAAAGTCCGCCCGCACCAATACTCGTTTGCCCGATAAGTCCGATGCCGATAAATTTGCTACAGTTTTTTTTGTCACAGGATTAACCTCCTAATATTTGTGTTTTTGTCGAATTCCGTTGAAATGGGGGCACTTGTCACTTGCACTTGCGGCCTCGGACGCATTCAACCGCGCCCGTACAAAAAACGGAAGATGAAACAAATGGCACTGATTGGTTCAACCTCAACATTTTATCGGAGTCCGTGCCCGGGAAATGCGCACTATGTTCAAGACTGTCTTATTTCCTGTAGATCAAAGCCGAGAAGCCCGCGAAGCCGCCGAAAAGGTTGTCAATATTGTGAAAACCTACGGCGCTCGTTTAGTGATTCTGTCGGTAGTCGAACCCCCCGCCGAGGCAGGTGCCACCCCACCGTCAGAGGTGATGACTTCCCCAGAAGCTGTCGCCAAACTGCTGTCTGAGGCCCAATCGATGTTTTCCCAGCAGGGAATCGAAGCTGAAATCATCGAACGAGAAGGCAAACCGGCTTTCACGATTTGTGATGTGGCTGACGAAATTGGGGCCGATTTGATTGTGATGGGCTGTCGGGGGATGGGTTTAACCGAAGATGGGGCGTCTGATAGCGTTACCAGTCGGGTAATAAACCTATCTCCGTGTGCAGTTTTGATTGTGCCTTAAGGAAGGAAGAAGGAAGAAGGAAGAAGGAAGAAGGAAGAGGGAAGAAGGAAGAAGGAAGAAGGAAGAAGGAAGAAATAAGGGAAGAAGGAAAAAAAGTTTTTCTTCTTACTCGCTTTCATCAGCGCACGTTAGATGGCTAACAGCTTACTTTTTCCCTTTTTCATTTTCCTGATTTCCTTCTTACTTCCTTCGTTCCTTACTTGATTCATTCCTTCTTTCTCTCCCTCATCCTTCTGCTTTCTCTCCCTCATCCTTCTGCTTTCTCTCCCTCATCCTTCTGCTTTCTCTCCCTCATCCTTCTTCCTTCTTCCTTCTTCCTTCGTATTATGAAAATTCACTGGTATCCCGGTCACATTGCCAAAGCTGAACGGGCATTAAAAGAACAGTTAAAGCGGGTAGATGTGGTGCTCGAAGTCCGAGATGCTCGCATTCCTTTGGCTACTTACCACCCTCAAATGCCGAGCTGGGTGGGTGGAAAGCCGCGAGTATTGGTCGTCAACCGCATGGATATGATTACAGCTCGATCGCGCGATGCGTGGGAAACCTGGTTTGAGTCTCAAGGGGAGACTGTGTATTTTACCAATGCCGAACACGGGCAAGGAGTACATGACGTGGCGGATGCCGTGCAGAATGCTGGGGTGCAGCTAAATCAAAGAAGGTTCGATCGAGGTATGCTACCTCGTCCAGTCCGAGCCGTGGTGATGGGCTTTCCCAATGTCGGAAAATCTGCCTTAATTAACCGGCTGTTAGGGCGCAGAGTGGTGGACAGTGCCCGCAGAGCCGGAATAACAAAATCGCTCCGATGGGTTCGCATCTCTGACGAAATTGAGTTATTAGACGCCCCCGGAGTGATTCCGACCCGAATTAACAATCAAGAAAATGCCATAAAATTAGCTATTTGTGAAGATATTGGCGAAGCAGCTTACGACAATCAGGTAGTAGCCGCAGCTATGGTAGATTTGCTCCGGGAGCTTGAGGCGATCGATGACACCTTGATATCAGTATCTGGTTTCAAATCCAGGTATAAATTGGATCTATTATCTAGTAATGGTGAAGATTATTTGCACGAGGTAGCAAAAGACAGGTATAAAGGAGATGTCGAACGAACGGCGCGGCAGATGTTAAATGATTTTAGAACAGGTGTGTTGGGTCAGCTTGGTTTGGAGTTGCCGCCAGATTGATAAGACTCGCAGGAGATTTGATCTGCTGGATTCAAGTCTTATAAAAGTCTTGAAAATTCAACAGCGGTGCTGTCTATGAATGAACTGAATTTGGAATTGCAAATTAATGGAGTTATCGAAAAAACCGTGCCTGTCGAGGGCGACGAATTTATTATCGGTAGGTTGCTAGAATGCGATTTGCAACTGCCTTTTTCTGACATTTCCCGACACCACACCCGCTTATTTAAAATAGCTTCAGGCGATTGGCTAGTTGAGGATATGGGCAGTACGAACGGGACGCTATTGAACAACAGTCCCCTCAACCACCCTCATTTAGTCAATCAGGGCGATATTATTTATTTGGGACACCGGATCAATCTGATTGTCGTTTTGCCCGATCGCTCCGACCCCCAACTTCCCGAAATCGGCACCATGCCCGAAGGAGTTACCATCCTCGGCAAAGCGAAGGAACTGCAAAAACAGTGGATAGAACCAGATACAAAAATTGAAAAAAACTACGAACAAGCTATCTCGCGTTTAAAATATTTAGTCGATATCGCTAAGTATTTGAACACTGCTGAATCCATCGAAGCAATTTTCGAGCAAGTCCAGCAAATCGTGTTCCGCGACATCAAAAACATTGAACGTTTAGCGCTATTAATAGACTTTCAAAATAACGGCGAACTGGAAGTAGTTAAAACCGCCGCCAGACCAACAGCTAAAAATAAATATATCCCCGCTGACGGCAGTTGGATCGGTCGCACTATTTGCCGCAAAGTATTAGACGAACAAGTTGCTCTCAAAACTGCCGACGCTCAGATTGACGAACAGTTTGACGACAATATGAGCATGATTGACAAAGGAATTCGCACGGCGATAGCTGTTCCTCTCTGGGATGAAAATACAGTTTTTGGAGTGCTTTACGGCGACGCTCAATTAACTTCTAGAGAGTGGCATCAAGGAGGAGATGAAGACCTCAGCTTTTTTTCAGCTTTAGGAAATATCGTCGCTTCCAGCGTGCAGCGGTGGCTGCTGACACAGAAACTGCGGAACGAAGAAACTATGCGGCAAAGATTGGAACGCTATCACTCTCCCGCTGTCGTCCAGCATTTAATGAATACGGGAACTTTAATTAACCACCGCCTGCCGCCTGTGGAACGCGAAATCAGCATTCTGTTTGCAGATATTGTGGGATTTACTGCGATGTCGGAAAGGTTGAGTCCCACTGAAATAGCCCGATTGCTCAACAATTTTTTTGAGGAAATGCTGCAAGAAGTTTTTGGAGAAGGAGGAACCTTAGATAAGTTTATTGGAGATTGTATTATGGCATTTTTTGGAGCGCCGGAACCTCAGCCGGATCATGCCGATCGCGCTGTTGCTGCTGCTCTGGGAATGCTCAACCGTCTTGACGAACTAAATGCAAATAAGAGTTTGGGCGAGCCCCTGCAACTGCGGATTTCTATTAACAGTGGCAAGGCGATAATTGGCGATGTCGGCAGTTCTAAAAGAGTTGATTATACTGTGCTGGGTTCGACAATTAATCTGGCTGCTAGGATGGAGGGAATTTGTCTGCCTGGGGAATGCGTGGTGAGCGAAGCTACTTACAAGTTGCTGCGATTCCCCCAAAATTTTGAGCCGATGGGAGATTTCCGATTTAAAGGCATTGACAGACCGATCGCAGTTTATCATACCAACAGAAATCAAAGGTAATTGGGCATGGGGAATTGGGAATTGGGCATGGGGCATGGGGAATTGGGAATTGGGAATTGGGCATATTCATTTGGAGTAACGGAGGACACGGCAATGCCGTTTCTTGCGCCCCAAAACAATCGTCATGCTTGCAAGTAGTCTGTAGGGTGCGTCGCTGCGAGATATTCGATATAACTTGCTGAAATACGGGTGGCGACGCACCCTACTTGCCTGGGTAATATTAATTCCGGTGTTACCGGATTTGATCTAAAATCCTCATGAAAATTTTATGACTAATCGGGAATCCTATTTAATAGGGAGTTTTTGACGCTAATAATTTTAACTTCGTCTCCGATGTGTACTATTTTCCCGGCTGCTTGCGGTGGCACTCTCGTGTTAATTATCAGCCGATTCAAGTGATTTAAACCCCCTCTTTTTACCAAGTCAGGCCTGATTTCATTCTGCTTGGCTGTGAGTACCTTTTGAAAACTGGGATAAGCTTCTTTCGCCGCATAATTTCGCGTAGATAGCATACAGGGCTGACCGGGATTAATGCCTTCAAATATTACAGTCCCTATTTGAAACCTGACAATTTCATCAGCTTCAGGGAAAAGTTTATCTTCCCAAAAAGCCGGAACATCTCCTATTTCAATATTAGCTCGCAAGCGATGGCGCATTTCGTTAACGCAAACTCTCGGAAACCAAGATGCAACTTCGGCAATTGTTGCGGTACTGATAATGCTTGGCCCCGGTGCAGCGATATCGTCGCGAAAGCCTGCGAGCAAGTTTTCAATTAACTTGACGGGAAAACCGAAGTAGTTGCTCAACCAAGATTCTATTGCGGGGCGTTCTCTATCTACCTGAAAAAATATTTCTTGTTCGGTGTCTTGAATTTTTAGGCCGGCAATTCTACTTTTAATGTCAAATGATAAACGCAGAAAATGGACTCCGCTGTTGTGCTTAGTGTTAACAAATTCTCCTGCTTCATTGCAGATTGCTAAGGAGCGATCGCCTTCTAAAGCTCCGCTGGCAAGAATAGTTGCTTGACTGACCGCTATGCCGTCAAGGGACTTGACCGGATAGATATGAATGCTGGCGACGTAAGACATTTCGAGTCATTTATAAATAATTGTCGTTTTGGATACATTATAGCAGTCGGCGCAGGCAGAAGGATAACCGCCGTTGACTTTATGAAATAAAAAAGGGCAACTTTTTTGAAGTTTAAATTTTACCCCAGCTACTTATAAAGAAAAACTAAAGAAGTCTGGCTGAGGTTATGGTAGATATTATGCTGATGGGTACAAGAATTTGAACCGAGTTGCAAGCAATGACTGAAAGCGAAAGAACCGGCATGATTTCGCGACGCAATCTAATGTTGATCGCTGGTGCAGGGATACTGGCGGCAAGCATTGCACCAGAGCTTTTACAAGCGCAAGCCGCAAATGCAGAGCCAACCTCACAAATTACTCCCAACGGTGCTCTCAAGAAATTGATGGAGGGGAATCGACGCTACATTCAGCAAAAACGGACTTTTCCCGATCAAGCCCGATCGCGAATTGTAGAAGTAGCACAGGGTCAGCATCCGTTTGCCACCATCCTCGGCTGTTCTGATTCGCGGGTAACACCCGAAATTATTTTCGATCAAGGATTGGGCGATTTATTTGATATTCGAGTAGCAGGAAATTTTATCGACGATGTGGTGCTCGGCAATATGGAATATGCCGCAGTAGAATTAGGCGTGCCGCTATTAGTAATTCTGGGTCACGAACGCTGCGGTGCTGTTAAAGCAGCTTTAGATGGCAAAGCTGTGCCGGGACACATTAGCACTTTGGTGGCGGCGATTAAACCGGCAGTTGATGCTACAAAAAATCGGTGGGGCGATGCCTGGGATAACGCAGTGAGAGCTAATGTGAAAATGAACGTAAATAATTTAAAATTAGCCTCGCCTATTTTAGCTGAAGCTGTGAAAGCGGGCAAGCTTAAAGTTGTTGGAGGGCGTTACGATTTGGATAGCGGCAAAGTAGAGATAATTGCTTGATTTTAGTAGTATTTTTTACAGTTTGTATGGGTAATGCCCCCGTGGTTGCCCCGTCCGTTTCGAGGGGCAATCCCCCGTGGTTGCCCCTACCAATTACTTGGTAACAAGTTTACATTAAACCCATTTCTTGCAGTCCCCGCCGCAGGCGTTCTGCTTCAAAGGGGCGGTGCTGTTCGTGAAGGGCGATCGCCCTTTTGAATTCTGCTAAACTCTCTGGCATTTTGCCAATTTTTAGCAAAGCTACTGCCAAATTTTGATGGGCTTCGGCGTGTTCGGGAGCGATTTTAATTGCTTGTCGGTAATAGGCGATCGCATCTGCTAAATTGCCGGCTGCTTTTAACGTCAGTCCTAAATTATAGTGACCTGCTGCAAAATTGGGATCGATTTTTAACGCTGCTTTGTAAGCTTTTTCAGCAGATTTCAAATCTCCTTCATCTTTGAGCAAATTGCCCAAATTATTGTAAGCACCTAATTTGAGCGCTGGGAACACGTTTGTATTAATTGCCGCTTGATAGTGTTCTTTTGCTTGGGCAAATTGCTGCTGCTGGCGGTAAGCAATTCCTAAATGATAGTTGAGTTCGTAAATAACAGAAGCATCAATTGCCGCCGCAGTTAAGCCTTTGGTTAATAAATTAATTCCCCGCCCAAGTTGCCCGCTTTCTACGTACAAAGCGCCTAATTTGCTGCAAGCATAAGCATCGTTTGGGTAGTAAGCTATATAGCGTTCCATCGCAGCTTGAGCTTTTTGGAATTTACCTTTTGCGGCGATCGCATCTTTGTGATAGCCCGAGTGCAAAATCGCCACATCAGGGAGAGAAGCTATTTTCCATTTTGGTTCCCTCTGCAAAATCTCAGCTACGCTGTCGTCTACCATTGCGTGGTAAGGGCGAGAAAAGCGGATGTCGGGGCGATTGCGAAACAAGCGCGACACCAAGGAATAGGGAGATTGAGATGCACCGATTTCTTGACGGATCAGATTGATTAACAGCAGCCGATCGCCCTTAATTGCCTGCTGGATCTGAGGTACAATCTCCGGTACCAGCACCTCATCGGCATCCAACACCAAAATCCAGTCGCCCCGGGCGTGCTTCAGAGACTCGTTGCGCGCTGCTGCGAAGTCGTCGCACCATTCAAATTCATAAACCCTCGCCCCAAAATCGCGGGCAATTTCACGGGTGCGATCGCCCGAGCCCGTATCCACTACCACTATTTCGTCAACAACACCCTTAACGCTGTCCAAAGTCTGCAGCAGGGTTGCTTCTTCATTCTTCACGATCGTGCACAGAGTCAGATCCATCGGGCGCAAACTTTCCTTATTTCACAGAATTATTGTAATTTTTTTTACCAGTAAAACCCAAAAAGTCCCAGAAAATTTCTTCGATTTCCCTTTTGCCTTGAGCATAAGTACCTTTCTTCCCCTCAAAAATTGGGTTAACTCTTTGGAGATATTAAAAACCCTCTAATTCCGACGATTCCTCAGAAATTCTACCACTCTCGGTTCTTCCCTACGGTAGAGGTAAGCACCCGATAGCGGTTGTTATTCTTAGAACATAAGACAAGGCACCAGAAACAGTTAAGAACTCAGGAGAAAGAAAAATGGGAATTATTGCTTGGATTGTTTTAGGACTGATTGCCGGCGCGATCGCCAAAGCCATTTATCCGGGAACTCAAGGTGGCGGTTTTATTGCCACAACAGTTTTAGGAATTATCGGCGCGCTGGTGGGAGGTTATTTAGGTCAAACCTTTGTGGGGACTAGCGCGGGAGCTTCCTTCGGAGCATTGACTCTACCCAGCATAGCTTTTGCAGTCATTGGTGCGATCGTGGTACTTTTTGTCTGGGGATTGTTGACTCAGCGTGCAGCATAACAAATATTGCCGATTCCCAGCCGATCAACCTTTAGGGTATTCATAAACCCGGTTTCTTGAAGAAACCGGGTTTTTCAGCTTTGAATCGGTCGCTGTAAGAAAACGGCATTGCCGTGTCCTCTATATGATTCCGGCGCAGTCGGAATTGATCTAACTCAATTAATCAATCCGCAAATTGAAAGGCAAACGAACATAAACTCCTTGCGGATCGTTCATTGACTTGACAACAGCTAATTCATCCTGCATTTTCTTAACTTCGGCCGTTAGCGGGTCGAGTTTGGTGGCTGGTTTCAAAACATGAACGCCTGAAAATTTTTCCAAAATTCGCTCCTCCAAACTGCGACTTTTTGGATACTCTTCCAACTGCCAATCGTCGCCGAGTTTAGCTTGCTTTGCTGCCTCTCTAATCGCATCTTCAAGCCCGCCGATTTCATCGACTAAACCCAACTGTTTGGCGGCAGTACCAGACCAAACCCTGCCTTGAGCAATTTCTTGCACCTTATTTTTTGGCAGTTTGCGGGAGTCGGCGACTTTGGTGATAAATCGATCGTAAATGCGATCGACTATCCTCTGAATATTCGCCAATTCTTGAGGATTTTTCGGGCGGGAAACCGTGTTAATATCTGCAAAGCGGGCCGTTTTAACTACGTCCCAAGTCAAGCCGTTGTTAGCAGCCAACTTTTCGGCGTTGAACAACATTCCAAAAACGCCGATCGAACCAGTAATCGTATTTGCTTCGGCAAAGATTTTGCGGGAGCCCATCGAAATCCAATAACCGCCGGATGCTGCCAAATTGCCCATCGAAACGATAACTGGTTTCTTTTTGCCAGTCAGCGCCACTTCGCGCCCGATGACTTCAGAAGCGGTGACGCTGCCTCCAGGACTGTTGACGCGCAAAACTACCGCTTTTACGTCGTCATCTTCTCGGATTTTCCGCAATTCTTGAGCGATGCGATCGCCTCCGACTTGAGTTGGGCCTCCTTCCCCGTCTACAATTTCTCCCTCAGCGTAAAGTACAGCAATCTGGTTTTTCTTGTTAGCGCGATTTGACTTGTTATCCTCAGCAACTCTCGCGTAGTTTTTCACATTAATTTGCTTGAAAGATTTGTTTTCGATATCTGTTCCTGTGAGTTTTTTGAGTTCAGTTGCGATTTCGTCAAAATATACAACTTTATCAACTAACTTACTTTTGAGGGCTTCGTCAGCCATCAAAGTTCCGCCATTATCAGCAACCGCTTGCAGTTGCGGAACGGTCAATTTGCGGTTGGGGCCGATAGTTTTCAGGTATTCTCCCCACATATCTCCGAGCAATTTTTGAGTTTGCTGGCGATTTTCGGGACTCATTTTTTTGAGCAAAAACGGTTCAACGGCTGACTTGTATTTGCCGACGCGAGTCACTTGCACTCCCACGCCATATTTTTCCAAGGCACCAGTCAAAAACATTGATTGACTGCTAAAACCGTTGATTTCTACAGATCCGTAAGGATTGACAGCAATTGTATTTGCAACTGAACCGAGGTAATAATCTCGCTCATTCCAGTCCATTTGGTAAGCAAAAATTGGTTTTTTGGTATCTCGGAAACGCTGTAATGCCGATCGAACTTCTTTGAGATTGGCAAACCCGCTGCTGCTGGAATCCGAGCTACCTTCGAGATAAATACCAACGATTTTGGGGTCTTTTTTCGCAGAGTCGATCGCGTCTAAAACAGTCCGCAGCGTCACAGCATCGCCGGATTCGTCCGAAAGCACATCTTGAATCGCCGCGCTAGTGCTGCGGTTTGGTTTGCTGTCGGTAATATTTAAAGAAAGGTCTAATACCAATACAGACTTATCTTTAACTTGCGGGCCTGAATCTTTAGACGACGATGCCGCGACAGCAATTAGCAGTACCAGTCCCCCCAATCCGATGCTACCCAGCAGCAGCAATCCTAGGAAGGTTCCCAGCAAACTTGCACAAGTATATTTTAGGAAATCTTTCATTTAGATAATTTGTAATTGGGCATTGTTAACTGTTAACTGTTAACTGTTAACTGACATTCTTCTATCTTAGCCTTTCCAAAACCTCAGAATGTTTTAACTCGTCGAGGTTGGCGCAGCCAGTGCAGAAAAGAACTGTAGCAATCTCTGCAATCAAAACCTCAGCCAGCCCTGCTGTGGCTGATTCCGATTCTGCTGCGGCTTGCAGAAACGGCCGCGCCAGTCCCGCCACATCCGCACCGAGGGCGAGGGCTTTGGCTGCATCCAAGCCGTTTTGCAAGCCTCCAGAGGCAATCAGGGGAACATCCGGGGCTGCGGCGCGGGTGCTGACAATGCACTCGGCTGTTGGTATTCCCCAGTCGGCAAAGGTTGCGCCCAGCCTGCGCTGCTTGCCATCTCCAGCTCGTGCTCCTTCTATTTTTGCCCAAGAAGTGCCTCCGGCCCCGGCAATGTCGATCGCAGCTACCCCTGCTGCGATCAATTTCTGTGCCATCTTGCCAGAAATACCGTTACCAACTTCTTTTGCAATGACTGGTACTGGTAATTTACCGCACAATTTTGCAATTTTATCTAGCAATCCTTTAAAGTTAGTATCGCCTTCAGTTTGAACGCACTCTTGGAGTGGATTGAGGTGCAAAATTAGGGCATCTGCTTCAAGAAGATCGATGATTTTTTGACACTCTTCTAAACCGTAATTGTAGTTTAATTGAACAGCTCCGATATTGGCAAATAGCAGAATATCTGGAGCATAGCGTCGGACGGCAAATGTAGCGGCTAGTTGAGGATTTTCGACGGCTATGCGCTGGGAACCGACTCCCATTGCTAGTTTGTACTCTTGAGCGACCTCGGCGAGCCTGTAATTGATTGTCTGGGCTAATTCTGTGCCGCCGGTCATCGAGGAAATTAGCAGGGGTGCGGCTAGTTTTTTGCCGAGAAATGTGGATGTTAAATCGACTTCAGCGCGATCGAGCTCTGGTAAACAGCAGTGAGTAAAACGGTAGTGTTCGAGTCCGCTGGTAGTTTCGCGAAATTGTACGTCTTCTTCGAGGCAGATTCGGATGTGATCTGCTTTGCGGGTTTGGGTTTGCGAGGGCGGAGTTAATGGCAAGTTCACAGTAGCTATTTTGGGAAAGAATTTGAGTTGAAAATACGGTAATTTTATGTTATTTCTGAGATTTGTTTATTTAACCGCAGAGGGCGCAGAGGGCGCAGAGGGGAATAAAAAAGAGATGTTTGCGAATCCTGCTTCCTGTTGCTATATTATCCAGGAACGGTCATTGGCACGCCGTTATCTGAAGGTTTCAATTTCAGTATAAACGGAACTGCTTTTTGCACCCACGCTTTGATTGATGTGTAACTTTCTGCCTGTTTTCCGAAAGAAATTTCCAGCATATCCGTGTGAATTATCCCGGGATTTAAAGGAATTGCTGCCATACCTCGGGGCAGTTCTTGTGCGAGCGAGCGCGTAAGTCCTTCGATCGCCCATTTAGAAGCACAATATGGTGCGACTTCCGGCGAAGTTGACCTTCCCCAACCCGAACTAAAATTGACAATTATGCCACTTTTTTTCGCAATCATTGCCGGGACAAAGTGGCGAATTATATTAGCCGTTCCTTTAATATTAACATCAATCACCTCTGAAAATTCTTCGTTACTGATATTCCACAGAGGCGCGAGATAATTAGTTATAGCTGCATTGTTAATGAGCAAATCTGGCGGTTGCTGCTTTGCCAGAATTCCTGTTGCCCAATCTTTTACTCGATCGTCCTTTGCGACATCCAAGCAAGTAAAATGGTGAGGCGCACTATATTTATGTTTGAGTTTTTCCACCGCTCCGTGCGAACGGGCGCATCCTATAACTGTATGTCCCAATTCAATAAACTTTTCGGTCATCGCCAGACCGAGACCGCGACTGACTCCGGTAATTACAATTAATTTTGACATGATTTACGATAATTTTGACATTAAGTAATACAATACATATTGACGGGTCAATTGACTAATCAATCGCAGGGGAAAAGCATGAAAGTAAAAGCAGCAGTTGCTCGCAGTGCCGGTCAACCTTTGAGCATTGAAACGGTTGAGCTGGATGGGCCACAGGCTGGAGAAGTTTTGGTCGAAATTAAAGCAACGGGTGTTTGTCACACTGATGCTTATACTCTTTCCGGCGCCGATCCCGAAGGCTTGTTTCCGACAATTTTAGGCCACGAGGGAGCCGGGATTGTCGCAGATGTTGGGGCGGGAGTGACGAGTGTCAAAAAGGGCGATCGGGTAATTCCTCTCTACATTCCCGAATGCCGCAACTGCGAATATTGTTTGAGCCGCAAAACTAATCTATGTCAAGCAATTCGCGTGACTCAAGGCCAGGGAGTGATGCCCGACGGCACGAGCAGATTTTCCATAGACGGGCAGAAACTTTACCATTACATGGGAACTTCTACCTTTGCTAATTATACAGTATTGCCAGAAATTGCGGTAGCAAAAATTCGCGATGACGCTCCTTTTGATAAAGTTTGTTTGATAGGCTGCGGCGTAACAACCGGCATCGGCGCTGTCATCAATACCGCAAAAGTAGAACCCGGTTCTAATGTAATAGTTTTCGGTTTAGGCGGCGTGGGTTTGAATGTAATTCAAGCCGCCCGCATGGTGGGAGCTAACATGATTGTCGGCGTAGACTTGAATCCCGACAAGCGAGAAATGGCAGAAAAATTCGGCATGACTCACTTCGTCAATCCCCGCGAAGTCGAAGGCGATTTAGTGCCTTATTTAGTAGATTTAACCAAAGGTGGAGCCGATTACAGTTTTGAATGTATCGGCAACGTTAATGTGATGCGGCAAGCTCTAGAATGCTGTCACAAAGGCTGGGGCGTGAGCGTAATTGTCGGAGTAGCCGGAGCCGGCCAAGAAATTAGTACCCGCCCATTTCAATTAGTAACTGGTAGAGTTTGGAAAGGCACGGCATTTGGTGGCGCCAAAGGCAGGACTGATGTTCCGAAGATTGTAGACTGGTACATGGATGGTAAAATCGACATTGACAGCCTGGTAAGTCACGTAATGCCGATCGAGCAAATTAACAAAGCTTTCGATTTAATGCACAAAGGCGAATCAATTCGCACAGTCTTGACATTTTGAAAGAAAGCTATTCTCTCTTTCCTCTCTTCCTCTGCGCCCTCTGCGCCCTCTGCGGTTAAAAAATCCAATCCGATCTTTAGTAATTTGGTAAGTTGCGGTGTCAAAAACTCTCAAACAGCACAAAGAACATAAAAGCTTCGGCGGTAAACTCGGCTTTTACAGCCATCAATCCACCACCTGTAATAGCGAAATGAAATTCGCCGTCTACCAGCCGCCCCAAGCCCAAAACAAACCCGTACCAATCCTGTATTTTCTATCAGGATTAACCAGCACAGAAGAAAACTTTATGGCAAAAGCTGGGGCGCAGCAATTTGCAGCAAAATACGGGTTAATGCTGGTTGCGCCCGACACTAGCCCGCGCAATACGGGTATTCCTGGAGAAGACGACAATTGGGATTTGGGAAGCGGTGCGGGTTTTTATGTTGATGCGACAGTTGCACCTTGGAATTCTCACTATCAAATGTATAGTTATGTTGTTGATGAATTGCCGAATCTAATCGCCGAAAATTTCCCAGCGATACCGGAAAAACAGGGAATTTTCGGTCATTCGATGGGCGGACACGGTGCTTTAATTTGCTCGTTAAAAAATGGCGATCGCTATCTTTCAGTTTCCGCTTTTGCGCCCATTTGCGCGCCCGTCCGCTGCCCTTGGGGACAAAAAATATTCGCTAACTATCTCGGTGGCGACAAAGAGATTTGGAGGGCTTGGGATGCGAGTGAATTAGTGCTGAAAGCGCAATATAATCGGACGATTTTAATTGATTGTGGGACAGCAGATTCATATCTTGCTGACGGGCAGTTGTTGCCGGAAGTGTTCGCGGAGGCTTGTGCAAAAGTGGGACAGCCGCTAGTTTTAAGGATGCAGGAAGGTTGCGATCACAGCTATTATTTTATCGCGAGTTTTATGGAGGAGCACATTCGCCATCATGCGGCTGCTTTGTGCGAGTGAAGCAGGTTTGTAGGAGTAGGGTGCGTCAGAGAGAGATTTTCAGTGACGATCGATAATTGCTAAACTGACGCACCCTACAATATTAATTTAGATCGATCGGAAATACCCAGTCTTTGTAATTGCTGTCGCGATTTTCGATAATTCCCGTCAGTTTGTCCAAAATCTTTTCAGTGATGGGTCGGTTTTTCGGCAATTGATAGTTTTCTATTCGGTTAATTGGCGTAACTTTGGCGGCGGTTCCGCACAGAAAAATCTCGTCTGCAATCAATAGTTCTGATTTGTCAACTGGTCTTTCTACAACTTCAATCCCCAAGTCTCTGGCGATGGTAATTACGCTGTCTCTGGTAATTCCTTCGAGAATATCTTGATCGAAACCGGGAGTAATTAATTTACCGTTTCTGGCGACAAATATGTTCATTCCTGAAGCTTCGCTGACTTTTCCCTGAGTGTTCATCATGATAGCTTCGTCGAAGCCGGATTCTACTGCTTCTGTTTTGGCTAAGGCTGAGGTAATGTAAGCGCCGCTAATTTTACCTCTTAAGGGTAAACTGCGGTCTTCTTGGCGATACCAAGAGCTAATTCTACAGTTGACTCCTTCTTTGGGCAAATAGTCGGATAGTTCTAATCCGTAGACGAAAAAGTCGGTTTCTACGTTGTGGAGTCTCGGGGCAATTCCTAAACTGGATGTATAGACAAAAGGACGGATATAAAATGATTTTGTAGGCTGATTTTTTTGGACAAAATCAATAATTATTTGTTGAATCTTTTCGGCTGGCAAATCACAGTGGAGGAAGCCCGCACTTTGACTTAATCTTTGACAGTGGCGGTCTAATCTAAATAGCAATATTCGATCGCCATTTTGGGGGTCGGGAATTCCCCGCAACCCGCCTAAAACTCCGGTTCCGTAGTGCAGCGCATGGGTGGCGATGGAGATTTTGGCGTCGGTAAAGGGGAGAAATTGGTTTTGAAAGTAGGCAAGTGGTAGAAAACTATCCATGATTCAAGCTGGCGATGAGTTTGGCAGTCCACGAGGAATGGTGAATTTCGTTATATTAACATGAGTTATACCATTTTAGGTTTTAGGTTTTATATTTTAAATTAAGAATGACTGACGATCTAAGGCTTTGGAGCTTGGCAGGAGCTGCATTCTTTTTTTGAACTGGTATTATTGTTTTGCGGTTAGATCGAACGATCAAATAA